>NZ_MOWP01000008.1:0-329543 GCF_001983215.1 Frankia sp. CcI49
TGCGGCTGGTGAGGGTGTCGGGGTGGTGGGGGCCGAGGTGGGTTTCGGTGAGGTTGAGGGCGCGTTGGTGGTAGGGGATGGCGGTGTCGGGTCGGCCGTGGTGGCCGAGGTAGATGCCGGTGCGGTCGGCGAGCCAGGCGGCGGATTGGCTGTTGTTGCTCCAGATGGTGTCAGGGTGGTGGTCGAGCAGGGCGCGGACGTGCGGGAGGAGCTGGCGCCACTGGGGCCAGTTCTGTGGGTGTCCGTCGATGTCTTCGGGGAGGGCGTCGGTGAGGAGGGCGGCAAGGGTGGTGGCGGTGCTGGTGTGGGTGGTAGGAGTCATGTGGGTGCGGATGGCGGCGGTGGTGAGGCGGTGGAGGGTAAGAGAAGACCCGTCGCGGTGGGCGAGTCCGTAGCCGACGAGGGCGCCGACAGTGTCGTTCCAGATCGGGGGGTGTTCGGCGGCGTGGCGGAGGCCTGGGTCGGGGACGAGGTCGGGTCGGTCGGTGAGGAGGGTGAGGGGGATGGGGTCGGGGGCGCAGAGAGCGCAGAGGTCGAGGAGGGTGGTGGCTGCGGGGTGGTGGGTGATGAGTTGGGTGAGGGAGTGGTTCCAGAGGGTGGCGAGGGTGGTGTGGGGTCGGTCGGGGATGTGGCCGCGGTGGAGCATGTCCCCGAGTTGGTCGGTGAGCATGGCGATGTAGTGGTCGGGGGGTGTGCCGGTTTGGTCGAGGTAGCCGGCTGCCTGTTCCACGGCGAGGGGGAGGTCGCCGAGCAGGTCCGCAATGGTGTCGGCGGTGTCGGGGGTGATGTGGGGGACGCGTCGAGTGAGGAGGTCGACCGCTTCGGGCCGGGTGAGTTCTTGGAGGTTGAGGGTGGTCCCGTGGCGGGCGAGTCCGGTGCGCCGGGTGGTGATTACCAGGCGGCCGAGGGTGTCGGTGGGTCGGAACGGGTCGATGACGTCGGGGTGTTCGACATTGTCGAGGATGAGCAGCCAGCGTCGTTGCTCGCGGCGTAGGTGGGTGTGGATGGTGGGCCAGTCCGCGTCCGCGTCGGGGGTGAGGCCGAGGGCGGTGGCGAGGGTGGCGAGGTGGTCGGGGATGAGTTCGGGGTCTTCGGCGGGGATCCACCAGGCGACTTCGAACGCTTCGGCGTTGCGGTAGGCGTACTCGATGGCGAGTGCGGTTTTCCCGACTCCGCCGAGGCCACGTACCGCGCACACCGACACGGTGGCGGCGACGGTGAGGTCGTGGTGGAGCTGGTCGAGGAGATCGGTACGGCCGACGAAGTGTGCCAGCCGTGGGGGGATGTTCCACACCTCGGGCCGGTCGCCCGGGAACGCCGGCTGTCCCGGCATCGCCTGTCGGCCGGACGGGAGCGGCGGTTTGGTGTCGGGTTTCGCCCGTGCTCCGGACACGGCGAGGCGTGCGGCGCGTAGCAGAGTGGCCTGTGTCTGCTGCTCGGGGAGGCCGAACAGGTCGACGGGCACGATCTGGGCGAGCAGCCCGGGCGGGGCGCAGTCTGCGACCCGGGCGACCAGGAGCTTGCGGGTCTGCCCGGCCGGATCCGCAGCCCAGGCGGTCTGCCATTCGGCGGTGCCGTAGACCGACCGGGTGTACTCCTCGGACAGGACAATGATCGTCTGCTCCGCGCGCTGCACCCCTTCATGGATCCACTGCACCCGGTGTGACCCGGGGGTGAGGTCCCAGTCCTGTACCAGCACCCGGTACCCGGCTTCTTCCAGGGTCCAGGCGATCCACTCCGCCCACGGCTGGTCGGCCTGGGCGTAGGAGACGAAGAAGTACCAGCCTGCACCCTCACGGTCGGTGCTGTCTGTGTTGCCCCCGTCGTTCACCCGCACAGTGTGCCACCGGGACAGGTCGGGGCAGACCGTGCTCGTACGGCGTTGTTGGCCCAGGGCCGGACCGCCGGCCGGTCGAGGCGGCGAAGCCGTGAGTGGTGTGCTCCCCGGAGCCTGATCCTACCGCACCCACGCGATCTTCTACGGCTGGTAAAAATGCGAAAGTATCAGGTGTCTGAGCGCTGTGCGCCGGCGCGGACGGCCGGTTCTGGGCTGAAGTCGCAGGTCACGGGGCCTGCCGGACCTTGGCGGAACCCGCCTGCGGGAGGTGATTTTCCCCTTGCGCCGCAGCGCTTACCGACGCCGCCCGGCGGATCTTGAAATGCGAAGCTGCAGGTCAGGGTGGGTGTTTTGTGCGCCCGGCAGGGATCGAACCTGCGACCCAGTGCTTAGAAGGCACTCGCTCTATCCGCTGAGCTACGGGCGCGCTACTCCATTGTGGGGTCCGCGGACGGATCCCGGGTGGGATGGACAGTGTCCACCTCACGTCATCTGATGTCGCAATCGGCCCCCGGTCTGTCGTGGGTGGTGGCCGTGTCGCCGCAGGGTGGGGCCACCATCCCACATACTGCCGCATGTGCCGGGGGTTGCGCGGGCGGCCGGTGGGTGGATGCCCGATCCGCATCCACCCACAGACCACGAGAGCTCGCGGTGAGGCGCTGGCTGGCTGTCAGCCGGCTGCTTTGGCGAGGTCCTCGTACTCGTCGTCGGTGAGGGTGACGCCGGCGGCGGCGACGTTCTCCTCCAGGTGGGCGACCGAGGACGTGCCGGGGATGGGCAGCATCACGGGGGAGCGGCGCAGCAGCCAGGCCAGCGCGAGCTGGGAGGGCTTGCTGCCGTGGCGCTTCGAGGCCTCGTCGAGGATTCCGCCCGGGCGGGCGAGGGTGCCGGTCGCGATCGGGAACCAGGGGATGAAACCGATGTTCTCGCGGGTGGCGTAGTCGAGGACGTCCTCGGAGGCGCGGTCGGCGAGGTTGTAGCGGTTCTGGACGCTGACGATGTCGGCGAGGGTCCGGCTGTGCTCCAGCTCGGCGACGCTGACCTCGGAGAGACCGATGTGGCGGATCTTCCCCTCCTGCTGGAGGGCGCGCAGCTCACCGAGCGACTCCTCGACGGGAGTCTTGGGGTCGATGCGGTGGAGCTGGTACAGGTCGATCCGCTCGAGCTTGAGCCGGCGCAGTGACATCTCGACCTGCTGGCGGAGGTACTCGGCGCGCCCGACCGCGGTCCACTTGTTCGGGCCCTGCCGGGTGAAGCCGCCCTTCGTCGCGATGACGAGATCTGTGGGGTAGGGGTACAGGGCCTCGGCGATCAGGTCCTCGCTGATCTCCGGCCCGTACGAGTCGGCCGTGTCGATGAAGTTCACGCCGAGCTCGACGGAGCGCCGCAGCACGGCGATGGCCTCGTCGTGGTTGGCGGGTGGGCCCCAGACGCCTGGGCCGGTGATCCGCATCGCGCCGAAGCCGAGCCGGTTGACCGGCAGGTCGCCGCCGAGCTGGAAGGTTCCGCTCGCCGCCGCGTTCACGTCGGAGCTTGCCGCTTGTGTCGACATACCGTCCCATTCTGTGTAGGCGCGGGGTTCTGCTGCGGAGCGTCAGCCCGTCTGGGAGCAACTTTGGCACGCACGCTCGATGTTCCCGTGTCCGCGCGTGCCGAGAGCTCATGGCGCTTGGCCAAGCTGCGACCGCGTTCCAGGTCGGTGCGTTGTGTGGTGCGGCGGGTGGCGACAGGTTCGAGCATTGTGGACGGATGCGGCGCAGACCAGTCGGGTCGCCGTCCTGTGGAAAGCACGCAGTTATCCACAGTGAGCGAAGAAGTTGTTCCCAACTCGGAGTCGGTGGCGCAGAGTCGTGGCGTGGCTGCGGACCAGTCTCCATCCGCCTCACGTGCGGCGCACGGGCGGCGGATGGGCTGGCCAGCGGTCACCGAGTCGTCTCCCTGCCCCCGAGATGCTCTCCGAGGAGTGCTCCATGCCTGACACCGAGATCACGATGATCGGCAATCTGGTCGAGAACCCGGTCCTGCGGATCACCGCGAGCGGGGTCTCCGTCTGCGGCTTCCGCGTGGCGTCCACGCCGCGTCGCTATGACCGTGCCGAGCAGCGTTTCGTCGACGGGAACACGCTCTACATGCGGGTGTCCTGCTGGCGTCAGCTCGCCGAGAACGTGGCGGCCAGTCTTTCCCGGGGCGACCGGGTGCTGGTCGTCGGCCGCCTGCGCCAGAACAACTACGAGACGCAGGACGGTGACCGTCGGGTCAGCTATGAGGTCGACGCCGAAGCAGTCGCGGCGGAGCTGACATGGCGGCCTGTCGAGGTGCGCAGGGTGGCACGCTCGTCGCCCGGGCCCACGGATTCGCTCGCCACGTCGTCGGGCTACCCCGACCCGCTGGCTGATCCCGGGGCGGCCCAGATGGATCCGTTCGGTCACGATGACTCGGCGTTCGACGCGGAGGAGGCCGCCGATCCCGGCGATCCCGGCGCGGCCGACGCCGTCCACCACGACGCCGGTTCTGGTGGTGCTGCCGGCTCCGGCGGCGCGGCGGGTGGCGGGGCCGCCCAGACGATCTCTGCGGCCCTGGCGGATCCGTCGGGGCAGCCGGCAGGGCACGGCCTTGCGGCGGAGCAGGGCCAGGCCGGTCAGGTCCATCTCGAGCGAGTAATCGGGGCCGAGCAGACGGTCGGGGGCGGCGCAGGGCCAGAGAGCGCCGACTGCACGGCCCCGCTGACGGATCAGGGGGAGCGGGTGGTCCCCTCTCCGCCGCCTCTGATCGAGGGGCGGCGGACCGTCGGGCACCGGGTGTCCAGCCGGAGGTCGTCCGCGCCTTCCCGCGGCGTGACCGGCCGGTTGGGGGCGGCGGGTTTCGGGCTTGCCGATGTCGTGGGGGAGCACCGCCTGCTGGGGCCGGGGGGCGCCGCGGGCTGATCGTGGCCCGATCCGCGGTGATGTCGGTCGGCACGGCGCGCCCGGCGAGCGGCAGGGGGGTGGTCGCAGTGGTCGCGGGCTGTGTGAGGCCGCCGACATGCTGTTACCGATAGGCCCACCTGCGGCATCGGGGCATGTTCCGCTCGGTACCGTGCCGAGGGTGAGCAGGGCGAACGAACCCCGTGGCGGAGCGGGCCCGGCGCTGGACGAACCGTCCGGGCAGCCGGGCGCCGCGGTCCCCCGGCAGGAGACGGGCAGCCCGGTGCCGCCGCCGGCTCCCACCGGGGCGGCCGGGCTGTCGTTCGACCGGCTGTGGCGGCGGGCCCGTGAGATCAGCGCCCCAGGTCGTTACGTGGCCGTGCTCGCGGTGCTCAGCGCGACCGTCGCGGTCGTGCTCCGGCACAACCTGTTCCCCTACCTGTCGATCAACAACGACGAGGTCATCTACCTCACCCAGGCCCGGGCGATGGCCGGCGGGCACCTGTTCCCCGCGGCGCCCGACCCGGCGGCCTCCTACGCGCCCTGGCTGGCCGCCGTGTCCGACGGTCACTACGTCCTCAAGTACACGCCGTTCGTCCCCGGGCTCTTCGCGCTCGGCCTGCTGCTGACGGGCAGCATCTCGCCGGTGCTCGCGCTGGTCGCGGCGGCCGCGGTGGTCGTCACGTACCTGTTCGGCGTCGAGCTGTCGGGTGATCGCAGGGTCGCGGCGCTCGCGGCGACCCTGCTGGCGTTCTCCCCGCTGATGATCGTGCAGAGCGCGCTGGTGCTGAGCTACCTGCCGGTGCTGGTCCTGCTGGAACTGACCCTGCTCGGCCTGCTGCGGGGCCTGCGCGGCAGGGGCCGGCGGGGCGGCGGGGTGGCACTCGCCGGCGCGGGGCTCGCCGCCGGGGTGGCCGTGGCGGTGCGTCCCTACGACGTGGTGCTGGTGCTCGCCCCGGTGGTGATCTGGGCGGTGGTGAAGGTTCGCCGGGACGCCCGGCTCGGGTGGGCGCTGCGCTGGGCGGCGGCGGGGCTGGCCCTGCCGGCCGGGCTTCTGCTGGCCTTCAACGCGGCCGCCACGGGAAGCCCGTTCAGGCTGCCGTTCGCGCTGCTGGAACCCGATGACAAGCTCGGGTTCGGCTGGCGCCGGCTGTACCCGTCGGATGGCGGGCACGACTTCGGCCTCGGCGACGGGCTGGCGTCCGTGGGTGATCATCTGTGGCTGCTCGGGGGCTGGGCCTGCGGCGGTGTCCTCCTGGCGGTCGCCGCGGTCGTCACGGTGGCCCGCCGGCGGCTGGACGCACCCGGTTACCTGCTGGGCCTCGGGTCGGTGCTGTTCCTGATCGGCTACCTCGGTTTCTGGGGCGCCTGGAACGCGGCGGAGCTGTGGGGTGGGATCCGGTACGTCGGGCCCTTCTACCTGATGCCGGTCATGATCGGGCTGGTGCATCTCGGTGCCCGCGGAGTCGTCGATCTGGCCACCTGGTCCCGGCGCCGGGTCGCGCGGGGCCTCACCGGGGTGGGAACCGCGGGCGTCGTCAGCCTCACGACCTTCATCCTGGTCGTCGCGGTCGACGCGAACGCGACGATGACCGGGCACGACCGGGAGCTCGCCGGCATGCTGCGCTCGCTGCCCGACCGATCCCTGGTGCTGGTCTCGGCCACCCCGGCCTACCTGGGCCATCCGAGTGCCGTCACCGCGAACGGCCCGGATCTCGACGGTGCGGACGGCGACGGTGACCTGCTGTTCGCCGTCTCGCGTGGGGTCGCGGACCTGAAGGTCGTGGCCGATCACCCCGACCGAACCCCCTACCTGCTGCGGATGCCGGCCGCCTACAACCGTTCGCCCCAGTCGCCGACACGGTCCCGGGTCGATGCGCTCACCCTCGCGACGGGCCGCACCGTCGACGTCGAGGTGAGCGTCGGTGCGGCTCCCGCCGGAAGCCGGGCGGCGCAGCTGGTGTTCGAAGCCGGCGGAACCAGGCTGTCCTACCCGGTGCCCGTCACCGGGCAGTCCGCCGCGCGGCTCACCGTCGACGCGGACGGACTTGATGCCGACGATGTCACCGACGCGGTCAGCTACGACGGTGCGCGCACCCGCGGATCCCCCACCGGGCGCGAGGCCGGCAGCCCGCTCGGCAGGCCGCGGATCAGCACGGTGCCCGGTGCCGGGACGTCCATCACCGTGTCTCTGCTGGCGACACCGGCGTCGGGAGGCCGGGCCCGGACCGTCGACCGCCAGGTGCTCCCCGTCCTGGTCGAGGAGGGCGCGGACATCGCCGTACTCGCGCCGAGCGCCCAGATCGACGAGGTCGGAACCGGCAGCACGCTGCCGGTACGCATCACGCTGCCCTGACCGGTCAGGACGCACCCCCGGGGGCCGACGGCACGCTCCCCAGGGCGACGCGCCAGCCTCGGGGCGCCACAGCGCCCGGCAGCCGTGCGTGGTGCCCCCGGCAGGGGTGGTGTGGGTCAGTCGAGCCGGTGGATCGCCGGTGGTGAGTAGGCGCCGCGCAGGACCTCCTCACCCGGGCAGTACATGCGCAGGACCAGGCGGAAGTCGCCGCCGGCCGCCGGCAGCCAGTTCGCCGTCCCGGCAGCACCCGCCGCGGACGTCGATCGGGGCGTCGACACCGGTCGCAGTGCCGAGGCCGAAGGTCCTTGTGGCCCCGACGGCGCAGCGGACGACTGTGACAGTGCTTCCGGCCGTGGGGGCTCGCTCTGGATCAGCACGGGAATGGACCCGTCCGGCTCGTGGACGAGATCGTCCAGGCTGCTGATCGAGTAGCGGCCCAGCGGGTTGTCGACGAGGTAGCCGTCGGGCTCGTCGTACATGGTGAGGGTCCAGAAGGAGTCCACGGGCGGCGGCCGCAGGCGTAGCCGGTAGTCGTGCGCGCCGGTGAGGTGATGGCCTTCCAGGTCCACCGCACAGTGCGCGGCGGTCTCCTCGTAGGCGTGGACGATGCCCAGCGGGCGCCGGGCGGCCAGCGCCCGGGCGATGCGGGCCTGCGCCCGGTCCGGAATCTCCCAGGCGCGGTCGTCGCGGACGCCGGGGCCGAACCGGTCGAGGTTGTAGTCGGCCTCATGCAGGGTGCTGGCCCATCCCAGGTTGGTCCGCCGGCCGGCGTCCGCCAGCCGCTCCAGCTCGTCCCGACCGGTGCGCAGACCGGTGCGCAGCGACCAGGCGAGCGTCGGATCAGGATCTATGTAGGGGGACGGGTCGGCGAGCAGGCCCAGCGCCTCGAACCTGCGGGCGTACTCGCGTTCCATCGGCGGCGGCGGGAAGGCGCGCATCCAGGTGCGCAGTTCCTCCCAGAACCGCAGGTCGTCGCAGACCTGCTTGGACCGGTCCGGTGGCCCCTCCGGTCGGCGTGCGTCCGGGTCGAGTGGGCTCACGGCGAGCTGGTCCTGAAGCGCGCGGACAGCGGGCAGGTCCTGTCGGCCCCGGAAGGCGAACCTGGCGACGATGCTGAAGACCCGCGCGGGAGCCTCGATCACAAGCCGGCCGCCCGAGCCCGCATCCGCATCCGCATCCAGATCGGCGTCGCCGCCAGGTGGGACCAGCAGGACCTCGTGGCCCTGCCCGTCGCCGTCGCCGTCGCCGTTCTCGGTCCTGGTGTCGGTGCGGGTGCCCAGATAGGCGAACACGTTCAGCCAGGGGTCGTAGAAGGCGAGGACGTGATACCTGCCCGGCGCCGGCGGGACCCGCAGCACCGCCGGGCCCGGGCCGAGATCCACCTGGGCCATCGAGAACAGGACGTCGGGGTTCACGTTCAGGAACGGCGAGAGCGGCCCCGGAGGGTCGGTCTGGTGGGCGAACGCGTTGAAACCGACCGGCCTGATCGGCCCGATGCCCTCCTCCGCGGCACGGATGATCTGCCGAACCGCGCAGACCATCGGATAGCCGAAGCTGAACGCCTCCGCCGCGAGCCCGACCCGCTGGTCATCCGCGCGCATGCCGCCTCCCAGCGAACCCTGTGCCTGATGGTGGCCGATGTTCGATGGTGTCTGATGGTGGTCGTCCGACTCCGGTTAGTACCCGGCTGGGGGTGGGGTGAACACGGGTGGATGTGTCCGCTGGTCATCCTTCGGATCACCGCCGTGAGGTATCCGGGCACCATGCCCTAGGGTTGGCACATGGCGCAGTACGTCTTCCAGATGCGCAAGGCCCGCAAGGCCCACGGCGACAAGGTGATCCTCGACGACGTCACCCTGGCGTTCCTGCCCGGCGCGAAGATCGGTGTCGTCGGTCCGAACGGCGCGGGGAAGTCGTCGCTGCTGAAGATCATGGCCGGCCTCGACCATCCGAGCAACGGCGACGCGATCCTCAGCCCCGGCTACACCGTCGGGATGCTGGCCCAGGAGCCCGTGCTCGACGAGAGCAAGGACGTCCGCGGCAACGTCGAGGACGGTGTCCGCGAGATCCGCGAGGTGCTCGCCGCCTACGAGGCGATCAACGAGAAGATGGCCGCGCCCGACGCGGACTTCGACACCCTCCTGGCCGAGCAGGCCGTCCTGATCGACAAGATCGAGGCGGCGAACGCCTGGGAGCTCGACAGCCAGATCGACCAGGCGATGGACGCGCTGCGTCTGCCGCCGGGTGACGCCGACGTCGCTCCGCTGTCCGGTGGTGAGCGCCGCCGGGTCGCGCTGTGCCGGCTTCTGCTGGAGGCGCCCGACCTGCTGCTGCTCGACGAGCCGACCAACCACCTGGACGCCGAGAGCGTCGCCTGGCTGGAGCAGCACCTGGCGCGCTACGCCGGGGCGGTGCTGGCGGTCACCCACGACCGGTACTTCCTCGACAACGTCGCCGGCTGGATTCTCGAGCTCGACCGCGGCCGCGCCCACCCGTACGAGGGCAACTACTCCACCTACCTGGAGAACAAGGCTGCCCGCCTCAAGGTCGAGGGCCAGAAGGACGCCAAGCGGCGGCGCATGCTCGCCCAGGAGCTCGAGTGGGTCCGGTCGAACCCGAAGGCGCGCATGGCCAAGAGCAAGTCGCGGCTGTCCCGCTACGAGGAGATGGCCGCCGAGGCGGACAAGGCGCGGCCGCGCGACTTCGAGGAGATCCAGATCCCGCCGGGCCCGCGTCTGGGCAGCCTGGTGATCGAGGCAAGGAAGCTGTCCAAGGGCTTCGGTGACCGGATCCTCATCGGTGACCTGTCGTTCACCCTGCCTCGCGGTGGCATCGTCGGCGTGATCGGCCCGAACGGTGTCGGCAAGACCACGCTGTTCACCATGATCTCCGGTGAGGCGACGCCGGACAGCGGCGAGCTGCAGGTCGGCGAGACCGTCGACATCGCCTACGTCGACCAGGGCCGTGCCGGGCTCGACCCGAAGAAGAACGTCTGGCAGGTCGTCTCCGACGGGCTGGACCACATCGTCGTCGGCAAGACCGACATCCCCAGCCGGGCGTATGTGTCGTCCTTCGGGTTCAAGGGGCCTGACCAGCAGAAGCCGGTCGGCGTGCTGTCCGGTGGTGAGCGCAACCGGCTGAACCTGGCGCTGACCCTCAAGCGGGGCGGCAACCTGCTGCTCCTCGACGAGCCCACCAACGACCTCGACGTGGAGACCCTGCGCTCCCTGGAGGACGCGCTGCTGGAGTTCCCGGGCTGCGCGGTGGTCGTCTCCCACGACCGGTGGTTCCTGGACCGTGTCGCGACGCACATCCTGGCCTGGGAGGGCACCGAGACCGACCCGGCCCGCTGGTTCTGGTACGAGGGCAACTTCGCCGACTACGAGACCAACAAGGTCGAACGCCTCGGCCCCGAGGCGGCGCGCCCGCACCGGGTCACCTACCGCAAGCTCACCCGAGACTGACCGCCCGGCGGCGCATGCCGCCCGTGGGCACCACCCGCCTGCTGAGGCCGGTCACGCCAACCGGCCTCAGCGGCAGGCGATGCCCCGCCGACCGGACATCCCCGCCGACCGGACATCCCCGCCAGGCGGACATCTCGACCCTGCCCGGACATCCAGGCAGGCGCGGACATCCAGGCAGGGTGGGGCCCGGCCGCGGGTCGGCAGCCAGGCCGGTGGCAGGTCAGCCGGGGCGGTTCTGCAGGGAGTTCGCGGCCATCAGCAGGTAGTCCCAGAGTTCCTTGTGCAGGTCCGCAGCGAGGTCGAGGCTGTCGACGGCCGCCCTCATGTGCTTGATCCAGGCGTCCCGCTCCGCCGGGCCGATCGCGAACGGCACGTGCCGCATCCGCAGCCGCGGATGCCCCCGCAGCTCGCTGTACGTCGACGGCCCACCCCAGTACTGGATGAGGAACATCCGCAGCCGCTCCTCGGCGGCGGCAAGCTCCTCGTCCGGATAGAGCGGGCGCAGGACAGGGTCGCTCGCCACACCCTCGTAGAACCGTGCCACCAGCGCCCGGAACGTCGCCTCGCCGCCGACGGCCTCGTAGAAGTCTGCTCGTGGTCGTACGGGTGACGGTTGGTTCACCCATCCATTCTGCGCCACGAGAGGGCGACGTCTCCGCCGTGGCACCGTCCGGTTTTGGCCTTCATGGCATACAACGGCGCCGGGCATCCCGCATCTGCAGGTCAAACAGTCAATCAGATCCGCAGGTGCGGATCTGTTCTCTGTCGGCCGAGTCAACCCGAACGGGGGACGACCCAGACAGTGGTGGCGGGTGGGAGAACGAGCGTCGCACCGTCGTAGCTGACGGGACTGCTCGCCAGGACCAGGCGCCCGGCCAGCGCGAGGCGCACCTCCTCGTCGGTCGACATGACGCAGGTCAGCGCGGAACCGAGCGGGTGAGCACCCGCGGCCGGCGGGGGAGTGTCGTCGGGTGGTGCTGTCCGGCCGGGCGGCGCCGTGTCGCCGGGTGGTGCTGTGTGGGTCGGTGGTGCTGTGCCGGCCGGTGGTGCTGTGTGGGCCGGTGGTGGTGTGCGGGCTGGTGGTGCTGTGCGGTCGAAGGCGAGGCAGTCGACGGGCAGGTCGGCGAGCCAGCGGAACCCGGGCTGAGCCTCGTCCGGGCCAGCCGAGCTGCCGAGGAACGGCAGCGCCCGGCGCAGCGCCAGCGCGCCGTGCACGAGCACCCGGGTGGACAGCGGGTCCTCGGACTGGGCGGCGGCGGTCAGCGCACCCCAGTCCGGCGGCTGCGGGAGCCAGGGCTCGACCTCGTCTGCGGTGAAGCCGTACGGAGGTGACTGGCCGGACCACGGCATCGGAATCCGGGTCCCGTCCCGCCCCGGTGACGTGTGCCCGGAGCGTTCCCACACCGGGTCACGGCGCCGGTCGGGCGGTACGTCGACCTGCGGCAGCCCGAGCTCGTCGCCCTGGTAGAGATAGGCCGTCCCGGGCAGCGCCAGCATGGCCAGCAGGGCCGCCCGGGCCCGGCGCAGGCCCGTCGCGCCGCCGCCGTACCGGCTGACCGGCCGGATGACGTCGTGGTTCGCCAGCACCCAGGTGGGCACCGCGCCGACCGCGGCCGTGGCGGCCCGAGCCGCGTCGATGGCGCTGCGCCACGCCGGTGCCGAGAACGGCGCGTACAGCAGCGAGAACGTGAAGGTCAGGTGAAGCTCGTCCGGGCGGACGTACCGGGCGAGCCGTTCGGGGTCGGCGACCCAGGTCTCGCCGACGAGCACCCTGTCCCGCCCGTCGCGACGGTCGTAGTCGTCCAGGATCGCCCGCCATTCGCGGTAGATCTCGTGGACGCCGTCCTGATCCCAGGAGTAGGGCTCGAACAGCTCCCGGAAACCCGTCTCCGGGGTGGGGACCGCACCAGCCGCACCAGCCGCTCCAGTAGCTCCGGTGCCCACACCGTCGGCTCCTCTGTCGCCTTCTCCGTGACCTTCGCGGTCGCCGGCGTGGCCGTCGGCAGCGGGGGTGGCGGGGACAGCAATGGGGTTGGCGGGGTGAGTGGCGAGGGCGGGGTGGTCGCGCAGCGCGTCGTCCTTGACCAGGCCATGCGAGACGTCGATACGGAACCCGTCGACGCCGCGGTCGAGCCAGAAGCGGAGGATCTCCCGGTGCTCCGCGCGCACCTGCGGATGCCGCCAGTTCCAGTCGGGCTGCTCCCGGGCGAACAGATGCAGGTACCACTGGCCGTCCGGAACGCGGCTCCAGGCCGGGCCGCCGAAGACCGAGATCCAGTTGTTCGGCGGCAGCGCGCCGTCGGGCCCGCGTCCGTCCCGGAACAGGTACAGCTCCCGCTCGGGTGAGCCGGGCCCGGCAGCGAGCGCGGCCTGGAACGCCGGATGCTGCTCGCTGGAGTGGTTGGGGACCACGTCGACGATGACCTTCAACCCGCAGGTGTGCGCGTCGCGCAGCAGCGCGTCGAGGTCGTCGAGCGTGCCGAACAGCGGGTCGACGTCGGTGTGGTCCGCGACGTCGTACCCGTGGTCGGCCATGGGGGAGCGGTAGAACGGGCTGATCCAGATCCCGTCGACGCCCAGGTCCGCGAGGTCCGGCAGCCGGCCCCGGATGCCTTCGAGGTCGCCGACCCCGTCGCCGTCGGTGTCGGCGAAGCTGCGGATGTAGACCTCGTACATCACGGCGTCGCGCCACCAGGGAGCCTGCGCCGCACCGGAGCCCGGCTCGCCGCCGCCGTCGCCCGGCCCTGCACCGCTGCCCGGCTTCGTCGAGGTGCCGTCGGTCGGTGTCGGAGCGTCCGCACGGTCCGTGACAACGGGATCCATGACCGCATCAAACCCTCTCCGTGGGTGTGAAGTAAACGGGGTGCATGGTTACGGAAAGTGGTGGCCGAGCTGCTCGTCGGGCGCGATATCCGACTACCGGCCTACACTTCCGCGAGTGGATGACGTCACAGTCCGTTATGGATTGCTTCCATGGGGTGGAGGTGGCCTGGTGGCGAAACGTCCCGGCACTGCCGTGCCCGATATGGCCGCGGCTGATATGGATCGGGCCTGCGCGGACCCCGCCGGTGCCGATCGGGCCGGCCGCGATCGCGCCGGGCCCGATCCGGCCAACGGTGGCTGGGCGGCAACGACAGCCTCGGTCGGGCGCGCGGTGGTCCGGGAGCTGTCCGGCGCGTGGCGGCACCGTTCGCGGTCCGCGGAGGAGGCGGCGCTGCGGCAGTGCTCCTTCCTCATCGACGCGAGCATGGTCCTGGGCACCTCCCTCGACCCGCAGCGGATCGTCGAGATGACGGCGGCGCTGGCGGTACCCCGGCTGGGGAGCGCGGCGATCGTCTGGCTGCGGGGGGAGGGCAACTCCGTTCCGATCGCCGCGTCGTCCTTCCTGGACCCGAAGGCCGCCGGCTTCGTCCGGGCCGCGTTCCAGATCCGCCCGGCCACCGTCGACCAGGACATCCCGCCGGGTTCCGTCGTCCGGACCGGCCAGTCGTACTACGTCCCGAAATACACCGAGAAGATCGTCGGGAAGCTGTTCGCCCGCGAGGCCTACGACAGGTTCTGGGAGTTCCCCTCCGGACCCACGATCACCGTGCCGATCCACTCGCGCGGAAGGGTGCTCGGCGCTCTCACGGTCGACCGGGCCGGACTGGAGCCGTTCTCGGCATTCGACATCCATCTCGTGGAGGAGCTCGCGCGGCGCGGCGGCGCGGCGCTCGACAACGCGCAGCTCTTCCGCGATGTGGAGGAGTCCGCGCTGACCCTGCAGCGCTCCCTGCTCCCCGCCCACCCGCCGGCCCTGGACGGGATGGAGATCGCGTTGGAGTACCGGCCAGGAACGGCCGGGACGGAGGTCGGCGGCGATCTCTACGACGTCATTCCGCTGCCCGGTGGCCGTGCCGGCATCGCCATCGGTGACGTGATGGGGCGCGGGCTGCACGCGGCGGCGGTGATGGGCCAGCTCCGGGCCGCGCTGCGGGCCTACGCGCTGGAGGACTGGGGCCCCGCCGAACTGCTCGCGCGGCTGGACCGGGTCGTCGACTCGCTGCCCGGGCTGCAGCTCGCCACGTCGATGTACGCCGTGTACGACCCGTACTCCGGCCGCGCGACGATCGCCAGCGCCGGTCACCCGCCGCCGTTGCTGCTGCTGCCCGACGAGCAGCCGGACTACCTCGTCCTCGAACCCGGTCTGCCACTCGGGACGGGGGAGGCGGACGCGTTCTCCGAGACGACCATCACGCTGCCCCCGGGCTCCGCCCTCGTGCTGTTCACCGACGGGCTCGTCGAGTCCCGTCGGCGCTCACTGGCCGACGGCCTGGAACACCTGCGGTCCGGCCTGGGCGAGCAGGTCACCCGCCCGCGGGCCGCACGCGACCTTGCCTCGTCCAACGGAGCCTCGTCCAACGGGGCGGGATCCAACGAGGCGGCATCCAACGGGGCCGCCGACAACGAGGCCGCCGACAACGGGGCCGCCGACACCGGGGCCGCGGCGGACGTCCTGCCAGCCGACTCGGTGGCCGGTGCCTCGGTGGCCGGTGCTGTGGCCGGCGGTACCGGTGCCAGCGGTGCTGCGGCCAGCGGTGCTGATGCCAACGGTGCTGATGCCGACGGCACGCCGGTCGGTGGCCCGGCGACCACGGCACCGGCGTCCGCTGTGCTGCCTGAGCGGCGGATCCGTGAGCGCCGGTCCGGCCGGGACCGCCGCGGCGGTTTCCGCAGGTCACGCACCGCCGGTGACCGCCGCCGTGCGGGCTCCTTCGCCGCCCGGAGCTGGTCCGGCCCCGACGCCGTGACGTGGGACGGTCCCGGCCCCATCGAGGAGACCGCGCGGACGGTGCTCGAACGCTGCCTGCTCGCCGCCGAGCTGCCGGCCCGCACGGATGACGACATCGCGCTGCTGGTGCTGGTGACCAGGCCGGTGCGCCCACCCCTGATCCAGCTCGCGCTGCCCGCGGTGGCGGCCTCCGCGGGCCAGGCGCGCACCTCCGTGCGCGCGGCCCTGCACGACGCCGGCATCAGCTCCCTCGATGATGCGATCCTGCTGGTCAGCGAGGTCGTCACGAACGCGGTCCTGCATGCGCGCAGTGACCTTGTGCTGCGGGCGACGCTGGAGCCCGGGCGGCTGCGGATCAGCGTCGAGGACAGGGAGGGATCGGCGCTGCCGAGGCCCGGTGACGAGTCGACCGACCAGATCGACGCCGAGCACGGCTGGGGCCTGCTGCTCGTCGAGGCACTCGCCCAGGCCTGGGGCGTCGAGACGACTCCGGATGGAAAGCGGGTCTGGTTCGAGATGGAGATCCCGGACGAGGCCTGACGGCCCGCCGCACGGCGCCTGCGGTGCCGACCATGGCTCTCTGCTGGCCGTGGCTCCTTGGCTGACCGTGGCTCCCGTGCCGGCTGGGCCTGCCGTGCCGGCCGGGGCTGCCGTGCCGACTGCACCTACCGGTGCGCCGACAGCTCCCTACCGGACCGCTCGATCACGCATGGCCGCGTGCTGCGGGAATGGGACGTCCTGGGTCGGCCTCGGCGCGCTGGTCGGCCTCGGCTCGGTGGACGATCGTCCGCAACATGCCACCGAAGACCACGGCGTGGAAGGGGCTGACCGCCTTCCAGTAGAGATGCCCGGGCAGCCCGCGGGGCAGGAACAGCGCCCGCTGCCGGTAGACGACGCCCCGCTGACCACCGCCACCGCCGCCACCGCCGTCAGCTGGTTCGACCCGAAGCTCGAGCCAGGCCTGGCCGGGCAGCTTCATCTCCGCGCGCAGCCGCAGCAGCCGGCCCGGAACCATCTCCTCGACCCGCCACAGGTCGATCGCCTCGCCGGTTCTGAGCTGCCGCGGATCTCGCCGGCCGCGCCGGTGCCCGACCCCGCCGACCAGGATGTCCACCCATCCCCGCGCCGACCAGGCCAGCGGCCAGCTGTACCAGCCGTTCTCGCCGCCGATGCCCTCGATGACGGCCCACAGGCGGTCCGCCGACGCCGCGACCGGGCGGGTGCGTTCGTCGGTGTAGAGCGAGCCGCCGGCCCAGATCGGATCGGTGACGGCGGGCTCGCCGGGCGGTCCCGGAACGCCGACGAGCGCGGCGATGGCCTGTGGGAAGGGGGTGGTGGTCGGGGCGCCCGGCCAGCGGGCGGTGGACCAGCGTGTCTCCACCGCCCGGTCACGCACCTTCGCCAGCGCGTAGGCCACGGCGGTCTCGAACGGGACGAGTCCGTCGGGTGGATCGGGCACCCAGGCGGCGATGTCGTGCTCGCCCGCGACGACCTCCGTGCGCAGCGAGCGGACCAGCGGGCGCGCGATCGCCCGGGGCACCGGCGTGACCAGGCCGACCCAGAGTGAGGACAGGCCGGGCGAAAGCACGGGAACCTGGATGATGATTCGTTCGCGCAGCCCCTCGACGGCGGCGAAGCGCCGCATCATGTCCGCGTAGGTCAGGATGTCCGGGCCGCCGATGTCGAACGAGCGGTTGACCGTGGCCGGGATGTCCAGGCATCCGATCAGGTAGTAGAGGACGTCCCGGACGGCGATGGGCTGGATGCGGGTGCGCACCCAGCGCGGGGTCACCATGATCGGCAGTCGCTCGGTGAGATGGCGCAGCATCTCGAACGACGCGCTGCCGCTGCCGATGACGACCGCGGCCCGCAGGACGACGGTCGGAACGCCGGAGCCGAGCAGGATGCGGGCCACCTCCTGGCGCGACGCCAGATGCTCCGAGACCCCGCCGCTCGGCTGGCTGGCCGTCGCCCCGCTGCCCGCCTCCGCCGGTGTCGCGGGGCTCAGACCGCCCAGGTAGATCAGCCGGTGCACGCCGGCGGCCCGCGCGGCGTCGGCGAAGGCGTGGGCGGCCGCGCGGTCGACGGCGGAGAAGTCACCCCCGCTGTCGATGGAGTGGATCAGGTAGTAGGCGGTGTCGACGCCCGCCAGGGCCGGGCGCAGCGAGGCCGGATCCAGCGCGTCCGCGCGGATGATCTCGGCGTTGCGGTGGTGTGCCCAGGGAACGTCCGCGAGCCGGGCCGGATCGCGGGTCAGGCAGCGGACGTGGTGACCGCCCGCGAGCAGGCGGGGGGCCAGCCGGCCGCCGATGTAGCCGGTCGCGCCGGTGACGAGTACGCGCACGCGGTGTACCTGCCCCGGTGCCGCGGCGCGCTACCACGCCTCGGCGAGTATGGACGCATGCCGGCAGGAACCTGCCTGCGGACGCGTGAAGACGCACGCGTGCCACCGGGCGAACGCGTGCCAGTCGACGCGGCCGCGCGTCGGGCGCCTGTCAGCCCGCAGGCACCGGGCCGATGGCTCGGGACCGTGCGGGCGGCGTGTCAGGCACCCGACAGCGGGCTCGGTGTAGCACGATCAGGCGCTGGCGGCCGCCCCCGAGATGTCGGTGGGGACGTCGGACACGGTGCTCAGGTAGCGCGACCACCGTGGATCCATCCGCCGGGACCCCAGAATGCGCCAGGCGGCTCCGCTCGGCGCTCGAGGTGCCGTGCGAAGCCGCCAACCGAGATCGGCAACCGCTCGGTCGGCTTTGACATGGTTGCAGCGGCCGCAGGCCGCCACGACGTTCTCCCATACATGCGGCCCGCCGCGAGAGCGGGGGATGACGTGGTCCAGCGACGTTGCCGGGGCGTTGCAATACACACACCGATGATGGTCACGTGCCAGGACGCCCTTGCGGGTTAGCGGAACCTGGGAACGGTATGGCACGCGCACGAACCGCGCTAACCGCACCACGATCGGCACCTCGACCGAGCTCGTCGTCGAACGAAGTACCTGACCGGCGGATTCGACCATGACGGCCTTGTYGGTCAGGACCAGCACCAGTGCTCTTCTTTGTGACACCACGCACAGAGGCTCGTACGTGGCATTGAGAACCAGCGCCTCTGCCACGCGCCGACCTCCTGCCCACCCGAGGGTCCTCGCGGACCGTCCTACCCAGCGTCTCCGGTGACAATGGACAGTCAACCTTCTTCTGCGTCGGAACGCGAGCCTGTTTGCATGGTCATCGGCCCGGCCTAAGCGCTGATGTGCATATCCGGCCCGGTTTGTGACCAACAACAAGCCCATCAGGTCATGTGTCGTGACCGCATAATTACGTTGCGTGGTCGCGTGTAGCGTTGTGTCTGTTCGTGGTCGAGGTGGGGGTGTCCGGCCGTCGAAGGTCGCCGATGGGCGACACTGTCAAGGTCGACATCGGTGGCCGTGCGCGGGAGCGTGGGCGTTCGTCCACGGCTGGCCGTCCGCTGGCCTCCGCCGACCCTCCAGGTCGCGGGTGGCGCTGGGCGGGTCCCGAGCCGGCGCCGATGCGCCAGATCTGACCGACAGAACCAGCTACGGAGGATGGCCAACGGTGTGCCCATCTAGCGTTTCCGGTTCGGCGTGCTTCGCGTCAAGCCGCCGTGGGCCCGGGTGTCATGCGGTGTCGCAGGGCCGGGTCCGCCGGTGACGGCCAAGTCGGTCATCCCGATGCTCGGTGCGTTCCTGTCCCCGACGCCCGCGCCCACCACGGCGGCCGGGTCCGCCTCGCCTACCCCGATTCCCTCGGTGTCGGTGTCACCCGGCGCGACGGACGATCCGATCGTCTCGATCGAGGGGGTAGGCAAGGCGTTGCGAGAGGCCTGCGGCACCGACGCCAGCATCACCTGCCGGACGGTCTACAACGTCACTCACAGTGACTATCTTGCGTCTGGTGCCGAGGTGTTTCTCGGTACTCCGATCAAGATTTTGCTCATTCTGATGATCGCGCTGATGGTGCGATCGCTCCTGCACAGATTCATCCGGCGGGCCACCGGGCGGGCTGCGTCCGGCCGCAGTTCGGGGCCGTTGCGAGGGCTGCGCTCCAACACTCTGCTCGGTGCATTCGGCGATCCGACGGTGCTGATCGAACGCCGCCGCCAGCGTGCCGCGACCGTCGGTTCCCTGCTGCGTAGCGTGACGTCAATCTTTATCTTCGGGCTGGCTTTCCTGACGATCCTCGGCGAGCTGGGGATCAATCTCGCGCCGATCGTCGCCAGCGCCGGTGTGCTCGGGATCGCGGTCGGTTTCGGCGCGCAGAACCTCGTGCGCGACTTCCTGTCGGGCATGTTCATGCTTCTGGAGGACCAGTACGGCGTCGGCGACGTGATCGACGTCGGCCCGATTTCGGGCACCGTCGAGGCGGTGAGCCTGCGGATGACGCGTTTGCGGGACGTCGAGGGCACGGTCTGGTATGTGCGTAACGGCGAGATAACCCGGGTCGGGAACAAGAGCCAGCAGTGGGCCCGCACGGTTCTCGACGTTCCGCTCGACTACGACACCGAGGTCACCGAGGCCAAGCGCCTGCTGCGCCGGGCGGCGGACGAGCTGTGGCAGGACGACGAGTGGTCGGCCCTGATCCTCGACGAGCCCGAGGTCTGGGGCATGGAGACCATGACCGCCGACGGCTACACCCTGCGGATCGCGATCAAGACCCAGCCCCTCAAGCAGTGGGACGTGGCCCGCGAGCTTCGTGAACGGGTCCGGGCCGTGCTCAGCGCCGCGGGCATCGCGCTGGGCACGGTGCAGCGCAGTGAGGTCGTGGTGGTCGACGACGACGATGAGGAGGGGGCGGCCGCGGAGGAGGACGAGACGAGCTCGAACGACGGCTCCACCGACTCCTCCGGTCGCGGCGGTGGCGATCTGCCCGCGCCGCGGATCGACCCGCCGCTGCCGTCCTCGTCGACATCCGGCGGCGGCCAGGCCGGTGCCGGTGCGGGCGCTGGCGCCGGAGCCGGTGCGGGGGCTGGCCCGGGTCCCGGAACCGGCGCGGGAGGTCCGCGCTGACCCCGTTCGCGCCGCGTCGGCCTTCTTGTCTGAAGCTGGGCTGAGGATCCCGGAAGGTCTTGCTTACAGGCGCGTCCAAAGCCCGGAACCGTCCGCGGTGGCAGGCACACTGGGGGCGTGCGCGTACTGGTTGTGGACGACGATGACGCTGTCCGTGAGTCACTGGAGCGGTCGCTGCGCTTCGAGGGGTACGAGGTGCGTACCGCCGCGGACGGCGTGGACGCTCTCGATCTGGTGGGGCGTGAGCAGCTGGACATCGTCGTCCTCGACGTGATGATGCCCCGCATGGACGGGCTGGAGACCTGCCGGCGGTTGCGCGGGCGGGGCAACGACGTGCCGGTCCTCATGCTGACCGCCCGCGACGGCCTCGCCGACCGGGTCAGCGGCCTCGACGTCGGCGCCGACGACTACCTGGTGAAGCCGTTCGCGTTGGAGGAGCTGTTCGCCCGGCTCCGCGCCCTGATCCGCCGCGCCACGCTGACGACGCGCGGCGCGGCCGGCCAGGGCCAGGCAGCCGATCGGGACGCGGCCTCGGTGCTGCTGTACTCGGACGTCCGGCTGGACCCGGTGAGCCGCCAGGTCCTGCGCGGCCCGCGCGAGCTCACCCTGACCAAGACCGAGTTCGAGCTGCTGGAGCTGTTCCTGAGCCATCCGCGCCAGGTGCTCTCCCGCTCGACGATCATGGAGAAGGTGTGGGGCTACGACTTCGGCCCCTCCTCCAACTCGCTGGAGGTGTTCGTGAGCTACCTCCGCCGCAAGCTGGAGGCGGACGGCGAGCCCCGGCTCCTGCACACCGTGCGCGGTGTCGGCTACGTCCTGCGTGAGCTGCCCGCCGCCGACCGGGCGTGAGCATTCGATGAACCTGGAGGCGGAAGGGCGGCGGATCGGGTCCGCGGCGCCTCGTGAGCCCGAGCACCGGCCGCCCGGCTGGTCGGGGCTGCTGTCGCGGCTGACGTTGCGGGCCCGGATGTCCCTGCTCGCGGGCGTCGCCGTCGCGGCGGCGGTCGCCGTGGTCGCCGGCGTCGCGCTCGGCGTGACCAGAATCGTGCTCAACCAGGCGATCGACGACCAGCTGCTGGAACAGGCCAGAGCCTCCGCCGCGAACGTGCAGGCGATCGTGGACCTGCAGACGAGCGAGATCAACGTCGGCGCGCTGACCTTCGGCATGGAGATCCAGTTCCTCGACTCCGACGGCGTGCCACGGCGCAAGGAGTTCCCCTCGCTGGACAGGGTCGCGATCCCCGTGGACGCGCAGGACGTGCAGGTCGCCCAAGGCCTGCGGCGGAAGAACCTGCACACGGTGACGGTCGACGGCGCGCGCTACCGGGTGGTGACAGTCCCGCTGCGCTACCCGCCGCCGCTGAACGGCACCGGTGCTCTCCAGTTCGCCCGCCCCACCTCGGACGTCGACCGGACCCTGCGTGACCTCGGCGTCGTGCTGTTCGTCGTCGGCCTGGTCGGCGTCATCGGCTCGGTGATCGCCGGCCGGCTCGTCGCACGGGCGTCCCTGAAACCGGTCGACGCCGCCGCGGCCGCCGCGGAGGAGGTGGCGCGGACCCAGGACCTGTCGGCGCTCATACCCGTGACCGGCAGCGACGAGATCGCGCGCCTCGCGAGCAGCCTCAACAGCATGCTGCGGGCGCTGGAAGCCTCCAGGCTGCGGCAACGCCAGCTCGTCGACGACGCCGCCCACGAGCTGCGCACCCCGCTGACCAGCCTGCGCACCAACATCGAGCTGCTGCTGCGGGCGGAGTCCACGCCGAACCGGGCCCTGCCGGCGGAGGACCGGGCGGCGCTGCTGCGCGACGTCG
Source organism: Frankia sp. CcI49 (assembly GCF_001983215.1). NCBI lineage: Bacteria > Bacillati > Actinomycetota > Actinomycetes > Frankiales > Frankiaceae > Frankia > Frankia sp. CcI49. The sequence continues at coordinate 22,169 of NZ_MOWP01000008.1, forward strand.
ACGCGCAGATGCGGGAACTGACCGATCTGGTCAACGAGGTCATCGAGCTCGCTCGGGACGAGGCGCCCACAGAGGAAGTGGAACGGCTCGACCTCGCCGGCATCGTGCGTTCCGCCGTCGAGCGGGCGCGGCGGCGGGCGAAGTCCAGGAACATCCACATCGAGGTGGTCACGGAGCCCTCGATCGTGGCCGGGCGCCCCGGCCTGCTGGAACGGGCGGTGACCAACCTGCTGGACAACGCCGTGAAGTTCAGCCCGGCGTCTTCCACCGTCCGGGTGGCCAGCCGCGGCGGGGAGGTGACGGTCTCCGACGAGGGGCCGGGCATCGCGCCGTCCGACCGGGAGAAGGTGTTCGAGCGCTTCTACCGGGCGATGTCGGCCAGGGGCCGGCCGGGCTCCGGCCTCGGGCTCGCGATCGTGGCGGACGCGGTCGCCATGCACGGCGGGACCGTTCGCGCGGAGGCCACGCCGTCCGGCGGGGCGCTGATGCGCATGACGCTGCCGCTCGCGGCACCCGGCTGGTCGGTCGGGCTTCCGTGGGAGGGTCCTGCCGGGCCGCCCGGTCCTGCCGGGCCGCCCGGTCCTGCCGGGCCGCCCGGTCCTGCCGGGCCGCCTGGGTCCGCCGGGCCGCCTGGGAGCGCGATGCCCGTGGGTCTCGCTCATCCGGCCCCACCAGCCGCGCCTGGTGGCCCGGGCACTCCGAGCAGGCCGGGCACTCCGAGCAGCCCAGGTGGTCCAGTCGGCCCGGAGTCACCCTGGCAACGCCCGGCCTCGCCGCCCGTTCGCCCGCCGGCGCCCCCCGCGCCCCCAACCCACCCGGCGCCGCATTCGCCTCCGGCGCCGCATTCGCCCCCTGCGCCGGGTGCCGCGCCGTCGCCTGGCGGTGGTGATCCACCTACCACAGCCGGTCCGGAAGGCGAGCGGTCCCCAGGTGCATGGGCGCAGCCCGATCAACGGGCAATATCTGGCAGGTGACGTCCGCAGACGAAGGCTCCCGACGACGCGATCCCTCCGTGGCCCAGAACGAACCGGACCAGGAACCCGCCGCTGCGGGTGCCCAGGCCGAGGCGGTCTGGTCCGGCCTCGGTGACCTTGCGCGGCTCGCCGCCGAGTTCGGTGTCGCGACGTCCTACGACGGGCAGAACGGCGCGCCGGTCACGGTCGCGCCGTCGGCGGTCCAGGCGGTGCTGAACCTGCTCGGGGTCGACACCAGTGATCCGGCCCGGGCCCTGGACGACACCCACGCGGCCCGCTGGCGGCGACCGCTGCCGCCGGTGGCGGTCGCCCGGTCCTCGGCTCCGGAGCCGGTCGCGGTGCACCTGCCCGCAGGCCCGCAGACCACCGGGACAGTCGCCGGCACCCCCAGCCCCAGCCCCAGCCCGGCACCCGTCCCCGCCGCCACCGCGTTCGTCGCGTTGGCGGACGGCGGCGAGGTCGCGGCAGCGGTTCGGCTGACCGACGACGCGCGGGAGGTGGACGGCAACCGGGTCCAGGCCGGGCTGGTGGATCTCCCGGCCGGCCTGCCGCTGGGCGATCATCAGCTGGTGCTGCGGCTCGGCACGGACACGGCACAGTGCCCGCTGATCGTGGTGCCGGACCGGGTACCCGACGTCCTCGGCGACGCCGACGGCCTGCCCGCCGTGGGCGGTCCGGGCGGGCGCGCTCTCGAGGGGGCCGCCAGCGGGCGTGCCTGGGGCTGGATGATCCAGCTGTATGCGCTGGCCTCCGCCGGATCCTGGGCGATGGGTGACTTCGCCGACCTCGCCACCATCGCCGCCTGGTCCGGCCGCAACGGCGCCGATGTCCTGCTGGTGAACCCCCTGCACGCGGCGGCACCGACGTTCCCGGTCGAGCCGTCGCCCTACTCGCCGTCGAGCCGTCGCTTCGTCTCGCCGCTGTACCTGCGGCCCGAGATCACGCCCGAGTACCTGGCCGCGGACGGCGCGGTGCGGGCGGAGGTCGACCGGTTGGCGGGCCAGGCCCGCGCCGACGGGATCCAGGCCGGCCTGATCGATCGGGACGTCGTGTGGCGGGCGAAGCTGGCCGCACTGGAGCTGCTGTTCGCGAGCCAGTCCCCGGCTGCTCCCGGCGCGCCGGCTGCTCCCGGCGCGCCGGCCGCGCCGGGCGCGGAGACGCCGAACGGCGCGGGCGGTGGCGGGCACGCCTCGGGTGCCCCGGGCGGTGAGCGTGGCGCGCTGGCCGACTTCGCGCTCTGGTCGGCGCTCGCGGAGCGACACGGCCGGGACTGGCGGGTCTGGCCGGAGGACCTGCGTGACCCCGCCGCTCCCGCGGTCGCCACTGCGCGCGCCGAGCTCGCGCACCGCGTCGCCTTCCACACCTGGCTGCAGCGGCGATGCGACGAGCAGCTCGCGGCGGCGCAGGAGGCCGCCCGGTCGGCGGGGATGCGGGTCGGCATCGTCCACGACCTGGCCGTCGGCGTCGATCCGGGTGGCGCGGACGCGTGGGCGATGCGTGCGGTGCTCGCCGCCGGTGCCTCTGTGGGAGCCCCGCCGGACGGCTTCAACCAGCAGGGCCAGGACTGGGGCCTTCCGCCGTGGCGGCCGGCGGCGCTGGCCGAGGCGGGCTACGCCCCGTTCCGGGCGATGGTCCGCGCGGTGCTCGCCCGGGGCGGCGGTATCCGGGTGGATCACATCCTCGGGCTGTTCCGCCTGTGGTGGGTGCCGGTCGGAGCCGGTGCCGCCGGGGGGACCTTCGTCCGGTATGACGCGTCGGCGCTGCTGGGGCTGCTCGCGCTGGAAGCGGCCCGGGCCGGCTCCCTGGTCGTCGGGGAGGATCTCGGGACCGTCGAGCCGTCGGTCGCCACCGCCCTCGACGAGGCCGGGATCTTCGGCTCCTCGGTGCTCTGGTTCGAGCGCGCCGCGGACGGGTCGCCGCGCCGGCCGGATGAGTACCGGGTGCGTTCCATGGCCAGCGTCACCACGCACGACCTGCCGACCGCCGCCGGGTTTCTCGACGGCGAGCATGTGCGGGTGCGCGAGCGGCTCGGGGTGCTCGCCCGTTCGGGGGACGCCGAGCGCGCGGCCTGGCTCGCCGAGCGCGCCGACCTGTTGCGGCTGCTCGCCGCCGAGAACCTGCTTCCCGACGCGGGCCTGGCGGAGAAGGGACCGGCCGACGAGGATGTGGTGCTCGGGATGCACGCGGTGCTCGGCCGGTCGCGGGCCCGGGTCGTCCTGATCGCTCCCGGTGACGCGTTCGGTGACCTTCGCCAGCCGAATCTGCCCGGCACCGTCGACAGCTATCCGAACTGGCGGCTGCCGGTGCTCGACGGCGACGGCAGGCCGGTCACCGTCGAGCGGTTGCTCACCGACCCGCGGCCCCGGCGCCTCGCCGAGGCCCTCGGCGCGCGTCCGGCCGACGGCGCCCGTCAGGCTGACAGCGCGCGTCCGGCTGACAGCGCACGCCCGGCCGACCGCGGCGCACGCACCGTCGATCGGGCGGGCACCGGCACCCCCCGGCGCCCCTGAACCGCTGTGTCCCACCTCGCGGCGCCGAGGTCGGGCCGGTCGGCGGCCTCGGCGAGCTAGCTCGCACCCCTGAGGTCGGACCGTGACACCTGTTCCCGGTACCCTTCCGGTCGTGATTCCACGTCGTCCGCGCCGTACGTCTCGGCGGTCCGTCGCGGCCAGCGACCTGTCCTCGACCTCCCGGTCGGGCCGACGGGTCGCCGCGCGCCGCGCTCTGACCGTTGCCGCGTTGTCCCTGTTCACCGTGCCGTTCCTGGCGGTGTCCGCGTCCGCGCAGGATGTGGGGACCACCTACGACCCCGACCCGCTGTCGGCCGTCCATGCCTGGACGATCTACGGTGGCACGGTCGTCGGTGGCTTCCTGCTGGCGTTCATCCTCACCGCGCTGACGAGCCGTCTGAGCCGGCCGTCGCGCTACCGTCCGGGTCAGCCGTGGGAGCACGACACGACCTGGATCGGTGAGAAGTCGGAAGACCTCGACGACAAGCGCTCGGCGGCGAAGCCGGGCACGGGTGGTGCCAGTGGCACCTGGTGAGGCCTTCACCTCCGAGCAGGCTGACCGGCTCGAACGCGCCCGCCAGGCGGCGCAGAGCCAGTCCGGCATCCGGTTCGCCGTCCGCATCGGTGGTCTGGGCGACGACCCGTTGCTCACCGCCGAGCGTCTGCTGGGGGGCCTCGCTGATGGGCACGACGACGAGGCGGTCCTGATCGCCGTCTCGCCTGGGCAGCGGTTCGTCCAGATCGTGACGACGCCGGCCGCGAGGAAGCGCGTCAGTGACGCCGCGGCCGGCCTCGCCACCCTGGCGATGACGTCCAGCTTCGCGCTGGGCGATCTCGTCGGCGGTCTGGTCACGGGCCTGCGCCAGCTGGCCGACGCCGCCGGGGCGCCGGCCGCTGTCCGCGTGCCCGCCGGCCACGCCGCTGCTCGTCGCTGAGCCGCCCGCCGCGCCGGCTGTCATGCCCGGCGCGGCGGACCCGATCCCTCCGGATGGTCCTTTCACCCAGGGCCGGCCCCTCTCAGGACCGGCCCTTCGCCGACGGGCCGCTCAACCCGCGGCGGCGTCCTTCGCACGTGCGGCGAGCGCACGCACCAGACCGTCCCGGCCTTCCATCAGTGCCCGCCGCAACGCCGGCACCGGCTCCTGCTCGGCCAGGTAGGCGTCCACCCGCCGCACCGTCTCCTCCTCGATGACGTCGGAGGGGAAGAGCATCTGGGTGATGGTCTGGGCGCTGTCGAACGTCCGGGTCGCCCAGATGCCGCCGATCTCGCTGAAGAACCGGTCGACATACGGCCGGGTCAGCTCCAGCTGGTCGCTGATCCAGAAGCCGTTCATCGTGGCGACCGCCAGATGGTTCGACAGCGTGTCCGACTCCATCACCGCCGCCCAGGCGGCGGCCTTCGCCTCGGCGGTCGGCCGGGCGCTGCGTGCCGTGGCGGCTCGCTTCTCGCCGGTCGCGGTGTTGTCCCGGGCCAGCTCCGCGTTGATCTCGGCGTCGCCGTAGACCCCGCGCGCCACCAGCTGGATCAGCAGGGTCCAGCGCAGCTCGGTGTCCAGGACGAGCCCGTCCACCACGTCGGTGCCCTCGAAGATCGCCTTCACCCGGGCGATCTGCTCCGGCTGCTCGGTCTGGGCGAACGCGGTGGCGAAGACGAGCTGCAGGTCGCTGCCCGGTTCCGCGGCGCGCATCAGCTGCTCGGCACGGGCCGTCAGCTCCCGCAGTGCCGCAGGTCGGTTCGCCGGATCGCCGTAGCTGTCGACGGTCAGCGCCGCCTTGGCGACCAGTGACTGGACGACGCCGATGTCGTCCTCGGCGTCCACCCCGGACAGGACGAGCCGGACGTAGTCACGCGCGGCCAGCTCGGCGTCGCGGGTCATGTCCCACGCCGCGGCCCAGCACAGCGTCCGTGGCAGCGACTCCGAGATCGTCCCGATCGAGTCGATCAGGGTGCCGAGCGACCGCTCGTCGAGGCGCACCTTCGCGTAGGTGAGGTCGTCGTCGTTGAGCAGGACGAGATCGGGCTGGCGCACCCCGATCAGCTTCGCGACCTCGGTGCTCGCACCGACGACGTCCAGCTCGACCCGCTCGCGGCGGACCAGCCGGCCGTCGGCGCCCCGGTCGTACAGGCCGATCGCGACCCGGTGCGGCCGCAGCGTGCGTGACGCGGTGGCCGGCGCGCTCGCCGGCTCCTGGACGACCTCGAACGAGGTGAACAGACCGGACGAATCCGTGCTGAAGCGGGGGCGCAGCGTGTTCGCCCCGGTGGTCTCCAGCCAGTCGGCCGACCAGGGCGCCAGATCGCGCCCGCTGGCCTTCTCCAGCTCGACGAGCAGGTCGCGCAGCGAGGTGTTGCCGTACTCGTAGCGGCGGAAGTAGCTGCGCAGCCCGGCGAGGAACTCCTCCTGGCCCACCCAGGCGACGAGCTGCTTGAGCACCGAGGCGCCCTTGGCGTAGGTGATGCCGTCGAAGTTGGTGCGGACCGCGTCCATGTCGGGGGCGTCGGCGACGATCGGGTGGGTGGAGGAGAGCTGGTCCTGGCGGTACGCCCAGCCCTTCTCCGCGTTCGCGAAGGTCGTCCAGCCGTTGGTGAACCGGGTGGACGTCACCTGGGCGAGCACCGACATGTAGGTGGCGAACGACTCGTTGAGCCACAGGTCGTCCCACCAGCGCATGGTGACCAGGTCGCCGAACCACATGTGCGCCATCTCGTGCAGGATCGTCTCGGCGCGGCGCTCCCGGCGCGCCTCGGTGACCTTCGCCCGGAAGACGTAGTCCTCCAGGAAGGTCACGCAGCCGGCGTTCTCCATCGCGCCGGCGTTGAACTCCGGCACGAACAGCTGGTCGTACTTGCCGAACGGGTACCGGTAGTCGAAGACCCGGTGGTAGAAGTCGAAGCCCTGCTTCGTGATCTGGAAGATCTCGTCCGGGTCGAGGAACTCGGCCAGCGAGCCGCGGCAGTAGATGCCGAGGTCGATGCCGTCGTGGTGGTCGCGCACCTCGTGGTAGGGCCCGGCGACCAGCGCGGTGATGTACGTCGACATCACCGGGGTCGGCGCGAAGGAGGTCCGGGTGGCCCCGTCGGCGGGCCCGGTGCCGGCGGCGGTTCCGGTGACGACGCTGTTGGAGATGATCTTCCAGTCGGCCGGCGCCGTCACCGCGAGGGTGAAGGCCGCCTTCAGGTCGGGCTGGTCGAAGCAGGTGTACATGCGGTGCGCGTCGTACGTCTCGAACTGGGTGTACAGGTAGACCGCGCCGTCCACCGGGTCGACGAAGCGGTGCAGGCCCTCACCGGTCCGGGAGTAGGCGCATTCGGCGACCACCCGCAGCTCGTTCGTCGCGGCGAGGCCGGGCAGGGCGATCCGCCAGCCGTCGAAGACCTCGGCCGGGTCGAGTGGGCGGCCGTTGAGCACGATCTCGCGCACCGCGGGYGCGGCCAGCTCGACGAAGGTCGACGCACCTGGTTCGCCGCAGGTGAACGTGGCGGTGGTGCTGGACAGGAACGTCTCGTCACCGGTCGTCAGGTCGAGCTCGACGTCGTAGGACGAGACGGCCAGCAGGCGGGCGCGCTCGCGCGCCTCGTCGCGGGTGAGGTTGTGAGGCACCCGGATCCTTTCGCGGAAACGCCGCGGTGTCGGCGGGAACGGCGGTGTCGGCGGGAACGGCGGTGTCAGCTGGGACGGCGGTGCCAGCTGGAAGAACGGTGCCAGCTGGAAGAACGGTGTCAGCTGGGACGGGCGTTGCTCGTTGGTCAGTCTCCCACGCCCGGCGGTGGGCTCCGTCCACCTACGGGTTACGCCGCACAGCGCCGGATGGCCTCGCCGGAGGCCGTCGAATTCTGGTGCGGAAACGGCGCGACGTCGCCGCGGCCCCGGGATGTTCCGATCCGCGCGCGGGCACGCCGGTTGCCTCCCGACCGCGTACGGAGCGCGGGTTCTTCGGGGACTTGGTGGAATTCGGCCCGGCCCGTCGGGTTGGATGTCCGTGAGGACAGCACCTGACGGGCCGGCGGGCCCGGGGCCGGCGGACAACGCGCCGGCGGTCACAGGGCCGTGGGTGCAGGGCCGTGGGTGCATGTGCCGGAGGGCGCAGGGGCCGGTGGGCGGATCGTCGGACGCCGGAGCGAGGGGGTGGGCCGTGCGTCGGGTTGCGGGGCTGGGGCGGGTGCCCCTGCGGGGTGAGCGGCGGCTGTCCGGGGCCGACGGCGCGGGTGACTCCTCGGCGCCCGGCCGGCGCACGATCGTGAACGGAGCCCACGCGAGCTCGACGGTGCGCCGCGCCGAGCAGCACGTCCCGGTCGCCCTGCGGGTCGCCGCCGGGTGGTCATGGCGCCTGATCGTCATCGGCACCGCCGTCTACATCCTGAGCATGATGGTCGGCAGGGTGCGCACCGTCGTCATCCCGGTGATCGCGGGCCTGCTGATCGCCGCGCTGATCCATCCGCTGGCGCAGCGCTTCCAGCGGATGGGCCTGCCTCGGCTCGGCGCGGCGTTCGCGGCGCTGATCGTGTTCTTCCTGATCGTGACCGGGGCCGGCGTGGCCGTGGGCTTCAACGCCGCCAACGAGATCCCGGCCGTGGCCGACCAGGTCAGCAAGGGCATCGACCAGATCCGTGACTATCTGACGGACGGGCCGTTCCACCTGTCCGAGGGGCAGATCGACGACCTGGTCGACGACATCCGCAAGAGCATCACCGACAACCGGGGGAAGGTGGTCTCCGGCGTGCTCTCGACGGCGTCGGTGGCCGCGGAGGTCCTGACCAGCATTCTCGTCGCGCTGTTCTCCACCTTCTTCTTCCTCTACGACGGTGAGCGGATCTGGAACTGGATCGTCACCCGGTTCCCCGCCGGCGCGGAGGACCGGGTCCGCGGCGCCGGCCGCGAGGCCTGGAACACGATCACCGGCTATATCCGCGGGACGGTCTTCGTCGCCGCGGTGGACGCGATCGGCATCACGATCGGGCTGCTCGCGGTCGGTGCGCCGCTCGTGGCGCCGCTGGCCCTGCTGACGTTCTTCGGTGGGTTCATCCCGATCGTCGGTGCGACCGTCGCCGGGATCGCCGCCGTGCTCGTCGTGCTCGTGTCGAACGGGCTGGGTGACGCACTGATCATTCTGGGTGTGGTGATCGCCGTGCAGCAGCTGGAGGGCCACCTGCTGCAGCCGCTGATCATGCGCCGGGCGGTGCGACTGCATCCGCTGGCCATCGTCATCGCGCTGTCGGCCGGCACCGTGCTCGCCGGCATTCCGGGGGCGATCGCGGCGGTGCCCTTCGTGGCGGTGGTGAACCGGATCGCGACCTATCTCGCCTCAGAAGGGAAGGATCCGACGCCCGCGGACGGTTGAGGTGTGCAGGGGATCGCTGCGGCCGGTCCGAGAAATGGTCCGGTCACGGTGCGGTCACGTTCCATGCGCGCGGGCAGGACCCCGCCCGCGCGGCCCTGTCCGTTCAGCCGTACCGCCGTACAGGCGTACAGGAGGATCCATGACAGCCGATTCCGCCCTCGCGGTCGACTCCGTCAACAGTGATTCCGGCTCCGCGGCGGACCAGCCGCTCCTCGACGCGGACTTCTGGTTCGACCCGCTGTGCCCGTGGGCGTGGCTGACATCGCGCTGGATGCTGGAGGTGGAGAAGGTCCGGCCGGTGCGGACGCGCTGGCACGTCATGAGCCTCGCCGTGCTCAACGAAGGCCGTGACGTTCCCGAGCAGTACCGGGAGGCCATGCGGCAGGCCTGGGGGCCCGTCCGGGTCTGCATCGCCGCGGCGGCCACCGCCGGTGACGAGGTGCTGCTCCCGCTCTACACGGCGCTCGGTGAGCGCCGCCACCTGCAGAAGGCCGAGCTGACCGAGGAGACCTTCGCCGCGGCCCTGGTCGAGGCGGGCCTGGACCCGGCGCTGGCGGCCGCCGCGCGTTCGACCGAGTGGGACGAGCGCCTGCGCGCGAGCCACACCGACGGCATCAGCCGGGTCGGCATGGACGTGGGGACACCCGTCATCGCCGTCGCCGGCACGGCGTTCTTCGGCCCGGTGGTCACCCCGGCGCCCCGGGGCGAGGCGGCCGGCAGGCTGTGGGACGGCGTCCTGCTCGTCGCCCGGACCCCCGGCTTCTACGAGCTCAAGCGCACCCGCGATCAGGACCCGGTCTTCGACTGAACCGGTCCGCGGAGCGTGACCGAGGTGCGACCTGAGGTGGGGTGAAGGCGCGGCTGGGGCGAGCGGTACGTCACCGGCCGCGCGGTGGTGGGCGGCGAGCAGGCATGATGGCGCATCATGCGCGTCCATCTTGGTTCTGATCACGCTGGGTTCCACCTGAAGGAAGCTCTCGTCGCACGGCTCGCCGAGCTCGGCCACACCCCCGTCGACCACGGGCCCGCCGAGTACGACCCCGACGACGACTACCCGCCCTTCGTGATGGCCGCCGCGGCCGCGGCGGCCGCCGAGTCCGACAGCCTGGGGATCGTGATCGGCGGCTCCGGCAACGGCGAGGTGATCGCCGCGAACAAGGTCGCCGGGGTGCGGGCGGCGCTGGTGTGGAGCGAGCAGACCGCCACGCTGGCCCGCCAGCACAACGACGCGAACGTCGTCAGCGTCGGTGCCCGGATGCACTCGGTGCCCGAGGCGATCGGGTTCGTGGAGGCCTTCCTGACGACGCCGTTCAGCGAGGAGCAGCGTCACGTCCGCCGGCTGCGGATGATCTCTTCCTACGAGCGTTCGGGTGAGCTCCCCGAGGCGTCGCCGGCCGCGCCGGCGTCCTGACCGCCCCGCCCCGCCCCGGGGCGGGCGCTGCCCGGTCGGGGGCGGGTGCCCCGACCCCTACCCCGCCCGTCCGCGGTGCCTGGCGGCCGCGGGTGCACGTTCGGCGGTGACGCCGCGCGCCGGGAGGCCTCTGCCTGGTCGCCGGGCGGCGTGGTCGGGCGCCTGCGCGCCTCGCCAGGGTCCGTGACCGCTCCGGGCCCCTGTGCCGGTCCGGCTCCGGCTGCGGGCTCGGGCCGCGGTGGCGCCGGATAGGCGTGGCGTAGCACCACGGTCGCCTCCGCCCAGGCGAGATCGGCGTCGGTGAGCTGGGCGACGTCCCGTGCCCGCATCGCCGCGCTGAGGCTGAGTCGCGAGCGGCCGCCGCCGACGAGCCCCCGCAACATCGCGTCCGCTCGATGCTGATCATCTCTTGGCATGCGGGCCCCCTCGGATCCGGGCGTACCGGCGTGCTGGTCGGGTGGCTGGGACGGCCGGTGTACCTGCGGCGCCGACCCGGTGGCCGATCCGGTCGCTGTGGCCGCTGTGGCCGTCCGCGCGGTGCCTTTCCGTATGGTGCACGAGACGACGCCCGGACGCGTCGCGGCGCCCCGCGAGCGGGTGGACTTCTCCGCCCGATCCGGTGGCTCAGCGTCCGTTTGCTCGATGGTGCTATTCCGTTGCCGCAGTGACGACCTGCATTTCGTGATGATGAGCGGGCCTGGTTCGGCGGTTCGACATCACCGGTGAAACCGCTGGTGACAGTGGGTGTGACGCGATTGCGCCGCCCGGTATGGCGCTTCGCGGGCGGCGGATGTGGAGCGCCGGTGAGGCCCGGCGGGGGCCCGGTGCGCGGTTTGCGGGCGGCGCACCAGCTGACCTGTCGTGCAAGTGTCTACGTCGACAGCGGCGGTGACCGTTCGACCGGTCGCCTCACCGAGTCCCGTTTCCGCAGGTGACAGGACGGACGCTCCCGGGAGGTGGCAATGGCGTTGGGTGACGGGGCGGTTTCTTTGGGTCCCGCCCTTCTGGTTGCGGGTGTGYCGGCGACCGGCCATGACCGCTCCGAAAGTGCGACCTCCGGGGTAGTCCGTGTGCTGACGATCAAGTTGTTGCCGTTGTTGTGCCGGCATGGGTGGTAAGCGTGGGCCCCGGTGGCCTTCAGGCGCGCTGGCCATGCCAAGATGGTGCGAAGTTGACAGGGAACACAATTCCCCCGAAACTCGGCAATTCAGACTGGTCGCCACGGACAGAAGCCATCCGATGAGAGTCCGGTCATCACACCTGTCGTCGCAGCCGAGGGGTGAGTAGTGGACCGAGTGCCCGTGAGCGTCATCATCCCCGCCTACAACGAGGCGAGGCGACTTCCACAGTCGCTGCCGCACCTGCTGGCGGTGGTGAGCCGGATCCCCAGGGTCGAGGTGATCGTCGTCGACGACGGCAGCACCGACGGCACCGCCGGCATCGCCGAGGACCTGTTCGGTGATCATCCGAGCCATCGAGTCGTGCGCCTGCCGTGGAACTGCGGGAAGGGCACCGCGGTGCGGGCCGGTGTCGCCGCCGCCCACGGCCAGTCGATCGTCTTCATGGACGCCGACGGCGCCTCCGACGTGAACGACCTCCCGCTGCTGCTCGCCGCGCTCGAGCACGCGGAGGTCGCGCTCGGGTCGCGCCGCATCGGTGACGGTGCGACCAGGACCAGCGGCCGCAAGGCCGGGAGCTGGGCCTTCAACCAGCTCACCCGTTCGCTGGCCGCGTTGGACGTGGCCGACACCCAGTGCGGCTTCAAGGCCTTCCGGCATGCCGAAGCCAAGATCCTGTTCAGCCTCGCCCGGTCGACCGGCTTCGGTTTCGACGTCGAGGTGCTCTCGATCGCGCGTTCGATGGGCTACCGCATCGCGGAGGTTCCGGTGCGCTGGAACGAGACCCCCGGCGGGACGTTCCGGATGACCCGACACACCCCGGCAATGATCGTCGACGTCGTGCGGGCCCGGCGCTATCTCAGCCGGGCTGGGCTGCCGCCGGTCACCCGTCGGGAGCGACTCGATGAGCTGGGCGTCGTGGACGCCTCGGACCTCATCGGCGCTCCTGTGCCCCCGCGCGCCGTGCCGTCGAACGTCCCGCCGGCGGGTGCGGTGCCGTCGCGTGTGGTGCCCTCGAACACGGCGCCCTCGGGTGCCACGGCATCGGGCGCGGCACCGTCGAATGCGGCGCCGCCGCGCCAGGCGCCTACCCGCCCGGGTCGGCCGGCGTGGCCGGCGTCGTCCCCGCGGCCGGCGTCGCCCCGGCGGCCAGCCGCGGCCGCCCGTCCCGAACCGCTCGCCCGGCCGGTGGTGGTCGCCCGACCCGCGGTGGCCGGGCGCTCTGGCTCCACCGAGCCGGTCACGCCGCCGGCCGTCGCCAGCCCGGCACCAGCGATAGCGCCGGCACCAGCGATAGCGCCGGCACCAGTGGCAGTGCCGGCACCGGCGGCACCGGCTGCGTTGCAGACTCCGGGGCCCAGGGTCGCCGCGGGCGGTCCACTGGCGGCGCCGGAGCCTTCCGTGCTCTGCGCGTCCAGCTGGCTCGTCCCACCCGGGGACCCGGGCGACCTCCCAGGGCGCACCAGGCCGTGAGGATGGCCCAGACGGGCGGTTCACCCGGCCGTGGAGGCCGCGCCAGGCGGCGCGGCGTGGTCGGCTCACCCGCACCGGGCCTGCCACCAGGATCAGGCCGACCACCAGGATCCGGCCTGCCACCAGGGCCCGGCCCTCTACCAGCGCCGACGACCGCCCGACCAGGCCCGACGACCGCCCGACCACCCGGACGGGACCGGTACCGTACGGTTTCGCGTGAGGATGTATGAACGTCGGGTCAGTCCCGACTACCGCCCTGGAGCCTGATATCTCTGCCATCCCGGCCGACAGCGCCCTTCGGCCGGGTCTGTCCGACCCGGCCGGTGACCCTGAGCCCGTGCGGTCCCGGGGGCGGCGGTTCGGGGTCCTCCCCGGGTCGCTGCGGCTGCGTCCGGGCCAGGCAGGGCCGCGGCCGGACCGCGCGTCGCGCTGGTCGCTGGCCGCGATGTTCGTCGGCTTCGCCACCCTCTTCCTGCTGCAGGCACCGGGCAAGCTGACCGCCGACACCAAGCTGGACGTACCGCTCGAGCCGTGGCGCTTCATGGAGGCGGCCACCCATCTGTGGAACTCGACGTCCGACTTCGGCTACCTGCCGAACCAGTACGCCGGCTACCTGTTCCCGATGGGGCCGTTCTTCGGGATAGGGGACCTGCTCAACATCCCGCCGTGGATCACTCAGCGGCTGTGGATGGCTGTCCTGCTCACCCTGGCGGCCTGGGGAACGGTACGGCTTGCCGAGGTGCTGGGGATCGGCGGCCACGCCTCCCGCATCCTGGCGGGGCTGAGCTACGCGCTGTCGCCGATGTTCCTCGGCAAGGTCGGCGCGACGTCCGTGGCGCTGGCCGGGGCCTCGATGCTGCCCTGGATGGTCGTGCCGCTCATCCTCGCGCTGCGCCCCGACGGCGCCGGCGGGGCCGACACCGGCCACCACGACGACGACAGCGAGCATGCCCGCGCACTGACCGCGGCCCGGTTCTCCCCGCGGCGCGCCGCGGCGCTGTCCGGCCTGGCTGTGCTGGGCACCGGAGGCATCAACGCGACCGTCACCCTTTGTGTCCTGCTCTGCCCGGCTGTCGTGCTGGTGTTCGCGGGCGGTGGGCGGCGGGCCTGGGCACTGCGGGGCTGGTGGTGCCTGTGCGTGGTGCTGGCGACGGCGTGGTGGGTCCTGTCGCTGATGGTCCAGGGCCGGTACGGAATCAACTTCCTGCCCTTCACCGAGACCGTCCAGACGACCACCGCGACGACCTCGGTCGGGGAGACCCTGCGCGGCGCCGCGGACTGGATGGCCTACCTCGCGCTGCCGATGGCCTGGCTGCCCGCGGCCAGGGAGTACGTGTCCAGCGCCGCGCCGATCGTCGCCTCCGCGCTGGTGGCCGGGTTCGGCCTGGTCGGCCTCGCCCGCCGCGACCTGCCGGCGCGACGGTTCCTGCTGGTCAGCCTCGCTGTCGGTGTCGTCGCGGTCTCCTCGTCCTACTCGGGTGAACCGGTCAGCCCGCTGGCGAGTGGCCTGCGCTCGCTGCTGTCGGAGCCCTTCGGGTTCCTCCGCAACGTCTACAAGTTCCAGCCGGTGGTGCGACTGCCGCTGGCGCTGGGCCTGGCACACATCCTCGCCGTGGCCCTGGCCTGGCGTCCTGGCCAGGCACCCGAGCGGGAACCTGGGCGCGATCCCGGCCGCGGCCGGCTGCGTGGCGGCGCACTGCTGCGGCGCGGCCGCGGCGCGGCCGGCCAGCCCGCGCGGCATGAGGAAACCATGCCGCTGGTGATCTCGCCGGCGGCCAGGGCCTCGGGCCGGAACGCCGGTGCGGCGAACGGCACGGCTGGCACGGCCGGTGCGGGCGGTGCGGCAGCCGGTACGGGCGGGGCCGCCTCCCGGCGCCGCGTCCTGCCCGTGATGGTGTCGCTGACCGCGGTCGCCGCCCTGGTCGTCGCGATGCTCCCGCTGCTGCAGGGCAAAGGCCTGCAGCCCAGACCGTTCGACAAGGTGCCGGACTACTGGTCCGCGGCGGCGGACTGGCTCGCCGATCACCCCGAGAACGGACGCGCCCTGGTGCTGCCCGGCGCCCCGTTCGGCGAGTACGAGTGGGGCCGCCCGCTGGACGAACCACTGCAGTGGCTCGCCGACTCCCCCTGGGGGGTGCGCAACCTGATCCCGCTGGGCGGCGTCGGCACGACCCGGCTGATGGACGGCATCGAGGACCTGATGGCCACCGGCGACACGCCGGGGCTGTCGACGACGCTGGCCCGCGCCGGTGTGGGCATGGTGCTGATCCGCAACGAC
Organism: Frankia sp. CcI49; assembly: GCF_001983215.1. Lineage (NCBI taxonomy): Bacteria > Bacillati > Actinomycetota > Actinomycetes > Frankiales > Frankiaceae > Frankia > Frankia sp. CcI49. The sequence goes on from NZ_MOWP01000008.1 coordinate 37,273, forward strand.
ATCGAGATCAAGGACTGGGACATCCCCCCGTCCACCGACCAGCTGCACCGCTCGCTGGAGAGCTCGGGCCTGCAGCTGGCGGCCTCCTTCGGGCCGACCACCGAGGCCCGCACCAGCTCCAAGGCCCGCCTGATCAAGTCGCTGCGCCGGTCGGAGGAGCGGGTTGCCGCCCTGGAGGTCTGGACGGTGCCCGGGGGCGCCCGCATGGTCCAGGCCTACCCGCTGAGCACCGGGGTCGTCGTCTCCGGCGGGCCTGAGGCGACCGTGCAGCTCGCCGACCAGGGCCTGCTCGGGCAGGACCGTGCGACCGTCCTGGCGAGTGACCTCGCCGAGGCCGACGAGTACTCGGCGGCGGCGGGCGGTTCCGACGCCGACCCCACGACCACGCTCGCGCCGATCGCCGATCCACCACCCGCCTCGAAGGTCATCACCCCGACGACCGCGCTCGCGGTGACCGACACGAACACGCGCCGTGACTTCACCTTCGGCATCGTGCACGACGGGACGTCCTACCTGCTGGGCCCGGACGAGAGCGTCGCCGGCGAGAACGAGCCGCCCCGCCAGTGGAGCGACCGGCCGACGGCGGGCCACCAGACGGTCGCCGGCTACGCCGACGGGATGTCGGTCACCGCGTCGTCCTACGGCTACGAGCTGATGGCCGCCCCCGACTTCGCCCCGCAGGCCGCCGTCGACGGCCAGACGTCGACATCCTGGACGGCGATGCGCCGGCAGGGCGCCACCTCGCAGGGTGAGTGGATCCAGCTCGACGTCGGCCGGCAGCTCGAGGCGCCCTACATCGACGTCCGGCTGCTGGCGGAGGGGGACTGGCGGCCGGAGGTGCACGCGCTGCGGGTCACCACCGAACACGGTTCCGTCGTCACCCAGGTCAAGCCGGTCGAGGACATCCAGCGGCTCGCCGTGCCGGCGGGGGAGAGCCACTGGTTCCGGATCACGCTGGAGAAGGTCACCAACGAGGGCGACCCGTCGCTCGGCGCCGGTATCCGTGAGATCGACATCCCCGGCGCGAGCTTCCACCGGTACGCGCAGACGCCGTCCGACCTGACGAGCGCGTTCGAGTCCCTGAGCCAGGGCCTCGTCGCCTACTCCTTCGAGCGTTACCGGGTCGACCCGCTGCAGCCCTTCGGCGGCTCCGAGGAGCTGACGTTCGCGCGGAAGTTCGACTCCCCGCGCGAGATGACCTTCAGCGTCAAGGGCACCGTCACCGCCCTGCCACCGCCGGCCGGCTCTGCGGTCAACACCTCGAACGCGCCGCTGGTCATCCCCTGCGGGCAGGGCCCGTCACTGATCATCGACGGTGTCCGGTACGACCTGGAGATCTCCGGCGTCTACAGCAACATCTCCACGGCCAAGCCGTTCCAGCTGAAGCTGTGCACCGACAACAGCCAGATCAGGCTCGGCGCGGGCTCGCACCTGCTGTCGGTCGACCTCGGCGGCTCCACCATGGTCGTCGACTCGATCAGCATGGTCGGCGAGAGCACGGCGGTGAGCGCGGAGAAGCCCCGGACGACGGCGATCGGGCACTGGGACTCCGAGCTGCGCACCATCGACATCGGCGCCGGCGCCGCCTCGTTCGTCTCGGTGCGGGAGAACGCGAACGCCTCCTGGACGGCGACGCTGAACGGCACGGAGCTCACCGCGGTGCGCATCGACGGCTGGGCACAGGGCTGGATCGTCCCCGCCGGCCAGGGCGGGACGATCGTCATCGAGAACCATCCCGGCCAGACCTTCCGCCGCAACCTGCTCGTCGGGCTCGGTCTGGTGCTCATCCTCGTCGCGATCGCCGTCATCCCGGACTCCGTCGGCGCCGAGCGCCGGCGTCGACGCCAGGAGCGCGGGGGTGGCGCCGGCCGGCTGGCCGATCGCTTCGCCCGCCTCAGCCCAGCCCGGCTACCCGGGATGACGGCCCTGGGCCGCCTGCGGCTGCCGACCCTGTGGGCGGGTCTGGCGCTGGCGATGCTGGCGGTGTTCCTGGTCGCGGGCCCGGTCGCGCTGGCCGTCCCGGTGATCATCCTGCTCGGTCGGCGGCTGCGCTGGTTGCCGGGCCTGCTGGCACTGACCGGAATGGTCGGCTCCGGAATCGTGGTGTCGACCGTTCCGGACGCCATCCCGTTCTCGGACGAAGGCGCGTTCAGCTGGCCGGCACAGGCTCTGGGCGCACTCGCCTTCGCCGCGACGATCTCCGCCTTCGCCCTGCGGCCGGCAGCGCCGCGGCTGCGTGCCCCCGAGGAGCCGCAGGAGGAACAAGCGCCGCACGCGGCGGGCAACGGCGCGCCGCGGCGATCGGCGGCGGGGGCTGACGCGCCCGTAGGCCGGGATCTCGGGCGTTTCATGACTGCAGATGATCATGCCTCCAGATCGCGGCTGCCCCGGCAGTCATGGGGAAACGATCACAGGCCGAGCTGAAGGGTCGGATGGATGTTGTTCCCGCTCAGTAGGGACGTGCCGGGAGCGGAGTCCCAGCCCGGACGCGTGACCACGCGTCCGTGGAACCTGCTCCGCAACCAGGACGTCCACCGAGCCTCGGAGGGGCCGTCGGCCGCCCGGCAGCCGTCCTGTGCAGCGGCCGTTCCCGGCGCCGGTGGGGGCCGGTCGCGGGGCGTGGGCGGGGGGCGTGGCCGTGGCTCCGACGGTGCTCGCGCCGAGGGCGGCGACCGGGAACCTGCCGCCGTCTGGCTGTCGAGTGCCGGGCAGGGGCGGGCGCTGACCCTCGACGAGGAGCTCATCCTCGCCTCCGACCGCAGCCATTCACCGCTCACCGTCGGAGTGGTCGCGGAGACGGACGCCGCCATCCACCCGGCCCGGCTGCGCAGCTCGCTGTATCGCGCCCTGTGTAACCATCCGATCGCCCGGGCGCGGCTCGCGGGCGGTCTCGGTACCGCGTCCGCGTGGGAGTTCCCGGCTGAATCAGGGCTACCAGTGGATCTAATATCCGAGATCCATGTTGAGGCGACCGACGGGCCGGGCGTGGACCCCGCGAGCTGGCGGGCGGCCGAGTCGCTGTGCTCGCGCCCGTTCGACCTGCGCAGGGAGCCTCCGGTGCGGCTGCTGCTCGCCCACCGGCCGCAGGGGGACGTGGTCGGGATAGTCGCCCACCACACCGCGCTGGACGGAATGAGCGCCCTGGCCCTGTTCCAGGAGATCCTCGCCGGCTGCGCGGTCGACGGTCCGGAGCCCGTCGGCGGATGGCTGGCCCGGCGTCCCGGCCCGACGGCAAGGATCCAGCAGAGAGCGTGGACTCATCAGCAGCGGACCCAGCAGGGGACGACTCCTCGGCACGAGAGGATCAGCCCGCGGCACGCCGCGGGCAACCCGCGGCGCACGCCGTCCGTGGACGTGGCGGCAGCCGCGGCCGAGCCCGGCCCGCGCGGGGAACTCGCGGGATCGACGAAACCGACGGGATCAACGGAATCAGCGGGTTCGGCGGAATCGGCGGGTTCAGCGGAGTTCGTCGGATCGGCCGGCCTGGGTGACGGAGCCGGCGGTCGGCGGCTGGCACGGCATCTTGTTCCGTGCGGCCCGAGCCTCGCGCAGGGCTACGGTGTGTACCCCGTCGACCTGCCGGTGCCACGACCGCTGCTGCTGGCGGACGGGCGGCGGATGACGGTCAACGATCAGCTGCTCGCCGCTGCGCATCTGGCGGCGGAACGCTGGAACAGCGAGTGCGGACACCGCAGCGGCACCGTGCGGGTTCGCATGCCGCTCGCCGTGCGGGACGCCGGTCCGGCCGAACCTCGTGAGCTGGGAAACCGGTCGGGTCAGGTGATGATCACCTCGACCGCGGCGGAACGACGGGAGCCGGTGCGACTGGCGGCAGCCGTGGTGGATCAGACCGCGGCGGCGAAGCGCGGCCCGGCAGGCTGGGCCGGTACGCGGATGACCGCGGCGGTGCGGGCCGTCACGGCGGCCACGCCCAGCTCGCTGCGGACGACGGTGCTGCGCGGCGGTGTGGCACTGGCTCGCCCCTTCCTCACGCCTCACCTGGCGGTGAGCAACGTCGGGCCGGTCGACCTGCACGCGGCGGCCGCGGCGGGCGGCCCGCGGATCAGGAGCCTGTCCTTCATCGGTACGAGCGGCATGCCACAGGGACTGATCATCTGTGTGGCCGGCAACGGCGACCGCCTGCGGCTGACCTTCTGTCACCACCGGCGCCTGTTCGACCCCGCCGGGGTGGCCCGGTTCGCGGAGATCTACCAGGAGGGCCTGGCCGCACTGGCCACGGCGGTGTCAAAGCAGATGTAGGCGGCGCTCGGCCACGCCGACCGACAGCCGCTGCCCCCAGGTGAGCGTGATCGTGTCGGACTCGATCCCGTCCCCGAAGACCACCAGGCGTTCGGACTCGGCCCGTAGCTCGATGCGGGCCGACGCGGGAAGCAGGCCCTCGACCATGCTGGCGCCGGTGCTCGGTGACGGCCAGGCCTCCCGCACGAACCAGACCAGACCGGGCGAATCGGGCCGGGGTAGAGCCAGGCGGCTGCCGCGCTGGCGCCACACCGACTGACACCAGCCGCCGCAGCCGGTGCCAGTCCCGACCAGCAGCCCCGAGGACGCCTGCCGCTCCAGATGGACGGTGCCGGTGTGGTCCGGTGCGGCCAGCTCGTAGCGGGCTGTCTGGTGGGAGGCGTGACCGACGTAGATCTCGTTGAGGGCGAGCAGCCGCTGGCCGTCATCGGATCTGGCCTCGACCATGGTCACCGCGCGGACGGCCGAGGTGGTCCCGGCTGTCGCGGCTGTCGCGGCTGGGGTGTCCGCCGCCATCTGGAGCAGGGCTCCGAGCTTGCCGACCGGGTGCCGGGCCAGCACCCCGGGATTGCGCCCGGGTTCCGGGTCGATGCCGATGACCGGCTGCCCGTCGAGGTACTTGGCCACGTTGGCGACCAGCCCGTCCTGGCCGACGCAGACGATCAGGTCGTCGGGGGCGAACAGGAAGCGGTCGAGGTCGGCGCGTTCCACCTCGCCGTGGCGCCAGTCGGCCGGGACGGCCGCGATCGCCGCCCGGCGGGCCGCGGTCACCGCCGCGTCACGCGCCCGCACCTCGGTGAGGTCACGCCCCCGGCTGGCCAGGAAGAACGCGGCCTGGCCGGCGGTGCCGTGCCGTTCGAGCAGCTCGGCGTACTCGGTGCGGCGATGCACCAGAACGACTCGCGGGGCGAGCGTCGCCATCAGGCACCACCGCCCGGGCGGGCGGTGGTGGCCAGCCGGGTCAGCAGCTCGCTGAGGACGTCCGGAGTGATCGTCAGCGCCTGGATGTCGGGGAGCCTGCCGGCCAGGTCACGCACGGCCAGCGTCATCGCCGCCCGGTTGTCCAGGTCGCGCAGGGCTTCGACCCGGGCCCGCTCGGCGGTGCCTTCGGCCGCGCCGACCCGCTCGATCTCCTCGGCGCGGGCGGCGGCCGCCAGCCGGGCCGCCTCGGCGGCGCCGGCCGCGGTGAGGCGGGCGTGCTCGGCCTGTGCCTCCACCGCGATCCGTGCCGCGGCCGCCTTCTCCGTCGCGGTCCGCCGGTCGTTGGTGCCGCGCTGGGCGACCAGCTCCTCCTCCCGGCGGGCGAGCTCGATCTGGTTCTGCATCTCGTTCTCGGCGATCCGGCGCTCCTGTTCGACGGCTCGGGCGCGCCGGCCGTAGGTCGCCCGGTCGGCCTCGGTCTGCACCTGCTCCCGGGTGGGTGTGCGCAGCGCCTTCTCCAGCTCCGGCTCGGGGCGGATCGCTACGACGCGGACCCCGACGACCGCCACCCCGGTCTCGGCCAGCCGCGGGTCGCCCTCGAGCCCGGCCGCGATGCGCTCCCGGACGGCCGGCACCCCGTCGACCAGCGCGTTCGTCAGCGTGGTGCGGGCCAGCAGGTCGAAGGCGTGCTGCTGGGCGGTCTCGACGATCAGCCCACCGAGCTGCTCCAGCGGGTTCGTGCGCCAGGCGCCCGTCTCCGGGTCGATGCCGAAGTCGAGGCGGCTGACGGCCAGCGTGGGCTCGGCCACCCGGTAGGTGACGGTGGCCTGCACGGTGACGTCCTGGAAGTCGGCCGTGCGGGCGTGGAAGAGCAGCGGGAGCTCCCGGTCCTCCACCGGAACCTCGCTGATCACCGCGGTGCGCGGCTGGTACCAGAAGGTCAGCCCGACCCCCTCGTGTCGGGCCCGCCCGCCGCGCAGGTGGCGGACGTACGCCGTCGGGGTGCCCCGCAGGTGGCGCAGGAACAGTGCGCGGCTGATGTCGGCCATGGGGGTCTCCTTGTGTTCACGGCCGGCCTGATGGCCGGTGTCTCGGCTGGTCAGGCCCGGTGTCGCTCGATCTCGTCGAAGTGACGATAAGGGGATGAGCCGGTTCTCGTCAATATGACGAGATTGCCGGTACAGTCGGCTGCGTGACCGACGACGACAAGCCCGCGGCGACCGGCAGGCCGTCCACGAACGCCGAGTCGTCCGCGCCTGCCCAGCCGCCCACGGCCGCCCGCCTGCCCGCGGACTGCTACGTCCCCTACGGGGTGACCGTCGACCTGGTGATCCTCACCATCCGGGCGGACCGGCTCTGCGTGCTGCTGATCCGGCGCGGCCTGGCGCCGTTCGAGGGCGCACTCGCGCTGCCGGGCGGCTTCGTCCGCCCGGACGAGACACTGGTGGCCGCGGCACGCCGTGAGCTGGCCGAGGAGACCGGCCTGCGGCTGGCGGAGCCGACGTCCGGCGTGCATCTGGAACAGCTGGCCGCCTACGGTGCCGTCGACCGTGACCCGCGGGCGCGCATCGTGACCATCGCCTTCCTGGCCCTCGCCCCCGACCTGCCCGAGCCGCGGCCCGGTACGGACGCCGCGGCAGCCGAGTTCGTCCCCGTCGCCGCACTGGCCGCGCTCACCGGCACCGGCACCGGCACCGGCACCGGGACCGGGACCGGGACCGGCCTGTCCTGCGGCGGCCCGGCCGGCGCGGAATCAGTCGCCGGAGCCGGCGGCGACGATGGTCCCGGTGCGGTTCTGGCGTTTGACCATGCGGCGATCCTGGCCGACGGGCTGGAACGGGCCCGGTCGAAGCTGGAGTACACCGCGCTGGCGGCCGCGTTCTGCCCGGTCGAGTTCACCGTGGCCGAGCTGCGCCGGGTCTACGAGCTCGTCTGGGGCGCCCCGCTCGACCCGCGCAACTTCCACCGCAAGGTGACCGGAACACCCGGTTTCCTGCAGCCGGTGGGCCGCTCGACCGCCCGAGACGGCGGCCGGCCGGCCGCCCTCTACCGCCGGGGGGCAGCCGAGATCCTCCACCCGGCGATGCGCCGCCCACACCTGCCCGAGGCCTGATCCGGGTGTCCTGATCCGATCATCGATCGGTGGCGCATCGTCATCGGCGTGGAGCCATCCGGTACCGGGAAAGCTGCCGACGTGGGGGATGTCGCCCACGATCCGCCGATCTGCCTCCGGCGATCAGCTCGCGGGACGGGCAGGAGAGTACGAAGAGGGGCGCAGCTGATGAAACGCGACGAACTCGTCTCGGTGGTCCGTGAGACCGGCCGGATGGACAGTGTCGAGCACGCCGAGACCGCCATCCGGGCCACGCTGGCGGTGCTCGGCGAGCGGCTGTCCGGCGGCGAGACCAAGGACCTCGCCTCGCAGCTACCGCCCGCGCTCGCCAGGGCGTTGCCGCCATCCGGCCGCGGCGAGCGCTTCGGGCTCGACGAGTTCTACCGCCGCGTCGCCGAGCGGGAGGGCGGTGGCTGCGACCGGGCGCATGCCCGCCAGCATGCCCGCGCCGTGGTCGCCGCCCTGAAGACGTCGGTCAGCCCCAACGAGTTCGAGGACGTCGCCGGGCAGCTTCCCCACGGCTACGACGAGCTGCTGGGCCGCGAGCCGGTCATCCACTACTGAGGAGGCCGCCGTCGCCGCAGGGCGGGCGGCCTGACAGCGCCGGCTCCAGTGCCACCGGCGAACGCCCGGCGAATCATCCTCGCCTCCCGGCGGCGCTTGGGATTGTTTCGGTCGGAGAAAATGGCAGGGCTGCTCATGCCGGAACCGGCAGCATTGATTATCGCCAGGAACAAGACCGCGATGAAAGCTGTGAGGAGCCCGTAGGGTGGCCGGCGAAGCACCGCGTCCGCCCAGGCGGACGCCGTCTGGCGGACATCCGGATCCGGATGCAGCAGCCCTGCCCGGGCCTGGGCCAGCACCGCTGTCCTGGTCTGCTCATCCAGCCGGGCCCAGGCGGCGTACGCGAGCTCGTCCCTGGCGCTCGCGTCGCGCTGCCTCATCCCCAGCCGGCATTCCACCCTATGTACTCCCGTCGTTTCTCTCTGCGGTCGAGATGGGTCGAGTCGCGTACCGTGGTGGCCATGAGCCGAGTGGTGCACATCCCCTACACCGTCGCGCAGGACGAGGACGGCGTCTGGTGTGCACACGCCTACGTGGGCCGTACCGGCTGCAACGGGTTTGGTGGCACCCGGGACCAGGCGGTGGCGGACCTGAAGGACGCGATCGTGATGGTCATCGAGGACGACGGTGCGCCGGAGGAACTCGCCATCACGGTCGATGTGGCCTGATGCCCCCGGTACCGTCGCTTCCGGGCAAGGACGTCGTCAGGGCTCTGCAGAAGGGCGGGATTCGAGCTCGTTCGGATCAAGGGCAGTCATCATCGGCTGCGTGACCCCGACCGGGCGGGCATCGATGTCACGGTTCCAGATCATGCCGGGCGTGACATCCCGAAAGGAACACTCCGCCAGATTCTCGCGGACACCGGTCTGACGATCGAGGATCTCCAGAAGCTCCTGTAGTTTCCGACGCTCCGCCTACGCCGTGATCGGTGCCATGCGGCTGGTGGGCGTACGCAGCCAGTGGGCGAAGCCGACCAGTGGCAGAGCTCCGGCGAAGATCGCCACCCCGGACCAGTCGTGGGCGTCGTAGATCGCCCCGGACAGCGCGGAGCCGATCGCCCCGCCGGCGAACATGGTGGCCAGGTACACCGCGTTCATCCGGGCGCGGGACTCGGGCCGGGTCGTGTAGATCTCGCGCTGCCCGAGGACCTGCGTCGCCTGCACGCCGAAGTCGAGCAGCAGGCCGGCCGCGGCCAGCGCGATCACCGAGCTCTCGGCGACCAGGGCGAGCAGCATCGCGCCGGCGGCGAGCAGCAGGCCGGCGCCGGTTCCCGCCCGGGTCCGTCCGAGGTCGCCCAGCCGCCCCGCGATCGGCGCCGCGGCCGCGCCGCCGGCCCCGACGAGGGCGAAGACACCGATCGCGACCTGGCCCAGGCCGTGGCGTTCGTGCAGGTCGTAGGCGATGGACGTCCAGTAGGCGCTGAACGCGCCGAACATCAGCGTCTGGTAGAAGGCCCGTCGGCGCAGCACGGGCTCGTGGCGCACCAGCTCGACCAGCGAGGCGATGAGTGCCGGGTACCGCGGGCCGGGGGCGGGCCGGCGCTCCGGCAGCACCCGCAGCGCGGTGAAGGCCACCGCCACCATCAGCGCCGCGGATATTCCGTACACCCACCGCCAGGACAGCGCCGCGGCGATCAGGCTGGAGGTGGTCCGGGCCAGCAGGATCCCGAGCAGCAGCCCGCTCATGACCTGACCGACGACCCGGCCCTCCCGGCCGGCCGGGGCCAGGTGGGCCGCGAACGGCACCAGCACCTGCGCCACCGTGGATGTCGACCCGATCACCAGCGCCGCCACCATGAAGACGGGCAGCGACGGGGCCGCGGCCGCTGCCACCAGCGCGACCGCGGTGCCGCTGACCAGGCAGACGGCGAGGCGCCGGTTGGCCAGCAGGTCGCCGAGCGGGACGATCAGCAGCAGACCCAGCGCGTAGCCGATCTGGGTGATCGTCACAACGAGCGCGGTGGTGCCCTGGCTGACATCGAACGCACCCGCCAGCTCGGCGAGGATCGGTTGCGAGTAGTAGATGTTCGCGACGGTCAGCCCGCAGGCCGCAGCCAGGAACAGGGCCACGACGCGCAGGCGCTGGGGGTCCGCGCGGACGTCGTGGAAGGATGCGGTCGACTCGGCCATGATCAACCTTCGATAGTGAACGCTGTGTTCATGAAAGCTTATATCTGAACGTAGCGTTCATGAAATAGGCTGCCGATGTGACCGACGATCTACCCGTCGCCCGTCCAGGGGGCGCCGGGTCAGCCCAAGTGCGCGGTACACCAGCGGCGCTGGGTGACCCGGCGGTACCCGTCGGTCCCGGGTCGGGCCGTCCCGGGTTGGACCAGACCGGGGCGGGGCGGTCTGGGGCTGGCCGGCCTGGGCCCGGCYGGCCGCGCAGTGAGCGGGCCCGGCTGGCGATTCTCGACGCCGCCGCGGATCTGCTGATCGAGGGCGGCCTCGCCGCGGCGACGATGGAGGCGATCGCGGCCCACGCCGGGGTCAGCAAGGTAACGATCTACAAGTGGTGGCCCAGCCGGGGTGCCGTGGCGGTGGACGCCTACTTCCACCGCTACCGGCCCGAGATGGGCATGTTCGACTCCGGTGACCTCGCCCGCGACCTGACCGCACAGATCGCCCTGATGGTGGACGCCTTCCGCGGCCGCGCCGGAGCCATCATGGCCGAGCTGATCGGCGCGGCCCAGACCGACGCGGCGCTCGCGGACCAGCTGCGCGCGCTGTGGATCCAGCCCCGCCGGGACGCCGGCACCATCCTGATCCAGGGCGCGATCGACCGCGGCGAGCTACGGCCCGACCTCGACATCCAGATCGGCCTGGACCAGCTGTTCGGCCCGCTCTACTTCCGGCTCCTGGTCCGGCACCTGCCCCTGGACGACCCGATGCCCGCGGCGCTCGTCCGCGCCTTTCTGGACGGAGCCCGGTCAAAGCCCTGACCCGCTCCCACTGAGCGAGAGTGCCGACGCGCGTACCTCGATGGGTGCCGCGAGCTGGCGAACATCGGGCGGCAGTTGCTGCCAGACGAGAGTCGAGGATTTTGGTCGTCAGGACGACCAAAATTCCATGATCCTCGAGTGGCTCCCCAGGGTCCGTGTCTCGGTAACCGTTGCGACCAGGCAGGAGTTGAGGATCAGGGCTGCGGCAGCGACCGAAGCCCTCATTTCTTGTGGATCGTCCAACGACTCTCTGTCCTTTTTATCGCTATTGGCATGAATCGCTGGAGCTGGGTGGAGGTGCGGGATCCCCCGTGGGTCGGCGGGGCGGGTGCAAAAGGAGCTACTGAGGTGCACCACTGATGTCTTCTGGGCCTGCGACCGGTTCGTCGCCGACGATGGCGGCTGGCTTCTTCTCCGATATCGCCACCGCTGCCACTGCAATGCCCTCGATGAGGGTGCGGAACGGGTCGAGGACGACAAGGGCCACCGTCAGCACGACCATCAGCACCCATTCTGCGGCGCCGAATCAACCGACCAGAGGTCCACCGGCCAAGGGTAGGACGAAGTGCCGTCCGCCGGGTGCTTTCCACCCGGCGGACAGGTGTCTCATCCGAGACCGACACGGTGGGTTTCAGCGGTCTCGGATCAGGCGACGATGCGCGCGCCGCGGCGCTGGTGCTCGATCATCTGCGCTTTCAGCGTTGCGACGGCTTCGGTGGTCGGGGGCTGGAGCGGTTCCCGCGCGTGCGGTGCCACCTGGGGGAGAAACCGTGTGATCCAGTAGGTCTCCTCCTCATTGCGTTTCGCCCACGTGGACACGACGATCTCACGTGCGGTAGCGAATGCGTCAGGGCGCTCATGGGCATGCTGGCCGAGGAAGTTCAGCTCGAGCTCGACGAAGGGCGTCTCGAGGCCGGACTTCCGGGCCGCATGGGTCCGTAGCCGGTTCAGGATGGCGTCCACCGCGCGGGCGTCCCCGACGACCCCGAGAGCCAGGAGAGCGGACTCCCAGGTGGACCGGTCCGGTCGTGCCAGCGCCTCGAGGAGATGTGGGGTACAGGTCGAGTCGCCACGCCGCCCCAGCAGGCCCAGCGTCGTGTGTCTGACGAACCGGTTGGGGTGACGGATGTATTCGCTGAGCAGGTCGGCGTCGAGGGGTACGGAACCGTCCCTGAGCGCGCCRATGGCGAGGGAGAGCTGGTAACCGCGAATTCTCGGAAGGGCGCGGATGAGTGCCTGTTCTCCTGCCGGGCCGGCCATCACGAGCAACTTGGCGGAGAGGGAGCTCACGTTGGTCTCAGGGACGGCGGCCAGCCGGGTGAGGCATTCGAACGGGCAGCCGAGAAAGGAGCTGCGGACCATTTCCTGGAGCAGCACGGTCCGCTTGGTGTCGGAGCGTTCCATGTCCACCCAGTGGTAAAGGAGCTCCTCCGCCCAGGGGGCACCTGACCGGGCGTTCCCGGCGACTCTGTCGACCAGCCGGGCGAACGCGTCGTTGGGCATGGACGCGGTGTAGCGCCGCACGCACTCGTTGCGCTCCAGCGTGCTTCTGACCTCTGGCGCGGCCACTCGACCGGGTCCGCGGTCAGTCGCGCGTGAATGGGTGCGCGGCCGCGACCAGGAGATCCTCGCCGGTGGCCGGGCGCGGGCGGCTGGCCGGGCGCAGCCCCCGGCGGGCCAGCGCCGTCCGGGCGCCGGTGTTGTCGGCACCGTAGAAGAGCGCGGCGAAGCGCCGGGTCCGCCCGTCGTCCTCGGTTGCCGGATCGGTTGCCGTGTCGCCGCCGGGCTCGGTCCGCGGGGTCAGCTCGAACAGCAGGTCGGTCCGTCGCAGCACGGGCAGGTCGGAGCTGGCTGCAAGGTCGAACTCGACCAGGGTCAGCTGGTCGTCGGGGCGCCGCCGGTCGCGGGCCGGCCGGTGCCCGATGCCCGGCGCCCGGTGGGCTGGGCGCGGCGCGCCACTGAGCCGCCGGCCGCGGGTCCTGGTGGGCGGCTCACCCGGCCCGGCGGGCGCCGCGGACCGGGCGCCGCCGAGGCGGTCGAGTTCGGAGGCGATGATCCCGGCCAGCAGGTCGGCGCTGGTGTCCCAGCTGAAGCCGTCCGCCCAGGCGCGGGCCGCGGCGCGCACGGTCCTCGCCTGTGCGGGGTCGGCGAGGCGGGTCAGTGCGGCCGAGATGGTGTCGCCGAGCTGCGCTGGATCGTCCACCAGCCAGCCGGTGACCCCGTCGCGGACGGAGTCGCGCAGCCCCGGGACCCGGAAGGCGACGGCGGGCACGCCCAGCCCGTTCGCCTCCAGCACGGACAGGCCCCACCCCTCGCCGTGGGACGGGTTCACCGTCAGCCACGCGGAGGCGAGCACGGCGTCGCGCACCTCGGCGGGGGCGAATCCGTGCCAGCGCAGCGTCGCGTCCGAGGCGCCGTCGCCCTGAGTGATCATCAGTCGGGCCGCGAGGTCGGCGAGGCGGGCGCGGTCCGGCCCGTCGCCGACGATGTGCACGGACAGGTCCGGGTGTGCGCGCAGCAGCGCGGGGACGGCCTCGATCAGCAGGTGCAGGCGCTTGTGCGGGACGAGCCGCCCGACGCACACGATGGTCGGCCCGGCGGCCCGCCCGGCGAGATCATCCGCGTGCTCTGGTCCGGTCACCCGGTCTGGTCCGGTCACGTCGACCGGGCTGGTCACGCCGTCAGGGCCGGTGACGCCGTCAGGGCCGGTGACGCCGCCGGGCACGGTGACGCCGTTGGGGACGAGGAACCGGGCGCCGGGCAGGGCCAGCACGCCACGGGCCTCGTCCCGGGTGGACGGAGAGACCACGGCCACCGGCCGGCGCCGGTAGACCCACCGGCTGCCCGGGGCCTCCAGGAGCTGCCCGACCCGGGCGACCGGGCCCGGGAAGTACAGCGGGAACTGCTTCTGGTGGACGTGATGGAGGACCTGCACCACCGGGATGCGGGCGGGGAGCACCAACGGGCTGAAAAAGGGGATCCCGTTCTGGCAGTCGACGACCGCGTCGACGCCGTCGGCGGAGCGGACCATCCGCGCAAGCCGCGCCAGGACCGACGGGTACACCCCGAAGGTGCCACCGCCTCGGCGCACGGCGACTCCGTCGACCATGCTGTGCGCCGCGGCACCGGGCGGGCGGGACGTGAGCAGGGTGACCCGGACACCGGCCGCGGCGAACCGCTCGGCGATCGAGTGGCAGAACAGCTCGGCCCCGCCGGCCTGCGGGTGCACGCTGTCCCGCCAGTTGAGGAAGACCAGGTGCCGGCCTGCCAGTGCCTGGGTGGGCCGCGGTGCAGCTGTCGTCACCAGATCGCTCCCGTCGTCCTGTCCGGCGCGCCCTGCACGCGCCCGCACGCCCCGGACGCCCGGCACGTGCGGTGCGTCGGGTGCGTCCGGTGTGACCGGTGTGTCCTCGGCCGAGAAGTTACTCACAGCGCGCCGCATCGGTGGCGGCGGTACCGGGTGGCCGGGCCTTCCGGCCGGGTCGGTCACGTCGCGCCGGTCGGTGTCCGCCTGGCTGCTGACACCGCTTCCAGGTGCCGCGTTATACCTCCGGTGGGGTCAGGGCCGTACCATTGCGGCATTTCCTGTCATCATGACCAGTGATCCGCCTCACGTCCGGTGGAGGGGAGCCGGGCGGCCGACGCCGACCGGGACCAGGGAGCGATCATGGTGACGCGTGCTCGGGCGACCATCGCCGGGTTGATTGCCGGCCCCGCGGCCCTCGCGGTCGCCGGTGCGTTCGCCAACGGCATCAACCTGCTGATGAACCTGGTGTTGGCACGGGTTCTCGACCCGGCCGCCTATGGGGCGGTGGTCGTCCAGGTGAGCATCTTCATGGTGCTCTCGGTGGTCGGCAACGCGCTGCTCATCGCGGTCGTGCAGAAGGAGACGGCCGCCGACGGCGACAGCCGGCGTGACCAGTGGGGCTGGATCCGTGACCTGCGCCGCCAGTGTCTGTTCGGTGTCTTCGTCGCCACGGTGGTGGCACTGCTGATCTGCCGGCCGGTGGCGGCGGTGCTCTCCTACGCGCATCCGTTCGCGGTCGCCGAGGCGGTCATCGGGGCGGCGGTGTGGACGCTGCTGTGCATCGAGCGCGGGGTGCTCCAGGCGCGGGGAGCCTACCGCCGGCTCGCGGGCAACTTCATCGTCGAGGCGGCGACCCGGGTCAGCCTCATCATCGTGTTCGTCGTCGCCGGGCTCGGGGTGAACGGCGCCGGGCTCGGGCTCGTCCTGGGCACCGCGCTGGCCACCGACCACGCCCGCAAGGGCCTGGCGAAGGTGCCCCGAGCCGTGGTGGCACTCCCGCGGCGGGCCGCCCGGTCGGCGTCGCTCGCCGCCACCGGCCCGCTCGCGATCCCGGAAGCGCAGATCCTGCGGCGGTCGGGGCTGCTCGCCAGCACCTGGGTGGCGCTCGGCGCGCTGGTCCCGCTGGCCCTGCTGCAGAACATGGACGTCGTCATCGTCGGCTGGCTGGACCACGACGGCGCCGGCGCCTACGCGGCGATCGCCACCGCCTGCAAGGTGCCGGTGTTCATCGGTCTGGCGGTGGCGAACTTCCTGCTGCCCGAGGCGGCCCGGCGCCGGGCCGAGGGCCGCGGCGCGACCGCCGCGCTCACCGTGGCGTGCGGGCTCGTCGTGGCACCAGGCCTCGCGCTCGCCGCCATCGGCGCGGTCGCGGCGAAGCCCCTGCTGTCGCTCGTGTTCGGCCCGGAGCTCACCGGTGCCGCCTCCTCGCTGTCGATCCTCGCGCTCGGCATGACCTTCCTCGCCCTGACCCTGATGTTCGCGACCTACCTGCTGGGGTCCGCCCAGCGGCGGGTGGTCGTGGTCCTCGCGGTCTGCGCCGCTGTCACCGCGGCCGCGATCGGGGCGGCGGACGGTGACGCGATGCGCACCGCGGTGGCGATGCTCGGCTGCCAGGCTGTCACCGCCTTCGCGGCGGGAGTGCTGGTGCATCTCGTGCACCGCGCCGACGCCCGTGCCGCGGCCGAGGCTGCCGCCGGGGTTCCGGCGGCGGCTGCGCCGATGTCCGTTTTCCCGGCGGTCCCCCCACCTCCGCCACCGGCGCCGGCACCGTCGGCCTGGACGTCCGGCGCGGCGGCGGAGGGTGCGTTAGGTCCGGGCTCGGGCCGGATTCCGCCCGTTTCCGGGGCGGGAGAGGCGCGGTCCGCGGGCGCCTGGTGACTTCGGTGCGGATTTCGTCCACCTCATGTTCTTTAATATCTGCGGCATAACTGAGCCTTTCCGTCGTCGAGCCGGATCTGCCCCATCCCGGACCACGCGCCGTGAGAGGGCAGGGCTCACCGGGTATCGCGGTACCAGAGTCAGATCTGATCGACCCTCGCACCGACCCTCCCTGCTGGTCGCGGCCGGATCCGAATGACGGCCCGGCGCCACCGCGGAGGGCCGTCCGAACGGAGTACATGTGGCGTTGACCAGTCCTGGGCCCGACCGCGCCCAGCCGCCCGGGACCGACCAGGTCTGATGCCCGACCCCGCGAACATCGACCCGGACGCGACGAAGATCCTGGGCCCGGGCGGTCCGTCCCACCCGCCCGGCTGGCCGCGGGCTCATCACGGTTCGACGCCCCAGCATGCGCCGCGGACCTGGGGTGGCCCGCCGCCGGACCAGACCGGCCGCCCGGCGGGCTCCGGCGGTAACCGGCCAGGGCCGGGCGGCCAGGCCGGCGGACCTGCCGGCTCCGGCGCGGCTGACAGGTCTGGCGAGAGTGGTGGGCCTGGAGGTTCAGGCCGCCCGGCCGGCCCGGGCGAGCCCGCCGCATCTGACAGGTCGGGCGGTCGCCCCCTCACCCGGCGCGGTCTGATCACCGGAGCGGCCGGGCTCGGTGCGCTCGCCGCGGGCGGCGCGGCCGCGTGGCGGCTCACCGGCGGCGGTTCCGACGGCCAGCAGTGGTGGCCGGGCAACCCGGATCTGCCTGTCCGCGCGGACGGATCAACCCCCGCGCCGACCACGGCCTCGAAGCTCCCCACGGGCATGCTGACGATCTTCGGGGCGCCGGGCAGCTTCGGCGGGCTGGACGCCTCGTCCCCGATCGGCGTGGTCGAGGTTCCCGGCTGGGGGTTCGGGCCCGGCCAGGCGGCCTTCATGTCGGCGGTGGCCGCCGACGGGACGGTCCTCATCGGCACCACCCCGTTCACCGACGACCAGTCGGCGCTCACCGGCACCGGCATGGAGCTGGGGCTCTTCGAGCCGGGCACGCGCCGCTTCACCCGGATGGTGGTCCCGTCGTCCACCGGGCGGCAGACCCAGCCACGCACCGACCCGCTGTTCCACGGCATCGGCGGCGGTGACATCTCGGACGTCATCGTCGTGCCCGCCCCGGCGGGCGAGCAGGGCGAGCGCGCCGTCTTCGTCTCACTGATGCCCTACTACTTCTGGGATGTCCGCACCTACGGCCAGCTACCAGCGTTCGGGCAGCTGCGCCGCGGCGGAGCGGACGGGGCCTGGGGCTACGAGCCCGACCTGTCCCGCACCGGAGACGCGCTGGCGGGCAGCACGGAGCCCTGGGTCGCGGCCACCGCCTTCCCCGCCGGCACGAACGGGCAGCCGCGCTCGGCGCGCGGGATGACGTCCATCGCCCGGCTGCCTCGCAGCGGCCACCTGGTGGTCGCCCAGTACCTGGGCACCGGGAAGGGCGGCACCGACAACGGCGCGCTGCTGGTCCTCGACCTGGACGGCAGGGTCCGGGCGTTCTGGCAGTACCCGCAGGTCCGGCCGCTCGGGGTGGAGCTGGTGGTCAATCCGCGTGAGGTCGCCGCCGATCCGACCAGTGAGCCCGATGACGAGCGGTTCGTCCTGATCTGCGATGTGCGGGACACGAACCACCGCACGCAGCCCTTCCCGATCCAGGAGTTCTCCTACCAGGCCTCCACCGGACGGATCACGCCCCGCAGCACGGCCGCGCGGGCCGTGCAGGACGGATCCCGGATGGAGACCGCCGCGTTCGGCGCGGACGGCACCCTCTACGTGGCCCGTACGAAGGCCGACGGGCTGCGCGCGGACAAGCTCGCCGTCTACCCCAGGATCGGCCGGGAGCGCGGCCTGGTCAGCCGGACCCCGGCCACCGGCAACTGGCCGGTGGACAGCTGGGGCCGCGACAATCCGGCCGACTTCCTCGTTCCCGGCACCGACCGCGGCGGCCTGGTGCGCAGCCTGACGATCGATCCGGTCACCGGAGCCGTCCTGCTGGGTGGGCTGGACGGTTTAGTGACGGCGGTACGTCCCGCCGGCAGCGGAAGCCGCATGACGTTCCGCACGCTCGACCCCGTCGATGTGGGGCTTGACCGGCTGCGCGGCCCGTCGACCCGCTACGTCGGGCTGCGGCGCGGCGCGGTCGACGCACAGCGGCGGACGCTGTGGCTGCCGGTGAACCAGATGGTTCTCGACGGCATCCGCTGGCCCTATCCGCCGTTCAAGCTCGACCAGTGGCTGCTGGGCCTGAACCTGGACTTCCTGCTCGAAGGCTGAACCGCGGGCACGCCGCCGCCGTCAGGACCCCAGGCCGGTCCGGCCGCCGGGCCGATCCGGTCGCCAGGCCAGGCCAGGCCGGTCGCCAGGCCAGGCAGGCCGGTCCCGGTGCCAGGCCAGGCCAGGCCAGGCCCTCAGGCCTCCGACGAGACTAGGCGGTGACGTCGCGGCGGCGGAACATCAGGGCCGTGAGCAGCGCGGCCACCGCACAGAAGACGCCGACCCGCACGCCGGCCTGCAGGTAGGGCGTCGCGTAGCCCGTGCCGCCGACGGAGAAGACTTCCATCAGGTGCATCGGAAGCCAGCCCGCGGCCGGGCTGTAGATCCGCGACACCAGCATCTCCACCGGCAGCGCGTAGGCCAGTCCGACCGCGATCGCGGCGGCCGGTGAGCGCAGCACCACCGCGGCCAGCGCACCGACGACGGCATACCCCAGCGACCCGAGCGACACGTTGACCAGGCTCTTCCCCAGCGCGGCCAGACCGGACAGGGACGCCCACTGATCGGTCGGGATGCCCTTCACCGGCGCCAGCGCGAACGAGAGCGCCACCGCGACGACGGCCGCCGCGAGGACCACCCCCACCACGAAGACCGCAAGCGCCAACACCTTGCCGGCGAGCAGGCGCAGCCGGTGGGGCTGTGCGACGAGCTGGTTGCGCAGCGTGCCGCGGGAGTACTCGCCGGCGAGCGTCGCCGCGGTCACCGACAGTGCGACGACCCCCAGCAGGATGGTCACCGCCTCGAGGCCCTCGCTGATCCCCGACGGCGCGGCCAGCATCGCGACCGTCACCGGATCGCCGTCGAAGTCAGTACTGCCCGCGGAGAAGATCGTCAGCAGCGCACCCAGCGCGGCGACGGCGGCCACCGCGCTCACCGTGCCGAACAGGAAGCGCGGGCGCAGCAGCGGTACCCATTCCGATCGAAAAGAACTGATCACGTGGCGCCTCCTCGCATGGTGAGATCTCCGTCGACGTCGCCGGTGGCCCGCAGGAACGTCTCCTCCAGGTTCGGGCGATGCGTCCGGATCGAGCGCAGCGTGATCCCGGCCCGCATGGCCAGCCGGTTGATGCCCGCGGCCAGGCCGTCGGGCGCGTGCGCCACCACCACCGGATGTCTTTCGACCAACGTCGGCAGGGAGCGCGCCTCGTCGGCCATCTCGATCTCGGTGTGCAGACCGGCGGAGCCCAGGACCGCGGCGAGGCGTTCGGCGTCATCGTCACGTTCGGGCACCATGAGGATGCGCGGGTCCTCGGCTGCCAGCAGATCGGCGACATGCCCCTGGAAGAGCATGCGACCACTGCGGATCATCACCAGGTGGTCGCAGATCTGCTCGACCTCGGAAAGCAGGTGGCTTGAGACGAAGATGGTCATTCCGGTGCCGGCGAGATCCCGCAGGAGGGTGCGGATCTCCCGGATTCCGGCGGGGTCCAGCCCGTTAGTCGGTTCGTCCAGAATCAACAGTTTCGGGCGGGGGAGAAGGGCCGCGGCGATGCCGAGCCGCTGTTTCATGCCCAGCGAGTAGGTGCCGAAGCGGTCGTCAGCCCGGCCGGCGAGCCCGACCTGTGCGAGCACCTCGTCGATCCGTTCGCGCCGGGCGCGTCGCCGATGCCCGAGGCGGCTGCCGCGCCCGACGCCGCGCAGCAGCGCGAGCTGCTCGAGGTTGCGCCGGCCGGACAGGCCCGGGTGGAACGTCGGGCCCTCGATCATCGCGCCGGTGCGGTCGAGGTAGCCCTCGGGCGAGGTCACCGGCTCGCCGAGGACGAAGGCCTCGCCCGCGCTCGGGCGGACCAGCCCCAGCAGCATGCGCAGCGTCGTCGACTTGCCGGCTCCGTTCGGCCCGACGAATCCGGACAGGGCGCCGGCCGGGACGAACAGGTCGAGGTGGTCGACGACCCGCCGCGGCCCGTACTCCTTGGTCAGGCCGCGGGTCCACACCGCCGCGTCGGCGGGCATGACGCGAGTGTCGGACGCACTGGATACCCCGGGCGCGGCAGGCACGCCGGGCGCGGCAGGCATCCCTGCAGGCATCCGCGGTCTGGCAGACACGCCGGGCGCGGCCGGCACCCTCCGCGCTGCGGACGCCCCGGGCGCGGCAGGCGCATCGGGCGTGATGGTGCCCGGCGTCGGACCAGGCGTGACGGGCCGGTACAACACCGGCTCCGCGGGCATGTCTCGCGTCATGGCGTTGCGGGTGCGGTGGTCGGCATCGTCGGACTGACCTCCTTGGCACGGCTGGAAGTGGATGTCGGATGGCGCCGCCTGCCGCCGGGGGCTGGTAACGCCGTCGCGCGATGCGCGAGGTGCCCGGGCGGGGCGTGGCGGTGCGCCCGCACTGTGGGCCGATGGAAGGTGGAACGCGAAGGCGTCTTCCAACGAATAGGTGGGGCGCTGCTTTCCATTCTCGAATCGTCGAACGAACGCACGGTAGCCGAACGTTCCAGGCGGTGTCCTGTTGAGCCTGTGACGGGTTTGACCTGCGTCACGTCATTTCCCGTGCGAACCCGGACATAGTCGCGGGAAGCGGGCGGTCAAACCCTGGGAAAACAGGTTTGGCGGTCGGTTTCGACGGATCGGTTCCGGTGACTTTTCGTCAGCGCTTTGTTTGCCGGCGGCCAGGCATGGTGTCAGCGCGTGACAGCACACCGGATCGGCTGTGCATCGTCGGGCGGCTGCGCGGCGGCTGGTTTTCGGGCAGCGTCGCCGGGTATCTCAGCGCGACCTTGGCCCGCGATGGGTCACGCTCCGTAGTGGAGTTCTTGTCGGTGGGGGGCGGTCGATGCTCTGGTTCGTGCTGACCTCGATCGCGGTGGGGCTACCGGTCTCCGTCGCGGCTCGCGCGGTTCTCCCGGGCTCCCGGCCGCTTGCATTGCGGACGGTGGCCGTCCTCGGGATTCTCGGGGCGCTGGTGGGGGCCGCGGTGGGGCGGGCGTTGCTGGGGGACGGCGGGCTTACCACGCATCCGATCCGGAGGGAGCTCGGCGGGCCCGTTCTCGGTGCGGCGCTGGCCGTCCTCATCGGATGGGGTTTCCGGCTCCACACCTACCGCAGCGGTCCACGTCCTCCGCGGGTACGGCCGTGGTCAGAACACCGGGACGCCGCCCCACAGGCCGCCCCACAGCCGGTGCCGGCCACCTTCGCCCGGCAACCGGCAGCGGCCACCCGACCGTCGGCCGCTGCGACGCGGCCATCGGTCACCGCCACGCAGCCATCGGCCGCGCGCGCCCAGCCGCCGGCCGCTTCCGCCTCGCCCCCGGACTGAGCTCGCCCCCGGACTGAGCTCGCCCCCGGACTGAGGGCCGCGCACCCAGCCCCTGAATGGGCGCCATCGCACCTGGACGACAATGCCCAGGGAGGGCCACGTGTCCGTTGGACGCCCAGTGCCCGCCAGGAGCATACGTCGTGATCGTCTGCCGGCGGTTGCGGGGTGACGGTCGTCGTTCGTGGGGCGATGGGTCGTTCACCGAACGCCGTGAGGCGCGGGCGCGCGACCGGAAGGAGACGAGTGGCTGGGTCGGCGAGTCTGCGGAGCGGTATCCGTGTGCTCGTCGTGATCTCCACGGTCGCCGTCGTCGTCATGCTCTCACTCGCGGTCTTCGCCGCGCTGCGGGCCAGTGACGCCGCGGCCGAGCGGGGGGAGCGCCTCGACCCAGCGGCGACGACCACCGCTCTTCTGCTCGCTGACTTCGTCGCCCAGGAGAGCGCGGTCCGCGGGTACGTGATCACCGGGCAGGAGTCCCTGCTCGAGCGATACACCCGGGCTGACCTCACCATCCCCCGCCAGATGAACCGCCTGCAGCTGCTGCTGGCGGACTTTCCGGACCTGATCGAGGGAACCGTCGCCGTCGAGTCGGCCTACCAGGCCTGGCGCAGCGAGGTCGC
Organism: Frankia sp. CcI49; assembly: GCF_001983215.1. Taxonomy (NCBI): domain Bacteria; kingdom Bacillati; phylum Actinomycetota; class Actinomycetes; order Frankiales; family Frankiaceae; genus Frankia; species Frankia sp. CcI49. The sequence goes on from NZ_MOWP01000008.1 coordinate 59,440, forward strand.
CGAGCCCGAGGTCGCCGCGACGAAGGCGGGCGACCTCCAGCGCGCTCGGGAGATCGAGACGGTCAGCGGCCGGGTGCGGTTCAGCGAGCTGCAGACCAGCGTGGCGAACCTCGGTACGGCGATCGACACCGAGCAGACGGCGGCGTCCGGGCGGGTGGAGAGCTCCGCCGTGCTGCTTCTCAGCTCGCTGGGGACCGCCGCGATCGTCATTCTCGGCGTCGTCCTCACCGTGCTCAATGTGCTGCGCAGGTGGCTGTTGCGGCCCATCGACGCGCTGCGCCGGGCGGTGAACGCCGTCGCCGCCGGCCGCTACGACACGCGGATCCCGGAGGTCGGGCCGTCGGAGATCGTGGAGCTCGCGGGCAACATCGACGCCATGCGCGCGCAGCTCGTCCAGCTGGTGCGGCAGAACGAGCGTTCGTGGGAGGCACTGGCGCAGGAGGGTCCGGCGGTGATCGCGCTGCGGGATGCCCTCACCCCGTCGGTCCTGCACGCGCCCGGGCTGCTGCTGCGGGGGCGGGTCGATCCCGCCCGTGGCGAGCTCGCCGGTGACTGGTACGACTCCTTCGAGCTCGCCGACGGCCGGCTCGGGATCGTCGTCGGCGACGTCTCCGGCCATGGCGCGGTGGCCGGTGTCTTCGCGTTGCGTCTCAAGCAGCTGCTCGACGCCGCGCTCGCCCGGGGCGCCGATCCCGGTCCGGCGATCGAATGGGTCGTGAACAGCCTCGGGGAGACCGACGAGATGTTCGCCACCGCGATCGTCGCGGTGGTGGACCCCGCGACCGGGGAGGTCCGGATCGCGAACGCGGGCCATCCGGACGCGCTGCTGCTGCGCCGGACGAGAGTCCCGGATGGTCCGAAGGCAGCGGCGACCGGGCTCGAGTCGGGGCCCATCGCGCGGCCGGGGGAGCGGCGGCCCGGGAACGAGACCGGGTCGACCGGAGGCGATCAGAAACCCGCACCCGTACCCGCGGCCGGCGGCGCCGTGAGCGTGGCAGGCGAAGACGGAGGGAAGAGCGGGCCGTCGCCGGGCACCCAGGCCGCCGGGACCGGCACCAAGGCGCCCGCGGCAGCCGGGGTGGCCAATGGTGACGGTGTGGGCATGGGTGCGGAGCGCCTTCCGGAGCTCCGCAGCCGTGCCGAGGTGACCCGCCTCGGTGCGACCGGCCCCATGATGTCGAGCCTGGTCGCCTCGGGCGGCGCGTGGCGCACCGAGACCCTGTGGCTGGAGCCCGGCGACGTCCTTTTCGTCTACACCGACGGCCTGGTGGAGGCCCGCGACGGCGCGAACCACCAGTTCGGTCTGGACAGGCTGGTCGCCGAGTTGCTGCGGCTCGCGGACCGCGGCCCGGCCGAGCTGTTGGACGACGTCTTCGAGGTCGTGCGCAGGCATGCTCCGGGACGTCCGGGCGATGACCGCACAGCGATCGTCATCGCCCGCACCACCCGCTGAGCCGGCCCGGGGACGGTGAGCGGACGGTCTGGGGCGCCGCAAACCTCCGCCGGCGTCTCCGCCTCCGCGCCGCCGGGGGACTAAGTAGGGCAGAACGGTCATTTCGCACTGTCGGTTGAGCGATCGTGGTGTTGAGGCGTTACGAGATCTTCGCCGGGTACATGTCCCACCATGACTGATGAGTCCGGTTCCCTCCTGCAGGGAACAGCCGCCCCCGACGAGGGTGGTTCCGGCTCGCGGGAGGAACGTGGAGCCACGCGGCGCCTGCGTGGTCCACGGCGGCCGCGGTTCCGGTTCAGCCCCGTACGTCTGATCGCCTACGTCGTGCTGGCCGTGCTCGTGCTGGCGGGAGCCGCCGCTGTCACCGGCTGGCGGCCCTCGATCCCCAACCCCTTCGCGGAGCGCACCATCGACCGCAGCTCACCGGCGGTGYTGCGGTCGCTCGAGGACCTCAGCGAGTACCACGCCGGGAGCGCCCACCTGGAGGTCGTGGTCGACCTCGAGGACGACAGCCGCTGGATCCCGTCGGCGCTGCGCGGTGAACGCACCCTGTTCGTCGGAGTCGGCAGTGTCGACGCCGTCGTCGACTTCGGCGCGCTTGGTGAGGACGCCGTCGTCGTCTCCGCGGACCGGCGGTCCGTGACCATCAGCCTGCCCGCGCCCACACTGTCGGAGCCACACCTCGATCTCGACAAGAGCTACGTGGTGGCCCGCCAGCGCGGTGCGCTCGACCGGGTCGGTGGCCTCTTCGGCGGCCAGAGCAACGACTCGGAGCTCTACAAGGTCGCCTCGACGAAGATCGGTGAGGCGGCTCAGACTGACGGTCAGGTGCTCGAGCTCGCGAAGACGAACACGACGGCCATGCTCCGTGGCCTGCTCGGCGCGCTCGGCTTCACCGACGTCACGGTGAACTACGCGACGGATCCGCGCTAGCACCTTCGGGGCGGCGCCCACTTCTCCGGCGGGAGCCCTTCCAGGCGGTGTCGACGGCCCCAGAACCCCAGCGTATGACGGGTTCTGGGGCCGTTCGCGTACCCGGCGGCGGGGCCCGCCGCGACCGGCCGGATCGCCCTACGTGGCTTTTCTCACCGGCCCGTGAGGTTTGCCGCCCGTCCACGCCGTAACGCCGTTGACCGCGGTGTGCCCGCTCCGGCGTCACGGAAGCCGGGCCCCCGTGACGCCGGCGCTGTCGCGGGCGCGCAGGCGCAGCGCGCAGGCGGGGGTGGGTGCGCCGGTCGGGTGCGGTCCCGAAGTTTGCGCTCGGATCGGGGATTCCGGTCGGAGGACCAACGTTCGACAGGACAGAGCGAATGGTGGGATGGTTTCCGTCACCATCGATATGCAGGTTCCTGAGCGCACTTGCGTTCGTAAGGTTGAGCCACCTAGACTCAGGAACGTGTCAGGGCGGGCCGGAAGGCCTGACAACGCGAGGCTTCGCCAGAGGTCCCGCCCGGAGGGGAGTCACACGACAATGAGCACCTACCTGTGGGACCCGTTTGCCGCGTTCGAGCGCATGGACCGTGAGTTCAACGAGATCGTCCGGCGCTCCTGGGGCTCGCGGGACCGTGCTGTCCGTCCGCTGCGCGCCGTGCCCCGGCCGCAGGGCGTCGTTGCCCGGCCGCAGAACGTCGTGCCGTCGGCCGACGTCCTGGTTGACGGAGACGATGTTCTGATCAACCTGGAGCTGCCGGGCGTCGACGTCGAGAAGGACGTGATGGTGGAGATCGACCGCGGGGCGCTGGTCGTCCGCGGTGAGCGTTCCTCCGAGGAGGAGGAGACCGCGAACGGTCGGGTTCACCGGGAGCGCTGGCACGGCTCGTTCCGTCGCGAGTTCGCGCTGCCGGAGAACGTGGACGCGACAGCGATCAGCGCGCGTTACGACCGCGGTGTGCTGACCGTCCGGCTCGCCGGCGCGGCGGCCGCGCCGCGCAGCACCCGGATCCCGGTGGCCGCGGCGGCGGTGGTCGGGGCGCTCCCGACCCTGCGGGACGACGCTGGAGCGGGCGCCGAGGCCGCGCACGGCGACGAGCACGCCGCTTCCTGACCGGTCCGTGAGCGTGCCCGGCCGGCCGGTGCCTCCGGCCGGCCGGGCGACGCACCCCTGCGCGAGTGCCGTGTCGGTCCTACCGACCCCCGCCTGCCTCGCAGGCGGGGGTCGACACGTTGAGGGTGCTGGCTGCCGGAGAGCTCGTAGCGGAATCCTGTGATGCGGCGTATCCGGGCTCCCAGCATGGGCTTGGCGGAGCCATGCTGGCGGAGTGCGAACCCTGCACGGCCACCCGAGATGATCGCGCCGCTTGGTAGCACCGGCAATTCGCTCAACAGGGGCAACGGGGGCGCAGATGCGCCTGGCGGCCCGCAAGAAAGAAGAATCTTGGTCGTCGGAACGACCAGAATCGTTCACTCTTGCGACTTGCCAAACCGGGCCGCCGGGCCGCCCGGAGGCCCGGCCGCCGTTCATGGAGCGCGAACCTCCCCGTCCACCGACTGACGGCCTTGATCGGCGCCGGTCTGTGCCAGGCTCCAGAACGACTCCAGAACGACCAGGATCCTTAGGCCTTGCTCGGCGTCGGTGCGGGTTCTGGCGTGCTCAGGTTCCGATCGGTTCTGCCGGTCAACCGCCGGTCGCGGTCGCCGGCGGTCGTCTGCCCGGGATGTGACGGGAACGACCTTGTCAGGACGCACCCGGGCGCTGGGCGCCTCCCGCGCGGGATGACGAGCCGCGGGAGGACGACCCTCGTGCCGAGGGCGGCGGGACCATGGGCCCGACGTCGCCGTCGGGCGCCTCGTCCAGGTCGACGACGACCGGGGCGTGGTCGCTGGTGCCGGTGCCCTTGCGGGCCGCCCGGTCGACCCACACCGCGCGGGTGCGGCCGGCCACATCCGCCGTCGCCAGTGCCAGGTCGATGCGCATCCCGTAGTTCTTGGGGAAGCAGAGCTGGCGGTAGTCCCAGTACGTGTAGACAGTCTCCTCCGGCCATCTCGCGCGCATCAGATCGACCAGGCCGGCGCCGTGCAGCTCGCCGAGCGCGGCACGCTCGGCCTCGGTCACATGCGTCGCGCCCTCGAAGGCGGCGATGTCCCACACGTCGGCATCGGTCGGCGCGATGTTGAAGTCGCCCAGTGTCATCACCGGCCCCGCCGGAGCGAGCTCGCCGACCACGTCGCGCAACGCGGCCAGCCAGGCCAGCTTGTAGGCGTAGTGGGGGTCGTCGACCGTGCGGCCGTTCGGCACGTACAGCGACCAGACCCGAATGCCTCCGCAGGTCGCGGCGATCGCCCGGGGCTCGGGCTTCGGGAAGCCCGGATCGCCCGGGAGCCCGCGCTGAACGTCGTCCAGCCCCGCCCGGGACAGGATCGCCACCCCGTTCCAACGCCCGTCGCCGTGGTGGGCCACCCGATAGCCACGGCGGAAGAGATCCTCGTCGAACAGCTCCAGGAAGGCGTCGTCCGCGAGCTTGGTCTCCTGCAGGCACACCACGTCGGGACTCGCACGGTCGAGCCATTCGATCAGGCGGGACTGCCGGGCCTTGGCCGAGTTGATGTTCCAGGTCGCGATCCGCACACTGTCAGACGGTAGTCCTCACCTGCGACAGATCCACGCCTGGACCGCATCGTGACATCCTCGACGTCATGATGCGGATTTCGGCTCCTCACAGGAGCCTGCTCCCGGGCAGGTCGGGTCTGGGCATGGCCATCGCGGTCGCCGCCGGCGCGGCCGGGCTCGTCGGCTGCGACCAGGTCTCGGAGGAGACCAGGTCGGCCGGGGCCACCGTGCTGTGCTCCCAGATCAGGGTCGAGCCCARCGAGATCGAGCAGAACCCGGACGCGGCGCGCCTCGTCGCACTCGTCGTCCGGGATCTCGCGCCCGAGGAGAACATCCGCAGCCTCGCCGGCCGCGTCGCGGACGATCCCACTGTGCTCAGCCCGCGCGCCCAGCTCGCGGACTGGGTCGCCGACCGCTGCGGCGGTGCGGTCGGCGGCACGGGTACCGGCGGCGGTGCGGGTGCCGGCGGCGGCACGTCGGTCGACGGCGACGATCCGGTCGGCGATGACCGTGGGGACGACTAGCGCCCTGGGCGTGCCGGCCCGTCCCTACGTGGTGCTGAGCTGCGCGATGTCGCTGGACGGCCGGATCGACGACTGCTCGCCGAGCCGGCTGATCCTGTCGAGCCCCGCGGATCTCGACCGGGTGGACGAGGTCCGGGCCGGATGCGACGCGATCCTGGTCGGCGCAGGCACCGTGCGGCGCGACGACCCCGGGCTCGCCGTCCGTTCGCAGCGCCGGCGCGACGCGCGGACCGCGGCGGGGCGTCCGCCGACGCCACTGCGGGCTGTCCTGACCCACGAAGGCGACCTCGACCCGGCGGCCCGCATCTTCCACGACGGTGCGGACAGGGTCGTCTACCGGGCGGCCGCCGGCGCGTCCGGCGCGTCCGGTGCGGCCGGTGCGGCCGGTGCGGCCGCTGCGTCCGGCTGCGCCGCGGCCTCGCCCCTGGCGGCGGTGGCGACGGTGGTCGATCTCCCTGAGCCTCCGCTGGCGAGCCTCCTGCGGGACCTGACCGGCCGCGGGGTTCGGCGGCTGCTGGTCGAGGGGGGCACCACGATCCACACCGCGTTTCTCACCGCTGGCCTGGTGGACGAGCTCCACCTGGTGGTGGCACCGTTCTTCGTCGGCGAGGCGGGCGCCCCGACGTTCGTCGGCCCGGGCAGCTTTCCGTTCGACGCGGCGCACCGGCTTGCGCTCGCCGAGGTCAGCCAGCTCGGTGACGTCGTCCTCCTGCGCTATCTGACGTCGCAGGGCTGAGCGCCTGGTCCTGCGTGCCGGTCTCGCGCCCGGCCCGCACTCCGGCTGACCGCGGCGCTGGTCCCCGCCTGCAGTTCCGCGGCTCGGACGTCGTGACTGTCCCATGAGGTGATCGCCATGGTCCTGTTGCTGTTTTGTGGCCTTCCCGCCGGGCATGCGGCGTACGGGCGTTGTGCCCGGAACCGAACCGTACCGTCGGGAGGCGATCGTGTCCGTACACAGCGTCACGCAGGCGGGGCGCCAGGTGGTATCCGCGGGCGAGAGCGCGGCGCACCGTACCCGGCACAGCCGGGCGACGGACCTCACCGCTCGGCTGGGCTTCGCGGCCCGCGGTGTGGTCTACCTGCTCATCGGGGTTCTCGCGATCCAGATCGCCCGCGGGAACCCCGATGAGCGGGCGAACCGGCAGGGGGCGCTGCGCGAGATAGCGGACAAGCCCTTCGGAACCGGTCTGCTCGTCCTGATCGCGGTGGGATTCGCCGGCTACGCGCTGTGGCGGCTGCTGGAGGGTGCGGTCGGGCATCGCGAGGAGGCCGACACGAAGAAGCGGGCCGTGAAGCGGGTTGTGTCCGTCATCAGGGGCGCGATCTATCTGGTCATCACCGGCAGCACCATCACGTTTCTCGCTTCGGACGGGGCCAGCTCCAGCTCCGGGGAGCCCGCCCCGTACACGGCACGGGTCATGGCCCACAGCGGCGGGCGATGGCTGGTGGGAGCCATCGGCCTCGTGGTCGTCGGCGTCGGCGTCGGCATGCTCGCCAAAGGAGTGACCACCAGGTTCGAGGAGAAGCTGATGCGAGCGCGGATGCGGCCCGCGCTGCTGCGCGCCGCCCGGCGCATYGGGCAGGTCGGCTACCTCGCGCGCGGCGTCGTGTTCGGGCTCGCCGGAGTGTTCGTCGTGAAGGCCGCTGTCGATTTCGACCCCGGCGAGGCGAAGGGCTTCGACGGCACACTCCGGTCGATCGCCGACCAGGCCTACGGCCAGGTGTTGCTCGCCTGCTGCGCGGCGGGGCTTGCCCTGTTCGGCGCCTACTCGTTCATCGAGGCCCGTTACCGCAGACTCTGACATCCTTCGTGCGGTGGACCTCGGCGAGATGTGGCAGTCGAGCCGGCCGACCGCCCTGGTTCCGGTGGTGGGCCCTGGTTCCGGTGGTGGGTTTCGTGCCCGGTCACCTTCCAGACAAGTCGGGGTTGGGTAGAGAATCGGTGTGATCAAGTAGGCGGAACATTCGTGGCGGGCAAGGGAGCAACCGGTGGACCGGACCACGCTGAGCGTGATCACCCCGGCAGGTCGGACGATGCTGGCGGGCGACGCGCCGTGCGTGGTGGGTCGTGGTCGTACCTCGGACGTCGTCGTGAACGACGGTCGGGTCTCCCGCCGTCATCTCATGCTCGAACCGGTCGCCGGCGGCTGGCGGGTGCAGGATCTGAGCGTCAACGGCCTGTGGCAGGACGGCCGCCGCGCGGCCGATCTCTTCGTGAGCGCGCATGAGGTGCGGATCAGGCTCGGAGCGGCCGACGGGCCCGAGATCGTGCTGGTCCCGGCCGCCGCGGCGCCGGGTCAGCCGGGTCAGCCGGGTCCCGTAGCGCCCGGTCAGCAGGCCTCCGCGGGCCCGGTGGCTCCGGTTGCTCCCGTCGGTTCGCCGGGCTCACCCGGTGCGGCTCAGCCCGGGCCGGTGAACCCCGCCTGGCCGGGCGCCGGGCCGGCCCATCGTCCGGCGCCGCCCTCGGGCCCGGGGCCGGTGCCAGCACCTGTTCCGTACCCCGGCCAGGCCGCGGCGGCGGGTGGCCTGCCGCCCGCTCCCGCGGGCCCGCAGCTTCCGCCCGCGGCGCCTCCTGGCTGGTCAGCCCCCGCCCGCGGGGCCTCGCCGGCTTCCGGGCCTTCGCCGGTTCCCGGCGCTGGGCCGGGAACCGGAGGGATCCCGGTTCCCGGCCCGCGCACGGGGTCGCTCCCGGTGGATCCGTCGACGTCGCAGAGCGCGATCGTGCATGCGCCGCGGCGGGTGCATCCGCTGCGGCCCGGCACGATCCGGCTCGGGCGCTCCCGTGGCAACGACGTGGCCGTCGCGGACCTGCTCGCCTCGCGCAACCATGCCGAGCTGCGGGTCGGTCCCGCCGGCGTCGAGATCGTCGATCTCGCCTCGGCCAACGGCACCTTCGTCAACGGCCAGCGGGTGATGCGGGCGCCGGTCGGCCAGCGCGACGTGATCGCCATCGGTCACCACCTGTACCAGCTCGAAGGCGACTCGCTGGTCGAGTACGTCGACTCCGGTGACGTCGCGTTCGAGGTGCAGGGCGTCTCGGTGTTCGCCGGGACGAAGCAGCTCATGCACGACATGACGTTCCGGCTGCCGGGGCGTTCGCTGCTGGGTGTGGTCGGCCCCAGCGGTGCGGGCAAGTCGACCCTGCTCAACGCACTCACCGGCTTCCGCCCGGCGGACGTCGGCTCGGTCCGCTACGCCGGCCGTGACCTGTACGCCGAGTACGACGAGCTGCGCCGGCGCATCGGGTACGTCCCGCAGGCCGACCCGCTGCACGCCCAGCTGACGGTGCGGGAGGCGCTCGAGTACGGCGCGGAGCTGCGCTTCCCGGCGGACACGACCGCCGAGGAGCGCCGGACGCGGGTCGGGGAGGTGATCGGCGAGCTCGGCCTCACCGCGCACGCGAACACCCCGGTCAGCCGGCTCTCCGGCGGGCAGAAGAAGCGGACGTCGGTGGCGCTGGAGCTGCTCACCCGCCCGTCGCTGCTGTTCCTGGACGAGCCCACCTCGGGTCTGGACCCGGCGAACGACCAGTCGGTGATGGAGACGCTGAAGGGCCTCGCCAAGGGCGGCGGCGCGGGCTCGTCCGACGAGGGCGGGCGCACGGTCATCGTCGTCACGCACAGCGTGCTGTTCCTGGATCTCTGCGACTACATCCTGGTGCTGGCCCCGGGTGGGCACGTCGCCTACTTCGGCCCGGCCGACGGGGCGCTGCGCTTCTTCGGCAAGGAGGACTTCCGCGACTTCGCGGCGGTGTTCCGGGAGCTGGAGCGCACGCCCGGCGCCGAGATGGCGGCCCGTTTCCGCGGCTCCGAGTACTTCGTGCCCTCGGCGATCGTCGCGCCGGCCGTGCGCAAGGCGCCCACGGCACTGCCGAGCGTGCGCCAGCAGCCGGTGTCCGCGCAGCTCGCGACGCTGACCCGCAGATACCTGAAGGTCGTGCTGGCGGACCGCTCCTACCTGCGCCTGATCTTCGCCTTCCCCTTCCTGCTGGGGATCATCCCGCGGGTCATCCCAGCGCCGGACGGACTCGATCCACTGCCGGACAGGCCCAATTCGGACGCGATGAAGGTGCTCGTCGTCCTGGTGCTGTGTGCCTGCTTCATGGGGATGGCGAACTCGGTCCGCGAGATCGTCAAGGAACGCGACATCTACCGGCGAGAACGGACGATCGGGCTGTCCCGGACCGCCTATCTCGGTTCGAAGATCATCGTTCTGACGGTGATCACCACCCTGCAGTGTGTGATCTTCACGTTGATCGGCCTGCTCGGGCGGGCTCCGGCGCAGGCAGCCCTGCTGGGGGCGCCGCTGGCGGAGTGCCTGATCGCGGTGATCGTGGCCGCGGTGGCGTCGATGATGATCGGTCTGCTGGTGTCGACCCTCGTCGACAACGCCGACAAGACGATGCCCGTCCTGGTTCTGGTGACCATGGGGCAGCTCGTCCTGTCCGGCGGCCTCGTCTCGGTCTCCGGCCGGGCGGGCCTGGAGCAGATCTCCTGGTTCGTACCCGCCCGGTGGGGCTTCGCGGCGCTCGCGTCCACGGATGACCTGAACGAGGTCTCCAAGCTGGGCAACGAGGTGCTGCGGTCCGACCCGGCCGATGCGCTGTGGGAGCACAGCGCGGGGATCTGGCTGCTCGACATCACCATCGGTGTGCTGCTCGCTGCCGCCGCGCTGGCCGCGACGTCGTCGACCCTGCGCCGTATCGACCCCAAGGTGACCCGGCCCACGGCGCAGGCACCTGCAGCCGCGCCGCGTCCCGCGGGGCCACCGGCCATGCCCCCGGCGGGGCCGCCGGTGGGGCCGTGGGGCAGCGGGGGAGCGGCCTGATCCGACAGGCACCGATGTCGCGGCTACGGGTCAGCGGTGGCTGAGACCGCCCGCGGCTGAGGCGATCTCAGCCGCGGGCAGTTCTGCGCGTGGGCGGCTTCGGCTGCCAGCGGCCAGCCGCCAGCTGCCAGCCGTCAGCCGCCTCAGCCGCCGGTAGCCTCGGAGACCGGCGGCGTCGCGGACGGCTGGCCGGGCGGCACCGTGAGTTCGCGCAGCATCCTGAGCAACTGGCCGCGCAGATCGCCGGTGGGCGGCGCCAGCCCCAGCAGGTCGGCGAGCCACATCCCGTCGGCGGCCATGCGGACCAGCGTGGCCAGGGCCGGGTCGATGCGGTCCTCGACGATCCGGCTCTGCCAGGTGTCGTAGCGTTCGCGGAACTGGCGCAGGCGATTCGGGTCGGCGATCAGCGCGGCGAGGACGCCGACCTCCGCGGCGGCCTCTCCCGGCTGGCCGTTGCCCTCGGTGCTGACGTCCAGATAGGCGCGTACCCAGCTCCCCGGCCGGTCGTCGACAACGGCGCGGCCGGTCACCTCCGCGTCGAACTCGTCGTTCCACCGGTCGTAGAGGGCGTCGATGAGTGACGCGCGGGTGGGGAAGTGGTGGAGCAGGCCTCCCTTGGAGACCTCGGCCTCGCGGGCCACCGCGTCGAGGCTCAGCGGCTGATCGCCGTGGCGGGTGAGGACCCGCCAGGCCGCGTCGAGCAGGCGCTGCCGAGTGGCGGCCGGGTCCGAGGCTGGCACGACCGCCATTGTGCACCACCGACCAAGCAAAGACGCTTTGACGTGCGTGTTCATCACGATCCCGGCGGGTTGACCGACCGTCTGGACGGACGGTAGTAGTCGTGGGGGTGAGCCGGGCGGGGACCCGGGCACCCGCCAGGTCCGGGCCGGTGCCCGAGTCCACCGGGCCTGGCGTGGGTGTCGGGCCGGCGGGGGACGGCGGGGGACGCGAGCGATGAGCAGATTGAGGGACGGCCGGGTCGGCATGCCGGCCGGCCTGGTAGTCGACGACGGGGCCGGGCAGGCCTCGTTGACCCACGGATCCGTGGGACGTCTGGTCGTGGCGCTGGCCACCGCCACGATGCTGCAGTGGCTGGGAGCCTTCGCGATCGCGCCACTGCTCCCGCTCTACCTGGAGGAGCGCGACGTCTCCGTCAGCGGCGTCGGCGTCGTGATGGCGGCGTTCTTCGTCGGCTCGCTCCTGTCGCAGTACCCGGCGGGAGTGCTCACGGCCAGCCGAGGGCATCGCCCGGTGCTGCTGGGGGGCCTTGTCCTGTATGCGGTGGGCAGCGTCGGTCTGATCGTCTCCCCGGGCCTCGGCTGCGACGCGGTGGTGCGTGCGCTGCAGGGCGCCGGCGCCGGCGCGTTCGAGGTCGCCGTTCTCACCGCGGTCGCGGCGACCGTGCCGGCGGACCTGACCGGGCGTGCCGTCAGCGCGGTCTACACGGGCCAGATCGCCGGTACCGCGATCGGCCCGATGCTCGGTGGCCTCGCCGGTGAGCGGCAGATGGACCTGCTCTTCCTCGGCGCGGCGGTCGCCGCTGCGGTCGCGGCCGTGCCGGTGCTCATCCTGCTCCGCCCGGACGGGAGAGCCTCCGCCGGCGGTGACGCTCTGCCCCCCGTGGGCCACGCGAATCCCGCGAGCCCCGCCGCGGCTGCCGCGGCGGGGCCGCGCTCGGGGTCACTCCGCGCCCTGATCGGGGCCGGAGTGGGCGGGCTGCTGCTGGTGGCGGCGGTGAACGGGCTGTCGGTCGGAACCTACGAGACCTGCTGGAGCCTCCTGCTGGCCGACCGCGACGTCTCGACAGAGATGATCGGGCTGAGCTTCACCCTCTTCTCGCTGCCGTACATCGTGTGCGCGCTGCCCGCGGGCTGGCTCGCGGACCACAGCGACCGCCGGTGGCTCGTGACCGGCGCGACGCTGGCGATGGCCTGCACCGTCGCCAGCTACTCGTTCATCGACTCCTTCTGGCTGATCATGCTGGTGTGCTGCGTCGAGGCGATCGCCCTGGCGGTCAGCTTCCCGGCCGCCCAGTCGCTGCTGGCCCAGGAGGCCGGGCGTGTGGGTACCGGGCGGGCGCAGGGCCTGTTCACCACGACGCAGACCGCCGCCACGGCGTTCGCGGCGCTGACCTCCGGCGCCCTGTACTCGGCGAACGTGCACCTTCCGTTCCTGCTCACCGCCGTCGCGGCGGTCGCGGTCGCGGCCGTGCTGCCGCTGCTGTGGCGACAGGTCCGGGGCGTCGTGTCGGCTCCCGGCGAGGTTGTCGCGGCGGGGCCCGCGCTGGGGGCGGCAGAGGTGGTGGGGACGGGCTCCGTCGTGGGGGCCGTGCCGGTGGGCGTGGGGCACCGGCGGGTGACCTGACCTCGCCAGCGCCGTCCTGGCGGGTCGTTACGCTGGTCAGATGGGTGAAAACGACAGGGACGTCGCGTCCGCGGGCCAGGACACACAGCCGGCGGCGGCTCCGGTGACCGCCGAGTTCGTGGTCGCGGGGGTGGCCTTCGAGCATCCGATCATGAACGCGGCCGGTACCTGCAAGACGCTGGCGGACGTCACGGCGCTCGCCCGCAGCGCGGCCTCCGCCGTCGTGGTGGGATCGATCACCCGGGACGCTCGGGCTGGCAACAGCGGCGAGGTCTACTGGTCGGGTCCCGGCGGATCCCTCAACGCCCTCGGGCTGCCGAACCGCGGCATCTCCTACTACCGCGAGCAGCTTCCGGCCATGGTCGACGCCGCGCACAACCACGCCAAGCCGCTGGTGGTCAGCGTGGCGGGTTTCGCCGCCGACGAATACGCGGACCTGGCCCGCGTCGCCGCCGACGCGGGAGCGGACCTGATCGAGCTCAACCTCGCCTGCCCCAACGTCTGGGATGGCGGGCAACAGAAGCGGATCGCGTGTTTCGACCCGGGGCAGACCGAGGCGATCTGCGCGGCCGTCGAGGCGGCTCTCGCCGCGGCGTCACGCCCGGCGCCGCCCTACGGGGTCAAGCTCTCGCCGTTCTCCGACCCGGAGGCGCTGGGCGAGCTGGCGGGGCTGCTCGCCCGCCGATCCGGCGTCTCGGGTGGGCCGAGCTTCGTCACGGCGATCAACACCTTCCCGAACGCGCTGGTCCTCGACGATCGGCTGCGTCCTGTCCTCGATGTCGGGCTCGCCGGGCTGAGCGGTGCGGCGCTGAAGCCGGTTGGGCTCGGCCAGGTGCGACAGCTCCGCCAGCTCCTGCCCGAGCGGATGGACATCATCGGTGTGGCGGGCGTCCAGAACGGCCGTGACGTTGTCGACTACCTGGCCGCGGGCGCACGGGTGGTGCAGAGCGCGACGGCCTTCTGGAACAGGGGCGAGGACCCGACCGTGTTCGGCGACATCCTCAGTGACTGGATCGACGCGAAGGACCTCGCGGCAGCCCAGGCCGCGGCCGGCTGACGGGACCTGGCTGACGGGACCTGGCTGACGGGACCTGGCTGACGGGACCTGGCTGACGGGACCTGGCCGAGGGAACCGGTCGGAGCGCGTCCGGTAGCGGCCATCCGGGCGGACTGTGCCGGTGCCGGACGACGTCCGTCAGTGCCGCTCGGGCAGCTCGATGACCACGTTGGTCGCCTTCACCGTGCCGACGGCGAGGACGCCTGGTTCCAGCCCGAGCTCGTCGGCGGCCTCGCGGCTCATCAGCGACACCACCCGGTGCCGGCCGGACTGGATCTCGACCTGGGCCATCACCTCATCGCGGCGCACCCTGGTCACGATGCCGGGAAACCGGTTGCGGGCGGAGGCGCCGACGATGGAGGGCGAACTCAGCGGGAGCTCACCGGCCATGTCGATGGCGAACTGCGCGAGCACCGCGCCTTCGACCGCCTGCCTGCCCGCGCCGTCTCGCACGGTGGGCAGCCGTCCGCCGTCCGCCCAGCGACGCACTGTGTCGTCGCTCACGCCGAGCAGGCCGGCGACCTCGCTGATCCTGAAGGTCGACATGCCGGCACCATATCCGCCCGCAACATCCCCTGCGATTCCGTGAGCCGGCCTGACACGTCGACGCGTCCGTCCGGACCACGCCTCACGCTGTGTTCGGCCTGGTTGATGTCATGCGGGGCGCGGCTGGTTGGCCGGCCCACCGGGAGCTGCCCGGAGAAACCAGCTCCGGGGTGCCCGAAGGTGGCCGGACGCGGGTTCGCCGCGAACCTTGGCCCGGACGGTGTTTTCATCGAATGGTGGCCTGTCGCCGTTCCCGCCGGCGGGGCCCGGTTGGTCCCGTCGACCCGCTGACCGCACGCGCCGCGTCCCGCGTCGGCGTGCCCGGCGTCGGCGTGCCCGCGACCGGTGCGGATGAGGGGCCCGTCCGGGCCGGGGGAGTGCCGGAGCCGCAGGACCTGGACTACCGGTTCGACCTCGATCTCGGCGAGCTGGTGCCGGGAGCCGGGGTCGTCGCACGAGGAGTTCGGCTCGACGGCGCGGCCCTGACGCTCTTCTTCGTGCTACGGCCGTGCGCAGGGGCGGCAGCGTCACCAGGGCCGGCAGCGTCACCGGGGCGGGCACTGGCCGTCTCACCGGCCCGGCCGCTGTTCATGTGCTCCTACCGGCCCGGTGCGCCGGTCGACGACGGGTTGGCGGGCCTCCCGGTCGCCTGCGCCGCGGTCGAGGTGGCCGGGAGCCGGTGCCGGGCGACGTTCCCACCGCCGGTGACCGGTACCTGCCGAGTCCGCTTCGGTCTGCGTCCCTGGGAGGCGGGCCGTGGCCCGGAGCCCGGGTGTGCTCGCGGTGTCGATCTCGTCGGCAGGGACGATCACCGCGGGGGAGCCGACCGAACGGGGCCCGCGGCGTGTGATCCGGGCGGTGACCTGTGTCTTGACCTGCGTACCGGCCGTGCCGTCTATGTTCCCGCGGATACCGGGAACACCGGGAACACCGGGGAGGTCATTGGCTGAGCGGTGTGGTGGTCGTGGGCCTTCGGTGTCCCACCCGGCCCGTTCGTGGGAGTTTCGCCCAACCGCTCGTATCGTGGTGCGATGTGAGGCGGAGGGGAAATGCGCTGCATGGGGGTGCC
Organism: Frankia sp. CcI49; assembly: GCF_001983215.1. Classification (NCBI taxonomy): domain Bacteria; kingdom Bacillati; phylum Actinomycetota; class Actinomycetes; order Frankiales; family Frankiaceae; genus Frankia; species Frankia sp. CcI49. The sequence continues at coordinate 74,827 of NZ_MOWP01000008.1, forward strand.
GCCCGGGCGACGCATCGTTTCGGCTCCCCGAGTACCGCTGGGGAGCCGTTCTGATGGATGACGCGACATCGTCGACCGACGCGGAGCCGTCCGATGCGGCGCCGATCGAGGCAGTGCTGCCCGAGGCAGTGCCGGCCGCGCGGCGCCGGCCACCTGGTTCGCTGGAGGAGGAGGTGCTTGGCGTGCTGCACAGCTCCGGGGAACTCTCTCCCGGTGAGGTACGCGACCTCCTTCCGGACTCCGGGAGGCTCTCCTACAGCGCGGTGGTCACCACGCTCACCCGGCTTCATGCCAAGGGCGTGGTCACTCGTCGGCGCCATGGGCGGGCCTACCTGTACTCGGCGCCCGGCGATCCGGCCACGCTCGTCGCCTGGCGGATGAACCGGCTGCTCGCCGGCCAGGCCGACCACAGACGCGCGCTCACCCACTTCATCGCGGCGCTCTCCCCCACGGACGAGGCGCTGGTTCGGGACCTGCTGGCCTCCGCCCCCGCCCAGCCGGGTGGTGTGCCCCTGGCCGGCGGCGACCTGCAGGCCCACGGCGACGGTGGCGGGGCCGGCACGGCGCCTGGCTCCGAGCCCAGCCGATAGGGCGAGCCGTGGCCGTCGATCAACTGCTTGTCTCGGTCGTTCTCGCTCCGGCCGCGGGTGTGGTCGCCGGGCGCATCCTGGTCGACCTGCTGCCACCGCGCGCCGTGGCCTTCGGCTACACGGCCGCCGCGGGCCTGTTCGCCGCCGCGAGCACGCTGAGCCTGGTCGCGTTCGGCATGCCGGCGGTGGCGCGGGTCGTCGGGCTGTCGCCGGCGCACCAACCGGTGGTGATGTCCTGGCAGTCCGGCGAGATGCCGCTGTGGGCGTCCTGGGCATGCCTGCTGCTGGTCACGGTCGCGATGATCTCGGTGCTGGTGACCGGGCGGAGTCAGTTCAGGTCCGTGCGGGCCGCCCGAGCTGAAGCTGCCGCGCTGCCGGGCACCGGTGAGATCGTGGTGATCCCCGATGGTCGCGCGGACGCCTTCGCCCTTCCCGGCGTCCCGGGGCGCATCGTCGTCACCGAGGGCATGCTCACCGCGGTCGGCGCGGGCCGGCATCAGGCGTTGTTCGCGCACGAGCGGGCGCATCTGGCGGGTCGGCACCACCGGTTCTCCTTCGGCGCACGCCTCGCGGCGGCCGCGTTACCGCCCCTGTGGCCGATGGTCACCGTGATCGACTACGCGATCGAACGGTGGGCCGACGAGCAGGCGGCGAGCGTGGTGGGTGATCGCCGTTCGGTCGCGCACGTCGTCGGCACGGCCGCGCTGGCCGCCACCGAGCAGGCTGTCGTCGAGCAGGCCGCGGTTGAAGAGTCCGCCGTCGTCGGCGCGGCCGAAAGGCGGCCCGGCCGGCGGCTGTTCCCCGGTCGCCTCCGCGAGCCACGCACCGCCAAGCTGCGGGCGGTCGCGGCCGGTGGCGGCCCACGACCCGGCCCTGTTCCGCGGCGGGTCGCGGCGCTGCTCGCAGCCCCGCAGCGGCGTAACCGGCTCCTGCTCGCCGCCCTGCCCGCAGCGCTCGCGCTCGCCTCCTGCGGAGTCTCGATCGAGGCGTTGCTGGATCTGCCCTACCGGCGGGTGTTCGACTACGTCGAGCCCTGAACGCCCGCGGGTGGTGGGCGCAGCGCGCTCAGCCCACGATCGTGATGGGCGTCCCGAGTGGGACGAGACCCACCAGGCGCAGCAGGTCATCGTTGCGCAGCCTGATACATCCCATGCTGACGTCCGAGCCGACAAGGTCCGGGCGGTTGGTGCCGTGCAGCCCGATGATGCCGTCGGCCCCGTTGAACTGGGTGATGACGTCCGAGAAGCCGGAAAGCCCGAAGGCGAACGGTCCCCAGGGGCCGTTCGGGTCCGCCGGGCGCAGCAGCTCGGTCAGGTAGAACACGCCGCGTGGCGTCGGTGTCGAACCGGTGCCGATGCCGACCGGGAGCTTCGCGGCGACCGCCCCGTCACGGAAGACGGTCAGCCGGTGCGCCCGGCGGTCGACCAGCAGCTCGTAGGGCGTCGTCGTGAGACGGACGTCGGCTGCCCGCACCCAGCCGATGCTGTTGTTCGGCCGGACGGGCACCCGGACCCGAAGCCAGTCGCGCTGCCTCTCCTCCACGCCGAGCACCAGGGTGATGCCACGCGGATTGGGATTGTCCAGGGTCCAGCGCGGCTCGCCGCCGCGGCGATCCGCGAAGATCTCCAGGCGGGGCACCGTGGCGTAGGCGACCCAGGCCCAGCCTGCGGGCAGGGCCAGGATCGTGGCGTCGGCCGGCCGCGGATCGTCGGCGTGGCCCGGTTCGTCACCGCTGCGCCCCGCATCAGGCGGGACGATGCTCGGCCCCGGCCGGGCAACGGGCCATGGCCCGCGGGCCTCGCCGGTGACCTGCCCGCCGCAGCCGGCGAGCGCGAACACGCTCACTGCCGCGGCCAGTACCCCCAGCACCCGAGCGACACCCCGTCCAGCCACGGCTCCGTGCCACCCCCCGAGACGCGCGCCGCGCCGGTCCCTCACTGACACGGCCGCTTCGCCAGCAGAGGGTAGTTCGCCGGTCACGGGATCATGGGAAGYCGCTTTGTCGCGTGGCGACTCCGATCCGTCACCTCCGCGCGGCCAGCACCCGGTATGCGTTCGAACGCCGGCCGGCGGTGAGATAGCGGCGGCTCGCCGCATCCCAGGCGATCGCCGCCGGCATCACCGCGGCCGTCACCGCGCCGAGCAGGACCCGCCGCACCCGCGCCGCCGCGGGGCTCGCGACGTCCAGCCACGGGCTGGTCGGTGGCGGGGCGGCCCGCTGCCAGGCCCCCCACAGCGCGATCGGGGCGTCCCCGCCCTGGTGGGCTGGACCGAACCGCACGTCGAGAACCTTCAGCCCGAGGTCGTCCAGAGCGGCGGTCAGGTTGTCGGCCGGGAGGAGGTGCTGATGCTGGGGGACCAGCCAGCCGGGCCAGTACGTGCCGAACCAACGGCCGGTGGGGCAGTGCGGATTCGGCAGCTCGACGAGCAGGTGCCCGCCCGGGGCGAGAACCTGCGCGGCGGCCTGCAGCTCCTCCCGGGGGTCTCGGGTGTGCTCCAGGTAGTGGAACATGCTGACCACGTCGTAACGGTCGCGCAGGGTGGCCGCCAGGTCGGGCAGCCGGCCCCGGTAGGCATGCTCGATCCAGCCCCGGCGTTCGGCCTGGCCGATGCTCTCGCCGATGTCCAGGCCGTCGAAGGACGTCGTCGGCCAGACCTCCCGAGCGGTCGCGCAGAAGTGGCCGAAGCCCCCGCCGACGTCGAGCCAGCGCCGCGGCGCGGGGATGTCGATGCGGGCCCGGTCCAGGTAGGTGGCGGTGTTGCGGCTGAAGAGCTCCTCGACCAGGCGGGCGCCGAGACCGGAGTAGAAGTCCCGGTAGTAGAACTCGAGCCCGGCCAGGGTCAGCCGTGGGTTCTGGAAGACGTGGCCGCAGTCGCGGCACCGGTCGTACCGGAACACGCCGGGCTTCGCCTGGAAGCAGTCGGCGCCGAGCAGTTCGAGTGCCAGCTCGGCTCCGCCGCACCAGGGGCAGGCCGTGAACGGCGGTTCCAGGAACCTGTCGACGCCGGCGGCGAGGTCGGCCGCGTACTGGCGCCTCTTCGCCGCCAGCACCGCGGGCTCCGGCACCGGTGGCCCAGGCCGAGGCGTCCACGCGGCGGCGGTGGCAGCAACGGCAGTGGCAGTGGCAGTGGCAGTGGCATTGGTGGCAGTGGCAGTGGCATTGGTGGCAGTGGCAGTGGTGGCGGTGGCGGCAGGGGCGGTGGTTGTGGCGTCGGTCACGCTCGTGCCAGCGGTGGTTGCCGGTGCGGTCCGCCTGGCGACGACCGGTGAGACGAGAAACCGCAGCATCGGCAGCCGACGGGTGAGCGGGCTGCGGGCCAGCTCACCCGCCGTGAGCCGAATCCGCCCCGCACTCACCATCAGGGGCTGCACCCATCCGAGCAGGGCGGCGCCGAGCGCCCAGGCTGGCACTGCGGCCATGCCGGCTACCACCGCGAGGTCACGGGCGAGCGGCATGAACGGCATACCGGGAGCCCAGGGGTAGGCGGCGAACTCGATCTCCAGCCGCTGCGTCGCGGACCCCGCACCCGCCGAGAGCCCCGGCAGAATCGCCAGCCCCGTCGCGGTCCACGCATGAAGCCGCAGCGTCGCGGTGGCCGCGACGAGCTCGACACGGGTCGGCGTCGGCAGATCCAGTCCGGCGCGTTCCCATACGTCCTGTTCGACGAGCAGGGCCTGGAAGGCACCGCGCCCCGAGGTGAGCAGGCTTGGCCGGTCGGCCCGTGGATCGACCATCCGCGCCAGGTCGAGCACCTCATGGGCGGCCATCTCGGCAGGCACCAGATCCAGGACGGACAGGCCCTCCCGGAGCGCGTACGCACTCGCCGCCCGCCGCTGTGCCTCGTCGAGCCGGACGCCGCCGGCGACCAGGAACCGGTGCGAGGGATGCACGGCCTGCTCGGCTGGCGGAATCACCGCCAGCGCGCGCACCCGCGCACGCAGCCGCAGGCTGTTGAGGCCGATTCCGGCACAGGCGGCGATCGGCAGCCACGCGCGGAGGGTGCGTGTTCCTTCGCTGATGACGCCTCCCGGGGCGAGGGCAACGAGAGCAACACCGCGCACCCTACGGCCGCCACCGCCCCACCAGGACCTGCACACGCGCCACCCACCAGGGGCCCGTGCGGCCCCCTGACCTGCCCGGCCCCCGAAAACCCTCAGATCGCCCGTACGGGCGACGCGAACCCGAAGCGACTGAAGCACCCCGAAGTGCCCGGACGGCCGGAGTCACCCCGCCGACCCGCGGGATCACAAAGGCGATGCGACCGACCACGGACAGTGTCGACTCGGCCCCAAGGTCACCGTCGAGAACCCCCAACATGTGCAAAATCGGCGGCAATCAACGCACAACCATCCGCCATGGGATGGTCGGTCACTCCAGTGGTCCGCCACCGAGTCGGCGACCCTGTGCGCCCGACCATCCGGCGGGGAGCCCCCGAGTCGGGAGGTTCGTCGCCCACCCAGTCGTTCCGGGGCGATTCCGGCCGCCTGGACTATGGCGACGCTCCGAACCCGGCAAATCTCGGAGAGTGTCGAACCGATCCGCCTGGACGCTTCTCCAGTGCCGAGAAACCCGGCTCCGCCACCCCCGAACCGACGACCGACCCGAACTTTCAGCTCAGGGCACAAGACCAGCTCAGGAAACAGGCCCCGGGCACGGGAGCCCAACGCAAGCCGCCCCACCCCCGAACCGGCTTCACCGACACGACCCACACGCCGAAACCCACCAGCTCAGGGCCCTCACCCCCAGGCCCCCACCGCCTAAACGGCCAATGAGGACCCAAGGTCACCACCCCGGAAAACCCCAGCGCCCCAAGGGTTCGGAGGCCCGGGGGCACCACCCCCGAAACCCCAGCGGCTCAGGGGGTTTGGGGGTCCGGGGGCCTCGCCCCCGAAACCCCAGCACACCCACCACACTCCAAACGCCCGGGGCCCCCACCCCGCCAGCGGCAGGGGGGCTCCGGGGGGCAACGCCCCCCGACAAAATAACGGCCAAAGGCCCAAAGCCAACGGCTTTGGGCATAGGAATCCCAGCTCGAGCGGGTGACCGGGATCGAACCGGCATGGCCAGCTTGGAAGGCTGGGGCTCTGCCATTGAGCTACACCCGCGTTGGTGATGAGGACGAGCTTACCCCGTAGGATGGGGATGCAACGCCTCGGGGCGTAGCGTAGTGGCTAGCGCGCCTGCTTTGGGTGCAGGAGATCGGGAGTTCGAGTCTCCCCGCCCCGACCGATACTCTCGGCGCATCACCCCGTCCGACGTCGTACCAGGAGACCGCCGCGCCGTGAAGGCCACCAAGGAGACCCTCAGTCCTACCCGGGTCAAGCTGACYGTCGAGGTGCCCTTCGACGAGCTCAAGCCGTCCGTCGATGCCACCTACCGCAAGCTGGCGCGTCAGGTGCGTGTCAGCGGGTTCCGCCCGGGCAAGGTTCCGCCGCGCATCCTCGACCAGCGCCTCGGGCGGGGTGTGATCCTTGACGAGGCGATCCAGGAGGCGCTGCCGCGCCTGTACTCGGAGGCTGTCCAGGCCGAGGAGGTCGACGTCCTGTCGCGGCCGGAGGTGGACATCACCGAGTTCGCCGACGGCGCTCAGCTGGTGTTCACCGCCGAGGTGGATGTCCGTCCGGACGTGACGCTGCCGGAGTTCGGTGACCTGGAGCTGGTTGTCGAGCCGGCGGTCGTGTCGGACGAGAAGGTCGAGGAGTACCTCGGTACTCTGCGCGACCGGTTCGCGGTCCTGAAGCCGGTGGAGCGTGCGGTGCAGGAGGGCGACTTCGTGTCGCTGGACCTGTCCGCGTCGGTGGACGGTGAGGCCATCGAGGACGCCACGGCCACCGGGATGTCGTACGAGGTGGGCAGCGGGAACCTGATCGACGGCATCGATGAGGCGATCACCGGTGCTTCGGACGGCGACGAGCGCACCTTCGACACCGAGCTGCTCGCCGGCGAGTACGCCGGGCGGACGGCCCAGGTGACGGCGGTTGTCCGTGGGGTGAAGGAGAAGGAGCTCCCGGAGCTCGACGACGATTTCGCCACGACGGCCAGCGAGTTCGACACTTTGGACGAGCTGCGTGCGGATGTTCGGACCCGGCTGGAGACCGTCCGGAAGCAGGAGCAGCTGGGCGAGGCCCGCGAGAAGCTGCTCGACAAGCTGGTCGAGCTGGTCGAGGTGCCGGTTCCGGAGTCGGTGCTGGCGGGCGAGCTGGAGGCGCGTGAGCACCGCCTGTCGCACGAGCTGGAGCACATGGGGACGGACCGGGCGGCCTACCTGGAGACCCTGGGGCAGTCCGCGGAGGAGTTCGACTCCGAGGTGCGTGACTCGGCCGGTAAGGCGATCCGGTCGCAGTTCATCCTGGACGCTGTGATCGACGCGGAGTCGATCGGGCTGGACCAGGGCGAGCTGATGGAGCAGATCCTGATGCGGGCGCAGCGGGCCGGTGTGCAGCCGGATCAGTACGCTCAGCACCTGGCGCAGGGTGAGGGCCTGACCGCCCTGATGGCGGACGTGCTCCGGACGAAGGCGCTGTTCCTGCTGTTGGAGAACGTGAAGGTCGTCGACTCCGAGGGAAACCCGGTGGAGTTGCACCTGCCTCGTCGGCCGTCGGCCGATGAGGGTGACGACGTCGTGGACATCTCCGACGAGCTTGACGCCGAGGAGCTTCCGACGGGCGCGGCGGGTCCGGTGGCTCCGGCCGCTGACGCCGACTCGGACGCTCAGAGCGATGCGGGCGACGCCGAGGCTGACGCGGGCGATTCGAAGTAGTGGCGGGCCCGGGCGTTTCCGGGCCTGACGCGGCGTTGTGGGGCGGCCTCCGGAATTCGGTCCTGATGGACCGGGTACCGGGGGCCGTCCGCGTGTCCGGGAACCACAGGTGGACACCGCAGGGCACGCTGTGGGCTTCGGCTCGGGTCCGTAGGTGCTCGGAGCACAGGGATGCCGGACTGGCCCAGCCTCACGCCCAGCGCGAACATCGAGGGAGAAGCACCGGAACCGGCTCGGGTCACAGATAGTGTCGAGCCGGTCAATCAGATGCCGCCAAAGGAAGCCGAGGATCCGACTGTGAGTGACATCGCCGCCCCTCGCCTGGCTGTCCCGGGCCCGAGTCTGCGCTCTCCCGGCCAGAGCGGTCCCGGCTTCGACGAGCAGGTGTTCAACCGGCTGCTCCGCGAGCGGATCATCTTCCTTGGTTCGGTGGTGGAGGACTCGATCGCCAACGCGATCTGTGCGCAGCTGCTGCTGCTCAACGCCGAGGACCCCCAGCGGGACATCTTCCTTTACATCAACTCGCCCGGTGGATCGGTGAGCGCCGGCATGGCGATCTACGACACCATGYAGTACGTGGAGAACGACGTCGCCACGGTCTCGCTCGGCCTTGCCGCGTCGATGGGCCAGTTCCTGCTCTGCGCGGGTGCGCCGGGCAAGCGTTACTCGCTGCCGCACGCGCGGATCATGATGCACCAGCCTTCCGGCGGCATCGGCGGTACGGCCTCCGACATCGCGATCCAGGCTGAGCAGATGCTGTACACGAAGCGGATGATGCAGGAGCGCATCGCGTTCCACACGGGTCAGCCGGTCGAGCAGATCGAGCGTGACTCCGACCGCGACCGGTGGTTCACCGCCGATGAAGCGAAGGACTACGGCTTCGTGGACCACGTCGTCCAGCGGGCCCGCCAGGTTCCCAGCGAAGGCCCGGTGAGCTGACGTACCCCCACGGCCGCAAGCCGCCGGAGAAGTCCCGACCCTCGTCACCCGCTCTCCTCGGAGGCAGTCACCATGTACGGATCACAGGGCTACTACGGGCCGCAGAGCCGGTACGTCCTCCCCAACATCATCGAGAAGACGTCCCGCGGCGAGTACGGCATGGATCCGTACTCGAAGCTCCTGAAGGAGCGGATCGTCTTCCTCGGCGCGCCCATCGACGACACGTCGGCGAACGATGTGATGGCGCAGCTGCTGTTCCTGGAGTCCGAGGACCCGGACCGCGACATCTCGATCTACATCAACTCGCCGGGTGGCTCGTTCACCTCGCTGACCGCCATCTACGACACGATGCAGTTCGTCCGGCCCGACATCCAGACGATCTGCATGGGCCAGGCGGCGTCGGCGGCGGCGGTGCTGCTCGCGGCGGGTACGCCCGGTAAGCGGTTCGCGCTGCAGAACAGCCGGATCCTCATCCACCAGCCGTCCGCGCAGGGTGAGGGCCAGTCGAGCGACATCGAGATCCAGGCGCGCGAGATCCTGCGGATGCGCACGCTGCTGGAGCGGATGCTCGCCGAGCACACCGGCCGCAACGAAGAGGACATCCGCAAGGACATCGAGCGCGACAAGATCCTCAGCTCCGAGGAGGCCAAGGAGTACGGCCTCATCGACGAAGTGATCAAGACCCGGAAGTCCTCGCGGCTCGCCGCAGCGCGCTGAACCTCCGGTCGCGTGCGGCGTCGCCGGGCCTGCCTTCCCGCGGGCCCGGCGGGGGTCGGGCAGGCCATGGCTGTGGTCCCCGGTGGGTCTGCCGGTTTCACCCGGCAGGCTCCTCGGTGGCGGGCCAGGTGCGACGCATTGGCATCACCACCTCTCAATTCGGACACCCGATCGTGCTGTGACGCCGAACGGGCTGTGTGGACGAGCGGGGACGCCTCCGATGACCGTAGGCTGACCGGTATGAGCCCAGCGATTGGGCTCTCACCGGACGCCCCCGCGGGGTACCGTCCCCACGAGGACGGATACAGGCAGACACGCGACGACCGGGCGGTGCGCACCGCCCCCGACACGCAGGCGACACCATCGTCTGGACGAAGGGACTGAGTCCTCGGTGGCACGCATCGGTGATGGCGGTGACCTGCTCAAGTGCTCCTTCTGCGGTAAGTCGCAGAAGCAGGTGAAGAAGCTCATCGCTGGCCCAGGCGTCTACATCTGCGATGAGTGCATCGACCTCTGCAACGAGATCATCGAGGAGGAGCTCTCCGAGTCCTCGGAGCTGAAGTGGGAGGAACTGCCCAAGCCCCGGGAGATCTACGAGTTCCTCGACGGCTACGTCGTCGGCCAGGAGGCCGCGAAGAAGACGCTGTCGGTAGCCGTCTACAACCACTACAAGCGGGTGCAGGCGGGCAGCTCCTCCAGTGGTGACGCGGCGAAGAGCGAGGTCGAGCTCGCGAAGAGCAACATCCTGCTGCTGGGCCCGACGGGCTGTGGCAAGACCCTGCTCGCCCAGACCCTGGCCCGCATGCTGAACGTCCCGTTCGCCATCGCCGACGCGACCGCGCTGACCGAGGCGGGCTATGTGGGCGAGGATGTCGAGAACATTCTTCTCAAACTCATCCAGGCCGCCGACTATGACGTCAAGAAGGCCGAGACGGGCATCATCTACATCGACGAGGTCGATAAGATCGCCCGCAAGTCGGAGAATCCCAGTATCACCCGGGATGTCTCCGGCGAAGGTGTGCAGCAGGCGCTGCTGAAGATTCTTGAGGGAACGACCGCGAGCGTCCCGCCGCAGGGTGGTCGGAAGCATCCGCATCAGGAGTTCATCCAGATCGACACGACGAACGTGCTGTTCATCGTGGGGGGTGCCTTCGCCGGGCTCGACCGCATCATCGAATCCCGGATCGGCAAGAAGTCCCTGGGCTTCCGCGCGGTGCTCCACGGCAAGGACGACCCGGACTCCTCGGACGTCTTCGGCGACATCATGCCGGAGGACCTGCTCAAGTACGGAATGATCCCGGAGTTCATCGGCCGGCTGCCGATCATCACCAGCGTCTCCAACCTCGACCGCGAGGCGCTGATCCGCATCCTCACCGAGCCGAAGAACGCCCTGGTCCGCCAGTACAAGCGGCTGTTCGAGCTGGACGGCGTGGACCTCGACTTCACGACCGACGCGCTGGAGGCCATCGCCGACCAGGCGATCCTGCGGGGCACCGGTGCCCGTGGCCTGCGTGCGATCATGGAGGAGGTCCTGCTCTCGGTGATGTACGACATCCCGAGCCGCAAGGACGTCGCCCGCGCGGTCATCACCCGCGAGGTCGTGCTGGAGCACGTCAACCCCACCCTGGTGCCACGGGACGTCGCCGCGTCCAAGCGCAACCCGGGCCGCCAGGAGAAGTCGGCCTGACCGCGGGGCCGTGCGGGCGGGGCCTCGCCACGTGGCGGTGGTCTGACCCGGCGGCCTGATCGGCGGACATCCGCCCCGGCGAGTCGCGGAGCAACAGACCGCGGCGCGCCGGGGCGGCCGGCGTTCGGAGGCCGGCGACCTGCGCGGCTGTCTCCCGCGGCGAAGAGGCCGCTTCGGTGATGCCATAACCTCGGCACCGTGACAGACGTGAGCACGGGGAACCCGCCGGACGACGCTGCCGGCCTCGCCAGGGTGGAGAAGGCGCTCGCCGGGCGGTTCCCGCACCGGATGCTTCCCGATCTGGAGCGGATGCGGGATCTCGTGGACCTGCTGGGGCATCCCGAGCGGTCCTTCCCGTCGATCCACATCACCGGGACGAACGGCAAGACCTCCACGGCCCGGATGATCGACGCCCTGCTGCAGGCGTTCGGCCTGCGCCCCGGCCGCTACACCTCGCCGCACCTGGAGACGGTCACCGAGCGGATCAGCATCAACGGCACCCCCGCGAGCGCGGAGGTGTTCGCCCGCGCCTACGACGACGTGATCCCGTACGCCGAGCTCGTCGACACCCGGCACGCCGAGCGGGTCACCTTCTTCGAGCTGCTCACCGCGATGGCTTTCTCCGCCTTCGCGGACGCGCCGGTGGACGTCGGCGTGATCGAGGTCGGGATGGGCGGCACCTGGGACGCGACGAACGTCATCGACGCCCCGGTCGCGGTGATCACGCCGGTCTCGCTGGACCATCCGGAGCTCGGCTCGACGGTCGAGTCCGTCGCGGCGGAGAAGGCCGGCATCATCCGGCCGGACTCGCTGCTCGTGCTGGCCCAGCAGCAGCTGCCCGCCGCGGAGGTGCTGCTGCGCCGGGCCGCCGAGCTGGGCGCCACGGTTGCCCGGGAGGGCCTGGAGTTCGGTGTCGTCGGCCGGCGGGCCGCCGTCGGCGGGCAGATGCTGACTCTGCGCGGGCTCGGCGGGACCTACGAGGAGGTCTTCCTGCCGCTGCACGGCGTGCATCAGGCGCACAACGCGGCGGTGGCGCTGGCGGCTGTCGAGGCCTTCCTCGGCGGTGGGCAGAACCAGCTGGACGCCGACGCCGTGCTCGCCGGGTTCGCCCAGGCGAGTTCGCCGGGCCGGCTTGAGGTGGTCCGGCGTTCGCCGACGATCGTTCTGGACGGCGCGCACAACGTCGCCGGTGCCGAGGCCCTCGCGGCCGCGGTCGACGAGGCCTTCGGCTTCGAGTCCCTCGTCGGTGTGGTCGCCGTCCTGGGCGACAAGGACGCGGATGGCATCCTCGCCGCGTTGGAGCCGGTCTTCAGCAGCGTCGTGATCACGCAGAGCACCTCGCCGCGGGCGATGCCGGCGGACGATCTGGCGGCGGTCGCGGTGGATGTCTTCGGCGCCGACCGGGTCGAGGTGGCGCTGCGCCTGGACGACGCGCTGGACGCCGCGGTGCGCCTGGCCGAGGAGGAAGGCGAGCTGGGCGGCACCGGAGTGCTGGTCACCGGCTCACTGGTGACGGTGGGGGAGGCCCGCCGTCTCCTCGGCCGCTGACCACCGGCCGCTGACCGGCCGCTGGCCGCCGCACCGTCGCGCCACTCCGACGGGTGGTCTCGGGGGAGTGCGCGCGCCGGTCCGGATCGTGGACCCTGTAGGTTTGCCAGGGGCCAACCGGTCGCGCCAGTAGCCGCGGACCGTCCGGCCATCCGCGTCAAAGATGACGAAACGAGTCTGAAGGAGTCCCGTGTCCTCCGAGCGCACCCTCATCCTGGTCAAGCCCGACGGCGTCAGCCGTGGCCTCATCGGTGAGGTCATCGGTCGTCTCGAGCGCAAGGGGCTGAAGATCGTCGCCCTGGAGCTGCGCACGCTGGAGCGCTCGGTCGCCGAGACCCACTACGGCGAGCATGCCAGCAAGCCCTTCTTCGGCGAGCTGGTCGATTTCATCACCTCTGGTCCGCTGGTCGCCCTGGTGGCGGAGGGCCCGCGGGCGACGGAGGCCGCGCGTGGCCTCATCGGCGCCACCGACCCGGTGAAGGCGGTCCCCGGTTCGCTGCGCGGTGACTTCGCGCTGGAGATCGGCCAGAACCTCGTGCACGGCTCGGACTCGCCGGAGTCGGCCAAGCGCGAGATCGACCTGTTCTTCCCCGGCCTGAGCTGACCTGCCGGCACCGGGTGCCCCGTCCTCACCCCTGGTGGGTGGCGGGGTTCCACCGGCGCGGGTGAGCCGCCGGACGGGCGTGGCCTCGTCGAGGTGCTCACCCGGCCGCCGGCCGCCGTGGTCGGCCCGGTGTCTTCGGGTGTTCCGTCCCCGATCGGGGGAAGTCTCGTCCCTGCCGGGTGCCCGATCGGCGGCGGTCCGCCGCTGACCTGCCACCCGTCCACGGATGATGTGGAGCCGGGCGGCGTGCCGCGCGTGCCCCGGTGCGTGTGGGGTGACACGCTTCCCGGTCGGCTCGGCGACGTCGTCGGGGGCGGTCTACGCTTTCACCTACCCGGAGCGTGCCCGGTGGCTCGCCGTAATCGCCGTACCGGCGGTCACGGTGAACGGGTCCACACGAGGCGCATCCGGGCCGTCCCGCCCGTTCGACGAACTCTGTACGCGTTTCGCGCGTTGGTCGGAGAAGGGCCGGTCGGTGTCGTCCGCGTGCGCCGTCCGGATCCGTCCCACCTCGCGCCCCTCGGGAAGGCCGGCACCCGACGATGTCCAGTTCGCTGTCGTTCCTCGGTCGTGACATGGCCGTCGACCTCGGTACCGCCAACACGCTCGTCTACGTCCGTGGCCGGGGCATCGTGCTCAACGAGCCCAGTGTCGTCGCGATCAACACCACGACCTCGGGAATCCTCGCCGTCGGAACCGACGCGAAAAGAATGATCGGCCGTACTCCGGGCAATGTGGTGGCGGTCCGCCCACTGAAGGACGGCGTCATCGCCGACTTCGAGACCACCGAGCGGATGCTGCGGTACTTCATCCAGAAGGTGCACCGGCGGCGTCATTTCGCCAAGCCCCGGCTGGTGGTGTGCGTCCCGTCCGGCATCACCGGTGTGGAGCAGCGCGCGGTGAAGGACGCCGGCTACCAGGCCGGCGCCCGGAAGGTCTACATCATCGAGGAGCCGATGGCGGCGGCGATCGGCGCCGGCCTCCCGGTGCACGAGCCGACCGGCAACATGGTCGTGGACATCGGTGGCGGCACGACCGAGGTCGCGGTCATCTCGCTGGGTGGCATCGTCACCAGCCAGTCGATCCGCACCGCCGGCGACGAGCTCGACACGGCGATCATCTCCTACGTGAAGAAGGAGTACTCGCTGATGCTCGGCGAGCGGACCGCCGAGGAGATCAAGATGGCGATCGGCTCGGCGCACAAGGTGCCGGACGAGCCGAGTGCCGAGATCCGTGGCCGTGACCTGGTCACAGGCCTGCCCAAGACCATCGTGGTGACCGCCGAGGAGATCCGCAAGGCCATCGAGGAGCCGGTGAACGCGGTGATCGACGCGGTCAAGGTGACCCTCGACCGGTGCCCGCCGGAGCTGTCCGGCGACATCATGGACCGCGGCATCGTCCTGACCGGCGGCGGTGCGCTGCTGCGCGGGCTGGACGAGCGGCTGCGGCACGAGACCGGGATGCCGATCCACATCGCGGAGAACCCGCTGCATTCGGTGGCGATGGGGTCGGGCAAGTGCGTCGAGGAGTTCGAGGCGCTGCAGCAGGTCCTCATCTCCGAGCCGAAGCGCTGACGGCCCGCGCGGCGCGGCCGGTGGGGACCGGGCCGCGCCCTCGGCGGCGTGCGGCGGCATGGGAGTGCGGTGACAGGAGTGTGGCGGTGGCAGGCGGCGATGGAGGACCGACGTGGGACGTGACACCAGGCGCTCCCGTCTCGTCATCGCCGTCCTGCTCGTCCTCGCGTTCACGCTGATCACGCTCGACTACCGGACCAGCGACTCGGCGCCCGGTGCCCGGGGGGTGCTGCATTCGATCGTGGGCGGGGTCGAGAACGCGGTGACCACGGTGACCCGGCCGGTCGGCCGAACGGTGTCGTCGCTGACCCACCCGAACCGCTACCACGATCGCGCCGACCGGCTCACCGAGGAGAACGCGCAGCTGCGTCGGCAGATCTCCGACGACGCCGAGATCGACCGGTTGGCCGGTGAGCTCTCGGATCTGCGCCTGCTCGCCGACAAGGGGCAGTACACGATCGTGCCGGCGCGGGTCATCGCGGTCGGTGACGTCACCGGGATGGACTGGACGGTGACGATCAATGCCGGCCGCCGCGACGGCCTCGCCGTGGACAAGGTGGTCGTGAACGCGGCCGGCCTGGTCGGGACGGTCACGTCGGTCACCGACAGCACCGCGGTCGTCAAGCTGATCTGCGATCCGAGTAGCCGCATCGGCGCGCGCCTGGAGCAGACCAAGCTGCTCGGCGCGGTCGCTGGTGGCCAGGGTCCGTCCACTCTGACCTTCACCCTTTATGACGCCTCTTACCAGGTGCAAAAGGGTGACCGATTGGTTACGTTTGGTAGTCTCGACTACGTGGCGGGAGTGCCGATCGGCGAGGTGACCGAGGTGGTGGATGTCGGTGGCCTCTCTCGTACCGCGGAGGTCCGCCCCTTCGTCTCGATCGGCACGCTCGACCTGGTCGGCGTGATCGTCGGTGGCCCCGCCGCCGACCCGGGTGACCGGGTGCTCCCGCCCCGCGCGGTGCCGGGCTCCGGCGCGGCCGGCTCCACCGACGGCCAGGCGCCGAGTGGGCAGGCGCCCGCCGGCCAGGCGCAGAGCGGTGGGGCGCCGGCCGGGCAGGACCCGGCCGGCGGGGGAGCTCCGGCGGCCCAGGGCGCGGGGTGACGCGGCGGTGTGGGATGGCGGGTTCTCCGAGGAACGGCTGCATCCGCGTGCCTTCGCGGCCGCGGTCGCGCTGCTGGCCGTCGCCGTCGTCCTGCAGGTGTCGGTGGTGGCCCGGCTCGGCGCCCCGCTCGGCCGCCCCGATCTGGTGATCGTGCTGCTGGCGATCATCGCGCTGATCGAGGGCCCGCTGCTCGGCGCGGTGCTCGGCTTCGTCATCGGGCTGCTGGCCGATCTGATGTCCACCCACGTGCTCGGGCAGACGGCCCTGGTGCTGTGCCTGGTCGGGTATCTCGCCGGCCTGGTGATGAACGCGGCGGAGCGTTCGATCACCGTTCCGCTCGCCACCGTGGGAGCCGCGGCGGTGTTCGGCACCCTCGGGAACGCCGCGGCGACCGCGATCCTGGGCGACGCGGCGCTCACCGGCGCCCAGGCCCTCGAACGGGCCGCCGCCGCCGGTCTCTACGCGGTGCTGGTGACCCCGTTCCTGTTCCCGATCGCCACGGCCGCCTCCCGCCGCCTGCACCGGGATCGGGGGCGGCTGTGAACGACCGGATGCGGATCCGGCTGCTCATCCTGCGAGTGCTCGTTCTCTCCCTGCTGGTGACGCTGGGCGCCCGGCTGTGGGTGCTGCAGATCCTCGACGGTGAGCGGTACCGCAGGGTCGCCGAGACGAACCGGGTCCGGGAGGTCGTCACCCCGGCGACCAGGGGAATGATCGTGGATGACCAGGGGCAGCCGCTGGTCCGAAACCGCACGTCCCTGGTCATCTCGGTGAACCGGTCGACCATCGACCGGCAGTCCGACAAGGGCCGGGCCGTCCTGGACCGGCTCGCCACCGTGATCGGCATGCCGCGGGCCGACATCGAGCAGCGCATCCGATTCTGCTCGGCCACGGTGAAGGCGCCGTGCTGGAACGGCTCCCCCTACCAGCCGGTTCCGGTGGCGAAGGACGTCTCCTCGGCGCAGGCGCTCGCGGTGATCGAGCATCCGGACCGCTTCCCCGGGGTTTCRGCGGATCTGCAGGCCGTCCGCGAGTACCCGAACGGTTCGCTCGCGGCCCACGAACTGGGCTACCTCGCGCCCGTCTCCCAGGACCAGCTCGACGCCCAGGGCGGTGAGAAGGGCTACCACCTCAACAGCCTGATCGGTGTCTCCGGGCTGGAGTACACCTACGACGACGCGCTGCGCGGGGCGGACGGCGTCGAGCGCCTGGAGGTGGACCGGTTCGGGCGGGTCGCCGGCACCGCCTCCACGACGGACCCGGTCAGTGGCGACCACCTGGTGCTCAACCTGGACCTCGACGTGCAGCGGGCCGCCGAGCAGGCGCTCGGGAAGACGCTGGAGTCGCTCGGCGGTGGCGCCAGGGCGGCGTCGGCCGTCGTCCTGAACGTGCGTACCGGCGGCGTGGTCGCGCTCGCCAGCCTGCCGACCTACAACCCGTCGGTGTTCGTCGGCGGCATCTCCCAGAAGGACTACTCCGCGCTGTCCGACCCGGCGAACGGCACGCCGCTGCTGTCGCGTGCCTACCAGGGCTCGGCCGCGGCGGGCTCGACGTTCAAGGTCGTCTCCACCGCGGTCGCGATGCAGCAGATGGGCGCCAAGGGCGACGAGAAGTTCGACTGCGCGCCGACGCTGCAGGTCGGTGACCAGATCTTCCACAACTTCGACGGGTCGTCGGCCGGCCCGATCACGCTGCACCAGTCGCTGGTCATCTCCTGCGACGTCATCTTCGACAAGTTCGCCTACGACGCCTGGGTCGCCGACGGCGGTCTGCGCAACGGCCGCGGCCCGTACCCGGAACCGAAGGAGTACTTCGTCCACATGGCCGAGGCCATGGGGTTCGGCAGCCGCACCGGGATCGACCTGCCCGGGGAGACCTCGGGCGCCGTCGTCGACCGGGCGGACGCGAAGAAGATCTGGGAGGAGCTGAAGGACTCGTACTGCCGGCGGGCGCAGAACGGCTATCCGGAGGAACCGGACCCGGTCAAGGCGGAGCGGTACCGCAAGTACGCGGCCGAGGCCTGCGTCGACGGCTACCTCTACAACGCCGGTGCRGCCGTGCAGTTCTCCATCGGCCAGGGCCAGTACCTCTCCGTCAGCCCTTTGCAGCTCGCCACCGCCTACGCGGCCATCGCCAACGGTGGCACGCTCTACCAGCCCACGCTCGCGAAGGCGACCATCTCCCCGGACGGCAAGCGGACGAAGCTCGTCGAGCCCATCGTCACCGGCCATCTGCCCGTCTCGCCGGAGATCCTCGCCTATATCCGGGGCGGCCTGCAGGGTGTGACCACCGAGGCCGGTGGCACCGCGGCGGGTGTGTTCGCGGACTGGCCCAGCGATCTCGTACCGGTCGGAGGCAAGACCGGTACCGCCGAGGTCGAGGGCAAGGGCGACACCTCCTGGTTCGCCTCGTTCGCCCCGGCGAACGATCCCCAGTTCGTGGTCGTGGTGAGCATTCCGGAATCCGGGACCGGTGCGGAGTACGCGGCGCCCGTCGCCAAGGAGATCTACAAGGCGCTCTACGGCGTCGGCCAGCCAGCGGCACTGCCCGGCGGCGTGCCGCCCGCCGACCTGCCTGAGCTGGGCCGGGACGGAAGCTTCGGCGGTGGTGCGGGCGCGACCGCCGGCCCGGCCCCGTCGGCGCAGGGCGCAGCTGGGCAGGGCACGGTGGTTCAGGGTGCGGTGGTCCAGGGTGCGGTGGCACCGGGCGTGGCGGGCCCCGAGGCGGCCGCGGCCGGCGCGGTGCTGCCCGCGCTGTGGCCTGCCTCGGGGCCGGCCGCCCACAGCGGAACCGGGCCGGCCGCAGCGACGTCCGCCGCGGGCGGCGCGGGCCGTTCCCCGCCGTGACCGTGGGCGCTCGCGCGCCAGCCGCCTGTGCGTGCGTGCACGCACGCACGCACGCACGCCGATCATCGCCACCAGCACGAACAACCCGCCGACGTCGACTGCCACACAGGGGAGGGGCGATGACGCAGGACCCCGGCCCCACCGCGCTGCGGTCGTCCCCGGTCCTCGTCCGGGGGCGGATCGGGCAGCTGCGGGATCGGGCCTCCGGGCGGCACTCGCCATTGCGGCGCCTCGACTGGCCGCTCCAGATCAGCGTGGTCGCGCTCGCCCTGATCGGTGCCCTGCTGGTCTGGTCGGCAACCCGGCAGCGGATGGAGGAAGCGGGCAGCGACCCGCAGACCTTCCTCAAACGCCACCTGCTGAACCTCGCGATCGGTCTGGTGCTCGGCGCCGCCGCGACCGTGGTCGACTACCGGATCCTGCGGGCGTACGCGCCGTTCGTCTACCTGGGCTCGCTCGTCGGGCTGGTGGCCGTGCTGCTCGTCGGCACCACGGTGAACGGCGCGCACTCGTGGATCGTGCTGCCAGCCGGGTTCCAGCTGCAGCCGTCGGAGTTCGCGAAGGTCGCGCTCGTCGTCGGCGTGGCCATGATCCTCGGCGAGAAGCACGAGGACCGGCACACCGGCATCCGCCGCGGCGAGCCGGGGCATGGTGACGTCCTGCTCGTGCTGGGCCTCGCCGTCATCCCGATGGGGCTGATCATGCTTCAGCCGGACTTCGGGACGGTCATGGTGCTGGTGTTCGTGACTCTCGGGATGCTGGCGGTGAGCGGCGCCCCGCGGCGCTGGGTTCTCGGGCTGGTCCTGTGCGGGGTGCTGTTCGGCGGCGCGATCCTGCAGTTCCACCTGCTCAAGCCCTACCAGGAGGCTCGGCTCACCTCGTTCGTCTCGGAGAACAAGGCGACGTCGTCCAGCGGCTACAACGTCGACCAGGCGATGACCGCGATCGCCAACGGGGGCGTCACTGGCCGCGGGCTGTTCGAGGGCCAGCAGACCCAGGGCCAGTTCGTGCCCGAGCAGCAGACCGACTTCGTCTTCAGCGTGGCGGGGGAGGAGCTCGGGTACCTCGGCGCCGGCGGGGTGATCGTGCTGCTGGGCGTGGTGCTCTGGCGAGCGCTCACGATCGGGTTCCAGTCCCAGGACTCGTTCGGAGCGCTGATCGCCACCGGTGTGGTCTGTTGGTTCACCTTCCAGATCTTCGTCAATATCGGTATGTGTCTGGGCGTGATGCCGGTGACCGGGCTACCGCTGACGTTCCTGTCCTACGGTGGCTCGTCGATGTTCGCGAACATGGTCGCGGTTGGTTTGCTGCAGAATGTCCGTCTACGTTCCAGGTCGGACCCGTACGCGCTCTGAGGGCGTCCCGGGTCATCTCCCGGGCAGGCCTGCGGGTCGCGACAAGGTGCGTCGCCGGGGCCCGGCCGAGCCTCGGCGTGGTGCCGTAGGCTCGCGGACATGCCCGGACAGTCGCTGTTCCCTCTCTTGGAGCCACTGCTCCCACGGGTCCGGAAGCCGGTCCAGTACGTGGGTGGTGAGGGGAACTCGGTCGTCAAACCTTGGGACGACACCACCGTCCGCTGGTGCCTGATGTACCCGGACGCCTACGAGGTCGGCATTCCGAACCAGGGTGTGCAGATCCTCTACGAGATCCTGAACGAGCAGCCGGACGTCCTGGCCGAGCGCACGTACTCGGTCTGGCCGGACCTTGAGGCGCTCATGCGTGAGCATGGCATCGCGCAGTTCACGGTGGACGCGCACCGCCCCGTCGGTGACTTCGACCTGTTCGGGGTCAGCTTCTCCACCGAGCTCGGCTACACGAACCTGCTCACGGCGCTCGACCTGGCCGGGATCCCGCTGCATGCCGCCGACCGGGGCGACACCTCGCCGGTGGTCGTGGCCGGTGGCCACGCGGCGTTCAACCCCGAGACGATCGCGGACTTCGTCGACGCCGTGGTGCTCGGCGACGGTGAGCAGGCCGTCCTGCGGATCACCGACGTCACCCGGGCGTGGAAGGCCGAGGGCTCGCCCGGCGGGCGCGGTGAGCTGCTGCTCAGGCTGGCCCGCCTCGGCCTGGTCTACGTGCCGGCCTTCTTCGACGTGACCTATCGGCCGGACGGCCGGATCTCCGCCGTGACGCCCACCCGGGACGACATCCCGGCCCGCCCGTCCAAGCACACGCTGACGGATCTCGACTCCTGGCCGTATCCGAAGGCCCCGCTGGTCCCGCTCGCGGAGTCCGTGCACGAGCGGATGAGCGTGGAGATCTTCCGCGGTTGCACCCGTGGATGTCGCTTCTGCCAGGCGGGCATGATCACCCGGCCGGTTCGGGAGCGCAACATCGCGACGGTCGGGGCGATGGTCGACGCGGGGCTCGCGGCCTCGGGCTTCTCCGAGGTCGGCCTGCTGTCACTGTCCAGCGCGGACCACAGCGAGATAGGCGAGATCGCCAAGGCGCTGGCCGACCGTTACGAGGGCACGAACACGTCGCTGAGCCTGCCCTCGACCCGGGTGGACGCCTTCAACGTGACACTGGCCAACGAGTTCTCCCGCAACGGTCGGCGCAGCGGCCTCACCTTCGCCCCCGAGGGCGGCTCGGAGCGCCTGCGCAAGGTCATCAACAAGATGGTCAGCGCCGAGGACCTCATCCGCACCGTGAGCACGGCCTACGCGCACGGCTGGCGCCAGGTGAAGCTGTACTTCATGTGTGGTCTGCCCACCGAGACCGACGAGGACGTGCTGGAGATCGCGGACCTCGCTCGTGAGGTCATCCGGGCGGGCCGGAAGGCCAGCGGTCACCGGGACATCCGCTGCACCGTGTCGATCGGGGGATTCGTCCCCAAATCGCATACTCCGTTCCAGTGGGCCGGTCAGGCCTCGTACGAGGTGACCGACCACCGCCTCAAGCTGCTGCGGGACACCGTGCGTGCCGATCGTGAGGTCGGGCGGGCGATCGGGTTCCGGTACCACGACGGGCGTCCGGGCATCATCGAGGGCCTGCTGGCCCGCGGTGACCGCCGGGTCGGTCGGGTGATCGAGCGGGTGTGGCGCGAGGGGGGCCGCTTCGACGGCTGGAGCGAGTACTTCTCGTTCGCGCGCTGGGAGGCCGCGTGCGAGGCGGAGCTGGGCCCGCTGGGCGTCTCGCTGGACTGGTTCACCACCCGGGAGCGCGACGAGCGCGAGGTCCTGCCGTGGGACCACCTCGACTCCGGCCTCGACCGGGACTGGTTGTGGGCCGACTGGCAGGACGCGCAGCGCGAGGCGGAGCTCGACGACTGCCGGTGGACTCCCTGCTACGACTGCGGTGTCTGCCCGACGATGGGCACCGCGAACGAGATCGGCCCCACCGGGCGCACGTTGCTCCCGGTGGTCTCGGTGGCGAGCACCCCTGCCCCGGCGGCCTCCACAACAGCCTCGGCTGTCTCACGTTCGGACGCTTCCTCTTCGGTTGCCTCCCCCTCGAGCATGGTGCCGGCCCGTGCCTCGTCAACCTGAGGGCCCACCGCCGCCCCCGGTCGTGGCACGCATCCGGGTGCGCTTCGCCAAGCGGGGAAGGCTGCGCTTCCTCTCCCATCGCGACATCGCCCGGGCCTTCGAGCGTGGCCTGCGCAGGGCGCGGCTGCCGGTCGCGCTCTCCGCCGGCTTCAGCCCCCATCCCCGGCTCTCCTGGGTTGGTGCCGCGCCCACCGGTGCGGCCAGCGAGGCGGAGTACGTCGAGATCGCCTTCTCCGCGCCGGTCACTCCGAGGTGGGTGCACGAGGCGCTGGACGCGGCACTTCCGCCCGGTCTCGATGTGGTCTGTTGCGTCGAGGCGCAGGGGCGGGCGCTTCCCGACCGCGTCGACGCCTCACGCTGGCAGCTTCGGCTACCCGGCGTGGCTCCGGCGGAGCTGGGCGTGGCCGTTCCTGCGCTCCTGGCGCGGGAATCGCTGGTCGTCGAGCGGGTGACCAAGGACGGCAAGCGTGAAGTTGATGTGCGCGGGGCCGTGGTCTGGGCCGTTTGCCGTGCAGAGAACGACACCTGTGCGATACTGGACGTGGTCGTACGGCACACGACGCCCGCCGTTCGACCCGACGATGTGCTGACCGCCCTTTCCGCGGTCGCTGTTCTCAGCGTTCCGGTGCCACCCGAGCCGACACGGCTCGAACAGGGCCGATTGCGCGAGGATGGAACGCTGGCGGACCCGCTGGCGCCGGACCGCGATGAGGCTGCCCGGCCGGCAGGTCGACTCGAAGCGTGATGAGGGTGTCGCAGGATTGCCGGCGGTGCGAACCGCCGGACCGAGACAGCGGCTTCTGCGCGGTCGCGACTGCTGACGCAGCGCGCCCGGGAGCCCGAAAGGCTTTATAACCCGTGCCCGCCGAAGACCAGACCACCGAAGAGCAGACCGCGTCCGAGTCCGCAGCCGTGCGGCCGACACGTCGGCGACGTGCCGCCGGCCGGCCCGCTGGGCCGCCACCGGAAGCGGCCGTGCCCGTACCCGCAGCCGAGCCGGAGACAGTCCCGGCCGGCTCCGGGGAGTCCAGCGCAGCGGCGCCTGCCGGCCAGGCCGCTGCGGCCATCTCGCCGTCCGAGCCCGCGGTGTCGGTTCCGGCCGACGATGCCGCGGTGACGCCGACGGCACCATCCCAGCCAGCCGACGACACCGCAGGCCCGACGCCGGAGGCGGCGCCAGCCAAGCCGGCGCGACGCGCGGCCACCCGGCCACGGCGGGCGTCCCGCGCGGTCAGCGAGGCCGTGGTGGGTTCCGCCGACCCGGCCGCCGCAGCCGACCAGGCCGCCGGACCCGCCCCGGCTTCCGACCCGGCCGCCACGTCCGCCTCCTCCACCGCCGCCATCGATGCCGGTCCGACCGCTGGTATCGGAGCGGGTCCGACCGCTGATGCCGTACCGGTCGCCGTGGCCGAGAAGCCGACCCGGACCCGCCGTCGAGCAGCCCGGTCATCGGGCACTGCCGAAGCGGGCACGAGCAAGCCGCCCGCGGGCAGCGACGGCGGCGAGACCACCGACGCCGCGGCGGCTGCTGCGTCCGAGTCGTCCGCGGTTCCCGAGGCATCCGCGGCTTCCGAGACGTCTGCTGACACTGCGTCTGCTGACGCTGCGTCTGCTGACACTACGGAGCGCGGTGAGGTCGCCCCCGCCGTGACCAAGCCCCGGCGTTCCCGTGCTCGTCGCACTGCCACGAAGGTCGAGCCGGTGGAACCGGCCCAGCCGTCCGAGCCGGGCGCCGGCGGTCCGTCGGCGACATCGGGCGGAGGGTCCGACGTGGTGGCGGCGTCGGATGCCGAGGCATCCGCGGTCGCCGAGCCGGCCGCACCGGTCGGAGCTGCCGACACAGCCGGTACCGAAGCGCCCGTCAGTACCGATCCGACTGTCAGCACCGGCGCACCGATCAGCGCCGAGGCGCCCGCGGGCGAGAGCGGCCCGGCCGACGAGTCCATGGCGCCGGCCGCGGCCGACGCCGTGACCGCTTCGGTGGTCCAGCCTGGGCCGGCCGCGAAGGCGGGGTCCGGCGAGGCCGGGCCCGACGAGGTCAGCGCCGGTGGCGACACGACCGCTCCTCCGGCCACCGCGAGTCCGGCCGCTCCGGCCGCGGACGCGTTCGCGGCCGCTGGTCCGCAGCCGGCCACGGCAGGGGAGACGGCCCAGCGTCCGGCGCGTCGGCGTTCGCGGCCGGTCACCCCGACCTGGACCAGCGGCGCCGAGGTCGAGATCCCCGCCGCGGCAGCCAAGACACCGGCCCGCCGACCGGTTGCCATGATCATGTTCCAGCAGCCCGAGGTGGCCGCGCTCGACGAGTGGACGCGCCGCCGAGGCCGCAGTGAGCCCACGAGCGACGAGGCACCCGCAACCGGCCCGGGCCGGGCTGGCGACGGTGGCGCGATCGCGGCGCAGGACGATTCCGCGCCCGACGATGTGGCCGCCGAGGAGGCCACCGACCTCGATGAGCTCACCGCCACCGACGCGGCTCCGGAGGACGAGCCGGACGCGTTCGAGCACGATGCCTTCGTGTCCGCCGACACGGACCTGGAGTCGGACGCCGACGAGACCGGTCTCGGTGGAACCCGTCGCCGCCGCCGTGGCCGCCGCGGTCGCGGTCGGGCCCGAGGCGAGGACGAGTTCGGCGAGACCTCCGAGGACGACGGCGGCGAACCGGACGAACAGGACCGGGAGCACGCGGAGGCGGAGGAGCGCGAGGTCACGCCTGGCCGTCGCCGCTCCCGGCGCACCGGGACGCGCGGGTCGTACGACGGCTCGGGCGCCGCGGACGCGGAGGCGGAGCACGGCGCCGACGAGGACGCGGACGAGGACGCCGCGTACACCGTCGAGGACGGCGCGGATGACTCCGCCGACGACGGCTCCGACGACGACGGGTCCGACGACGAGCAGGCCGGCGGCTCCCGCCGGCGGCGCCGTCGTCGGCGGCGGTCCGGGGTCGGTGAGGCCGCGCCGATGGCGGACGACCCGCCGAACACCGTGGTCCATGTCCGTGAGACCCGTAAGGACGACGACCTCGTCCGCGGGGTGAGCGGTTCGACCCGGCTGGAGGCGAAGCGTCAGCGCAGGCGGGAAGGCCGGGACAGCGGCCGTCGCCGGGCGCCCATCGTCACCGAGGCGGAGTTCCTCGCTCGGCGCGAGTCGGTCGAGCGGCGGATGGTCGTCCGGCACCACGGCGACCGCACGCAGATCGCGGTGCTCGAGGACGGCGTCCTGGTCGAGCACTTCGTGACGCGGGCGAGCTCGACCTCTTACGCGGGCAACGTCTACCTGGGCCGGGTCCAGAACGTGCTGGCCAGCATGGAGGCGGCCTTCGTCGACATCGGCAAGGGCCGCAACGCCGTCCTGTACGCCGGTGAGGTCAACTACGACGCCTCCGGCCTCGACGGGCGTCCGCGCAAGATCGAGCAGGTGCTGAAGTCCGGCCAGTCGGTCCTGGTCCAGGTTTCGAAGGACCCGATCGGGCACAAGGGCGCCCGGCTGACGAGCCAGGTCAGCCTGCCCGGCCGTTACCTGGTGTACGTGCCGGACGGGCAGAACGCGGGTATCAGCCGCAAGCTGCCGGACACCGAGCGGGCCAGGCTCAAGAGCATCCTCAAGAAGATCACCCCGGAGAACGGTGGAGTGATCGTCCGCACCGCGGCGGAGGGCGCGAGCGAGGCCGAGCTGGAGCGCGATGTCGAGCGGCTGGTCGCGCAGTGGGAGGACATCCAGCGCAAGGCGCAGAAGGCGAGCGCGCCATCGCTGCTCTACGGGGAGCCCGACCTCGTGGTCCGGGTCATCCGGGACGTCTTCAACGAGGACTTCACCGAGCTGATCGTCCAGGGTTCGACCGAGGCGGCGACGGTCGAGGAGTACGTCGACACGGTCGCTCCCGACCTGCGGGACCGGGTCCGCCGCTATGTCGGCACCGGCGACGTCTTCGCCGAGTACCGGGTGGACGAGCAGCTCGCGAAGGCGCTGGACCGCAAGGTCTGGCTGCCCTCAGGTGGCTCACTGGTGATCGACCGCACCGAGGCGATGACCGTCATCGACGTCAACACCGGGAAGTTCACCGGCAAGGGTGGGAACCTCGAGGAGACGGTCACCAAGAACAACCTGGAAGCCGCGGAGGAGATCGTCCGGCAGCTGCGGCTGCGCGACATCGGCGGCATCATCGTCATCGACTTCATCGACATGGTGCTGGAGAGCAACCGCGAACTGGTGCTGCGGCGGCTCACCGAGTGCCTGGGCCGGGACCGGACCCGCCACCAGGTCGCCGAGGTGACCAGCCTTGGTCTGGTGCAGATGACGCGCAAGCGGGTGGGGCAGGGCCTGCTGGAGGCATACAGCGAGCCCTGCGCGCACTGCAGTGGGCGCGGCGTGACGATTCACCTCGACGGCGCCCACGCGCACGCGGGACCCCAGCAGGTGCCCGCACCGCCCGCGCAGGCGAGCGCTCCGGCCGGGCGTCGGGGCAGGCAGGCGGCGAAGAGCGGCGGCCCGGCCATGGTCGCGGCCGCGGCCGGCACCGCCGCGGTGCCGGCATCGCCTGACGGTCACGTGGAGACGGCGACGCCGTCCGCGGTCCCGGCGGCGCAGCCGGCGTCACCCGACGGCGCGCACGGTGCCGGTGCCGGTGGCGCGCACGGTGCCGGTGCCGGTGGCGCCGACCAGGGCTCCGTGCCGGGGCACGAGGCTGTGCGGCCGGAAGCGGCGCCGACGGCCGAGGGCCTCGACGAGCTGGCGGCGGTCGGCGCGGCGAGCGGACCGGTGGTACTCACCGGATCCGGCGAGCGGGAGAGCACAGTCTTCGCCAACACCGACGATCCGGACAGCGTTCTGCACGCGGCGGCCAACGGGACGAGCGCCTCGCAGGGCGCGGAGAAGCCGGCACGCACCAGGCGGCGCCGGGCCTCCCGGCCGGTGTCGAAGCCGGCCGAATCCCTCCAGCCGTCCGAGGCGGCCGGAAGCTGACCAGAGCGGCTGGGCGTGTTCCCGCGTGTCCGCGCGGAACACGCCCAGCCGCTTCTTTTTTCCTCGCAGGGCTTCCATGCCCTGGTGCATCGCGGGCCTT
The DNA here is from genome assembly GCF_001983215.1 of Frankia sp. CcI49. Classification (NCBI taxonomy): domain Bacteria; kingdom Bacillati; phylum Actinomycetota; class Actinomycetes; order Frankiales; family Frankiaceae; genus Frankia; species Frankia sp. CcI49. Next base: position 101,750 of record NZ_MOWP01000008.1, read on the forward strand.
CGGGGGCACGGTCACCGAGGCGAGCGGCCACGATCTCGGCTGGCTTGGCGAATCTCGGCTGGCCGGCGGCCCGCCGCGGACTCAGGACAGCGGCGACAGGTCCCGACCGACGGTCGTGGGAGCGACGGCCGCGGGCGTGGCCCGGACGAAGCCGTGGCAGCCGCGCTGGCGCACCAGTTCGTCCAGGGTCGCGCGGGACCGTCGTAGCGCGCCGTCCAGCGCCTGACGCGCTCGGGGCTCGTCACCCATCTGCAGCGCGTAGGAGGCGACCACCAGGGTCTGCACCAGATCGTCCTGAGCCGAGAGCGGATCGAGCGGGCGCCCCTCATCGGCCGAAGTCCCCGAGGCCGAGACAGCAGGGTCAGCCGAGGCAGCTGGGTCAGCCGGGATCGCTGGTGCGGTCGCGGCCGGCTCGGGGCCGGCGGTGACGGGCCTGGGGGTGACGGGCCTGGTCAGGCCGCGCCCGTGCAGCGCGAGCCAGCCGGCCGCCGTGGCTGTCAGCAGCGCCCATACCGCCCTGGCCCAGGCGGGGGGATCGATCAGGTCGTTGAAGACCAGCTCCGCCGTGACCAGCGCGACCACGATGGACAGCACGCCGATGGCCGCGGCAGGCGTGCCGGCCGCGGCAGCGCCGCTGGTTGCCTCGGCGCGGCGGCCGGAAGCCGCTGTGAGCAGGAAGCCGCAGACGGCCAGGAGCGCCGTGACGGTGGCCACGCTCGCCGCCCACGTCACGTGCTGCCAGGTCAACGTCTTCTTCCTTCTGGTTGGCCGTGGGTTCGCACGGCGGCTGTGGACCGCGCCGCGGCGGAAGTGCCCGCTGCGGGGGACCCCACATGTTCGCCGTGCCCACGGCGCGCGGCCATGGCCCGTCCGAGTCATGGCCGGGATGGCCTCTTCGGTGGCTGTCTATCGCCCATGCCCAGCTCTGCCTGTGTCTTCCCGTGTCCTCCTGTCGTTCGCTGGTTGACATTCGGCGGCCGGGTGGGGGTCCTGTCCGGGGGTCCTGTCCAGGGGTCGGTCGGGTGAAATCGGGCCCTCGGGTGCGGGCCTTTCTCACCCCCGCGCGGATGACCTGTAAGGTGGACGGACACGGGACAGGCGCGTGCTCGCGATGTCGCCCCTTGTCGGGCTCCCAAGCTTGTCGGGCTGCAAGGCCCTGTCAGGTTCGGAGCCCTGTCGGGTTCGATGTCGCGCGGCCAGCATGGTCCCCGGCTCCGGGATGTTCTGGGCACTTCGAGTGCTCCAGAGGCCCGGCAGGCCGGGTGGCATGGTGGTCTGACGCGAGCGCCGGGCACCGTGAGCAGACGTGGCGGACCGCCATAGCGGTCCATGCGGGATCCAACAGCAGGGAGATCTGGTGTACGCGGTCGTTGCCAGCGGCGGCAAGCAGCACAGGGTCGCCGTCGGCGATGTCGTCGACGTCGAGCTCCTCTCCGGTGAGCCAGGCGCGGCCGTGAAGCTTCCGGCGGTGCTCCTGGTCGACGGTGAGTCGGTCACCCACGACGCTGACGCGCTTGCGTCCGTCGCGGTCACGGCCGAGGTCGTCGAAGTCGTCAAGGGTCCGAAGATTCGGATCCACAAGTTCAAGAACAAGACCGGTTACCACAAGCGCCAGGGCCATCGCCAGAAGTACACGCGCCTGAAGGTGACCGGGATCGAGACGGGGAAGGCCTGACGAGATGGCGCATAAGAAGGGCGCGAGCTCCTCGCGCAACGGCCGTGACTCGAACGCGCAGCGGCTGGGCGTCAAGCGTTTCGGTGGGCAGCTCGTCAAGGCCGGTGAGATCATCATCCGCCAGCGGGGCACCCACTTCCACCCCGGTGACCTGGTCGGTCGCGGCAAGGACGACACGCTGTTCGCCCTCGCTCCCGGCTATGTCGAGTTCGGCCGCAAGCGTGGCCGGCGGGTCATCAGCATCGTCGCGGTCCAGGGCGAGCAGAGCGAGCAGAAGGTCGCGGTCAGCGCCTGACCTGACGGCACGGCCGCAGTAGTTGTCTGAGATGTAGTTGTTCACAGGGCGCCGCGCGTACCACCGCCGAACCGGAGGTGGTACGCGCGGCGTTCTCGTGTGGTCCCGCGGCCGGGCGGGGAGCAGGGAGGTGGCCGACCATGGCGACGTTTGTCGACCGGGTTGTTCTGCACGCCGCAGCGGGTGACGGCGGCCATGGCTGCTGCTCGATCCACCGCGAGAAGTTCAAGCCGCTCGGCGGCCCCGACGGGGGCAACGGGGGCCGCGGCGGTGATGTGGTGCTGCGGGTGGATCACGGGGTGACCACCCTGCTCGACTTCCACTTCCATCCGCATCAGAAGGCGGGTGGGGGCCGCCCGGGCCAGGGCTCGAACCGGCACGGCGCGGACGGCGACGACCTGGTGCTGGCGGTCCCCGACGGCACGGTGGTGATCTCGCCGGACGGCGAGGAGCTCATCGACCTGGTCGGCCCGGGCAGCAGCTACGTCCTCGCCCGCGGTGGGCGCGGTGGGCGCGGGAACGCGTCCCTGGCGTCGGCCCGGCGCAAGGCGCCCGGCTTCGCCGAGCTGGGTGAGCCCGGTGAGCAGCTCGACGCCGTCCTGGAGCTCAAGAGCGTCGCGGACGTCGCGCTGGTCGGCTTCCCGAGCGCGGGGAAGTCCTCGCTGGTCTCGGTACTCAGCGCCGCCCGCCCCAAGATCGCCGAGTACCCGTTCACCACCCTGGTGCCGAACCTGGGTGTCGTCCAGGCCGGCGACCACCCGCCCTACACCGTCGCGGACGTCCCCGGGCTGATCCCGGGCGCGAGCCAGGGCCGCGGGCTGGGGCTGGAGTTCCTCCGCCACATCGAGCGCTGCTCGTTGATCGTTCATGTCCTCGACTGCGCCACGCTCGAACCGGGCCGCGATCCGCTGACCGACCTCGACATCATCGAGGCGGAGCTCGCCGCCTACACCACCGACCTGTCCGACCGCCCCCGGCTCGTCGTCCTGAACAAGGTGGACGTGCCGGACGCCGCCGACCTCGCCGAGCTCGTCACGCCGGACCTGCAGGCCCGCGGGCTGACCGTCTTCGCGGTGAGCACGGCCAGCCGGCACGGTGTGCGGGCCCTGTCGCTCGCCCTCGCGGAGCTCGTCGCGAGCCTGCGCGCCGCGGCGCCCAGCCGCAGCTCCGCCCGGGTGGTCCTGCATCCGCGGGCGGTGGACGAACCCGACTTCACGGTGCGTGCGGTGGGCGACGGCTTCGTCGTCGGGGGTCCGAAGCCGGTGCGCTGGGTGCGGCAGACCGACTTCACGAACGAGGAGGCGATCGGCTACCTCGCGGACCGGCTCGCCCGGCTCGGGGTGGAGAAGGAGCTGGCCCGCTGCGGCGCCGTCCCGGGGGTCGAGGTCACCATCGGCGATGTGACCTTCGACTGGGAGCCGACCCTGTCCGGGCGCGAGGCGCTGCTGCTCGAGGGCGCGGGCGGCGGAAGCGGTGGGAGCGCGGACGGCTACGGGCTCGTCGAGCCGGTCGCCGCGCCGACCGTCGCGACGGTCGGTGGTTCCGGTGGCATCCCGGGCGGTGGCCGGACCGGGCTGCGTGCCGGTGCGGTGCCCGACGTCCAGCTCGGCCCTCGCGGCACCGACCTGCGGCTTCGGACGTCGAAGCGGCTGACCAGGGCGGAGCGGGCGGCCCGCCGGGACGCGGCCGAGGGCTTCGACGAGACCGACGGCTTCGGTACCGACGGCTTCGATGACGCCGACGGCTTCGACAGCCTCGACGGCTTCGATGACGACCCCGAGCGTGGCTAGGGGCCGGTTGATGCCGCGCGCCTTCGTCACCGACGCGTCCCGGATCGTCGTCAAGGTCGGATCGTCGTCGCTGACCACCGCCGCCGGCGGTCTGGACGTCGCCCGGGTGGAATCGCTCGTGTCGGCGGTCGTCGGCCGGGCGGGTCCGGAGGGTGGGCTCGTCCTGGTGTCCTCGGGGGCGATCGCCGCCGGGCTCGCCCCGCTGGGGCTCTCCCGGCGGCCCCGGGACCTCGCCACCCTGCAGGCCGCGGCGAGCGTGGGCCAGAGCTCGCTGGTGCACTGCTACGCGGGAGCGTTCGGCCGGGCCGGCTACCGGGTCGGCCAGGTCCTGCTCACCGCGACCGACGTGATCCGCCGCACGCACTACCGCAACGCCCGCACCACCCTGGATCGGCTGCTGGCCCTGGGCGTGGTGCCGATCGTGAACGAGAACGACGCGGTCGCCACCCAGGAGATCCGGTTCGGCGACAACGACCGGCTGGCCGCGATCGTCGCCCACCTGGTGTCCGCGGACGTGCTGGTCCTGCTCTCCGACGTCGACGGCGTGTACGAGTCGAACCCGCGGCTGGGCCCGGCGGCCATGATCCGCGACGTCCGGTCGGACGCCGATCTCGACGGGCTGACCGCGCAGGGCACGGGCACGGCCGGCGTCGGGGTCGGCGGTATGGCAACCAAGATCGACGCGGCTCGGATGGCGGCGTCGGGTGGTGTCACCACCATCGTGACCTCGGCGGCGCTCGCGGCCGAGGCGCTGGCCGGCGAGGAGGTCGGGACGGTCTTCCACCCGACCGGCCCGCGGCGGGCCTCGCGCCTGCAGTGGCTCGCGTACGCGACCGCCCCGGAAGGGCGGCTGTACCTGGATGACGGTGCCGTGGCCGCGGTCGTGGACCGGCAGGCCTCGCTGCTGCCCGCGGGGGTGACCCGGGTCGAGGGCGACTTCTCCGCGGGTGACCCGGTCGACCTGGTGGATCCGCTCGGGCGTCCGGTCGCACGGGGCCTCGTCGAGTTCGACTCGACCGAACTGCCGGGCATGCTCGGCCGCTCGACGATGGAGCTGGCCGCCGAGCGTGGGCCGTCCTATGAGCGTGAGGTCGTCCACCGTGACGACCTCGTGCTGCTGCTCGCCCGCCGCTGACCGTCTGTCGCCGATCACCTGCGGCCGATCACCTGCCGTTGATCACACGGATCGCCGCCGGCCGAGGTCCGGCCCACCCCCTGACCAACTGGTTACGCGGGTCCGGGGTCCTTGGGCACCGGACGCCGGTAGCCTCGTCGTCGACGGCGTGCGGCCGCGTCGGCGACGCCGATGCCGCCGACGACGCCGGGCCCGGGTCGGCGTCGGCGTCGGATGTCGCGGACTTCCTGGAAGGAATGCGGTCATGAACACCTCGGCGGAGGACGTCCGAGCCAGCGCGGTGCGAGCCCGGCAGGCTGCCGGCGCGCTCGCGCCGCTCCCGCGGGCGGCCAAGGACGCCGCCCTGCTCGCCATGGCCGGTGCGCTCCTCGAACGCCAGACCGAGATCCTCACCGCGAACGCCGTGGACGTCGCCGCCGCACGGGCGGCCGGGACGTCCGACGCGCTGGTGGACCGGCTCACGCTGACACCGTCGCGGATCGAGGCGATGGCCGACGGGCTGCGGCAGGTGGCTTCGCTCGACGACCCCGTCGGTGAGGTCATCCGCGGCCGGGTGCTCGCCAACGGGCTGGAGCTGCGGCAGGTCAGGGTCCCCCTCGGCGTCGTCGGGATCATCTACGAGGCACGGCCCAACGTCACGGTCGACGCGGCGGGGCTGTGCCTCAAGAGCGGCAACGCGGCTCTGCTGCGCGGCAGCGCGTCCGCGCTGCACTCCAACCGGCTCCTGGTGGACGTCCTGCGCGAGGCCGCGGTGGCCACCGGGCTGCCCGCCGACGCGGTCCAGCTGGTCCCGGGTGCCGACCACGAGTCCGTGAAGCATCTGATGCGGCTGCGCGGGCTGGTGGACGTGCTCATCCCGCGGGGCGGCGCCGGCCTGATCCGCACGGTCGTCGAGGAGTCGACGATCCCCGTGATCGAGACCGGGGTCGGCAACTGTCACGTCTACGTGGATGTCGACGCCGACCTGGACACGGCGCTGGCCGTCACGCTCAACGCGAAGACCCAGAAGGTCTCGGTGTGCAACTCGGCCGAGACGCTGCTCGTCCACGCGGGTGTCGCCGCGGAGTTCCTGCCGCGGGTGCTGACCGCGCTGCGCGAGGCTGGGGTGACCGTGCACGGCGACGAGACCGTGCGTGCGGTGGACCCGTCGGCGGTGCCGGCCACCGACGAGGACTGGGCGACCGAGTACCTCTCGCTGGACCTGGCGGTCGGGGTGGTCAGCTCCCTCGACGAGGCGGTCGACCACATCCGGCGGTGGAGCAGCGGTCACACCGAGGCGATCATCACCCGGTCACTGGCGGCGAGCCGCCGCTTCATCGCGGGCTGCGACAGCGCCGCGGTGATGGTGAACGCCTCGACCCGTTTCACCGACGGCGAGCGTTTCGGGATGGGCGCGGAGATCGGTATTTCCACCCAGAAACTGCACGCGCGCGGGCCGATGGGGCTTCCCGAGCTCACCTCGACGACCTGGGTCGGCATCGGGGACGGCCATCTCGTGTAGGCGGTCCGGGCCCGTTCCGCCTCGGTGACCGGAAGGTTTCCGCAGGTGACGGGGGGTGCGGAAGGCGGTGGGATGGTGGCCCGAGGGTGCGGTCCGGAGAATTCCGCAAGGCCGTCATCCGTCGTCAATCCGTCATGTGGTGCCAACCACTGGCACTATGGACAGTGGGTACTACCAGGCACCGGGACCGGAAGGTGGCCATGTCGTCGCAGGGATACGCGTTCGCTGATGTCGCGGATGTGCAGGAGCGGCTCCGGGAGACGGGTTATCTCGCCGACGAGGCGATCGCCACCACGGTCTTCCTCGCCGACCGGCTGGGTAAGCCGCTCCTGGTCGAAGGGCCGGCCGGTGTCGGCAAGACCGAGCTGGCCAAGGCGCTGACCACCGCCGTCGGTGCCGAGCTGATCAGGCTGCAGTGCTACGAGGGCCTCGACGAGGCCCGGGCGCTCTACGAGTGGAACTACAAGAAGCAGCTGCTGCGCATCCAGGCCGGCGCCAACGTCGCGTCCGAGGGCGCGGTCGCGGGGGCCGCCGGGGCCGCGGGGGAGTCGGCCGGTCTCGCCACCTGGCGCGAGACCCACGACGACATCTTCAGCGAGGAGTTCCTGCTCTCCCGCCCGCTGCTCACCGCGATCCGGCGCAGCGAGCCCACGGTCCTGCTCATCGACGAGACGGACAAGGCTGACGTCGAGGTCGAGGGCCTGCTGCTGGAGGTGCTGTCCGACTTCCAGGTGACGATCCCGGAGCTGGGCACCCTGAAGGCGACCCGGCGTCCGTTCGTCATCCTCACCTCGAACGCGACCCGTGAGCTGTCGGAGGCGCTCAAGCGCCGCTGCCTCTACCTGAACCTCGACTACCCGTCGGCTGCCCGGGAGAAGGAGATCGTCCTGTCCCGGGTGCCGGAGCTCGGTGAGCGGATGGCCGAGTCCCTGGTGCGGATCGTGCGCTCGCTGCGGGCGATGGAGCTGAAGAAGGCCCCGTCGATCGCGGAGACCATCGACTGGGGCCAGACGGTTCTCGCGCTGGGCTTCGACACCATGGACGACGCCGCCGTCACCTCGACTCTCGGCGTGGTCCTCAAGCACGCCAGCGACCAGGCTCGCGCCATCAGCCAGCTCAAGCTCGGCGCCAACTGAATCAGGCTCGGCGCCGACACACAGCGGGCGGCCGGCCCCGGACCGGGAGGTCCCGATGAACCTGCTCGACCGCACCGTGGCGTTCACCGCCGCCCTGCGCCGCGCGAACGTCCCGGTGAGCAGCGCCGAGACGGTCGACGCCGTGCGGGCGGTCGGCGCTGTCGGGTGGGCCGACCGGGAGGCGGTGCGGGCCGCGTTCGCCGCCACCATGTGCAAGCGCCCGCTGTACCGCAACGCCTTCGACTCGCTGTTCGACCTGTACTTCCCGCCGCGGATCGGTGACGGTGTCGCGCTCGGCGACTCCGGCGACGTCTCCGGCTCCGGGCAGTCGGCCGACGGCGCGAACGGCCCGGCACCCGAGCTGACCCCGCAGGAGCTGGAGGCCCTTCGCCGCGCCATGCGCGACCAGCTGCGGGACGCACTGCTCGACGGGGACGACGACCGGCTGCGCGACCTGGCCCGCCGCTCGGTAACCGCCTTCGGTGCCGCGCAGAACGGCCCCGGCCAGCGCAGCTACTTCATCTACCGGGTGCTGCGCGCGATGTCGCCGGAGACGCTCATCGCCGACCTGCTCGCCGCGATGCTCGGCGAGGAGGAACGCGGCGGGCTCGGCGAGCGGATCGCCCGCCAGACCATCTCCGACCGGATCAAGGCCTTCGAGGACATGATCTCCTCCGAGGTGCGGCGGCGGATGGCGGAGGAGCGGGGGCTCGAGGCGGTCGAGCGTTCCGCCGTGAAGCCGCTCGCGGACCAGGTCGACTTCCTGCGCGCCTCGCAGCGTGACCTGGTGGAGCTGCGTCGCCAGGTGTATCCGCTGGCCCGGCGCCTCGCGACCAGGCTGACCGCCAAGCGCCGGCTCGGCCGCACCGGGCGGCTGGACTTCCGCCGCACGGTGCGGGCCTCGCTGGCCACCGGCGGCGTGCCGCTGGAGACCAGGCACCGGCCGCACAAGCCGCACAAGCCGGAACTGGTCGTGCTGTGCGACGTGTCCGGATCGGTGGCCTCGTTCGCGCACTTCACGCTCATGCTCACCCACGCGCTGCGGGAGCAGTTCTCCAAGGTCCGCGCCTTCGCGTTCATCGACACGACCGACGAGGTCACCCGGTTCCTGCGCGGTCTCGACCTGGGCGACATGATGGCCCGGATCGCCGCCGAGGCCGACCTGGTCTGGTTCGACGGCCACAGCGACTACGGCCATGCGATCGACGTGTTCGCCGAGAAGTACCCGGACGCGGTGGGCCCGCGGACATCCCTGCTCATCCTCGGGGACGCACGCAACAACTACCGCGCGACGTCGGCCGCGGTCTTCCGCCGGCTGTGCGGGCAGGCCCGCCACTCCTACTGGCTGAACCCGGAGCCGCGCAGCTACTGGGGGTCCGGCGACTCGGCCACCGGGGCCTACGCGGACTTCGTCGACGAGATGGTCGAGTGCCGCAACGTCGAGCAGCTCCAGCACTTCATCGAGCGCCTGCTGCCGACCTGATCCGGACCCGGCCCAGCAGGGCCGGGCGGCCGCGGAGTGTGGTGACACCCGAGTTCCCGAGTGCGACTCTCCAAACGGGGGCGCCGGGCGACCGGGTTCTCGGAGTTCCAGCCGCGTTCATGGAGTGCCCACCTCCCCGCCCACCGGTTAGCGATCTTGATCGGCGACAGTCTGTGACAGGCTCTGCGGCAGCCGAAATCCGTACTTCTTGCGGATCGTCAAAGTGACCGGGGTGGCGAGATTCGTCCGACTGTGGGTGAACCGATCGCCGTCTGGCTGCGTCAAACCCCTTCGACGGCGACGCGGCCCGCGTCCGCCGAACCAGGAGGGCCGCGCGGAGGAACCGCGCGGTGACCTGGGAGGCCAGACGGAGGGGTGCCGCCATGGCGACCACGGTGAGCAGGACCGGACCAACCGGCGCGACCAGTTCAACCGAAGTGACCAGTTCAAGCGAAGTGACCGGGCCAACCGGAGTGACCGGGCTGATCAGCTCGGCTGAACCAATCGATTCAGCTGAACCGGCCGGTCCGGCCGAACTGATCACTCCGCCCGAACCGGTCAGCCCGCCTCGCCCGACCGGCCCGACGGGCCCGACCGGCCCAGGCGGTCCCGCTCCCTCGCGCCGCCGCGGGAAGGTTCTCGTCGGGTTCATGATCCTTGCCGTTGCCCTCGTCGCCGGCGCCGGGCTGGGTAGCCTCGCCGACGCGCTGGATGACGGCTCGTCCGCCGACCTGGCCCTGTCGGTGCCCTCGACCGGAGCGGCGGCCGAACCCGCGGTCGCACCGGCGCCGACACTCGCTGCCGGCAGCGGCGCCGCGGGCTCCGCCCCCGGGTCCGCCTCAGACACCTCGGGGGAGGCCCTCGCCGACTCGGCGGTGTCGCCGGAGGCCGCCGCGCGCGGTGGCGTCGTCGCGCCAAGCCCGGCCTCGACCAGCTCAGGCGGGTCGACGGGCTCCACCGGTGAGCCGGCACGGCCGGCCGGAGCCGAGCCGCGCATCGTCCGTGACGGCAGGACGGAGCTGTCGGTGCCGGCCGGCCGGGTGGAGGAAGCCGTCCAGGCGCTGTCGACGCGGGCGAACGACCTCGACGGCTACGTCGAGTCCAGCGAGACCAACGGAACGCCGTCGACGACCGACGACAGTCACCAGAGCGCGACCGTGACCCTGCGGGTGCCCACCGCGTCGTTCGACAAGCTGCGTTCCGGTCTGGGCGGGCTCGGCACCGTGACGTCGTCCACGACCTCCGCGCGGGATGTCACGGGAGAGTACGTCGACCTCCAGGCGCGCAAGCGGGCTCTCGAGGCGTCCCGCGACGCCTACCTGGCCCTGCTCGCCAAGGCGACGACGGTGGGGGAGACCCTGTCGGTGCAGCAGGCGATCGACCGGGTGCAGGTCGAGATCGAGCAGATCGAGGGCCAGCGGATGGTCCTCGCCGACGCGAGCGATCTCGCCACCCTGACCGTCCGGATCGCTGAGGACGGGGCCGGCGAGATCAGTCCCGCGCCCGAGGACGATCCGTCCGGTCTGGGGGACGCCGTCCAGCGGTCATGGGACCGCTTCGTCAACGGCATCGAGGCGATCATCGCGCTGATCGGCCCGCTGGCGCTGGTCGCCCTGCTCGCAGGCTTCGCCTACCTGGGCGTACGGCTGGTCCGGATCGTGCGTCGGCGAGGCCGCGGCGGCACAACAGCCCCGGTGCCAGCCGCAGGCCCGGTCCCTGCGCCTGTGCCGGCTCCCGCTCCAGTGCCAGCCGCAGGCCCAGCCCCAGCCGCAGCAGCAGCAGTCCAAGCCACAGCCCCGGTCCCGGCCGCAGCGCCGGCCCCTGGCGCGGCCGCCGCGCCGGTTCCGCCCGCCGCGCCGGTTTCTCCGGACGAGCCGGGGACCAGCGCGTCCTGACCTCACCGCCACGGTCGCGGACCGGTACGGCGGTGAGGTCAACCCGGGAAGGCTGGCCGGGGCACCTACCCGGCCAGCGCGGCGTCCACGATGGTCTGGGCCTCCGCGAGCACGGCGGTGAGGTGCTCGGTGCCGACGAAGCTCTCGGCGTAGATCTTGTAGACGTCCTCGGTGCCGGACGGGCGGGCGGCGAACCAGGCGTCCGCCGTCGCCACCTTCACGCCGCCGATCGCGGCGCCGTTGCCCGGCGCGGACGACATCGCCGCGGTCACGGCGCCGCCCGCGAGCGTCGTGGCGCCGAGAGCCTCCGGGGTGAGCGCGGAGAGGATCTTCTTCTGGGCCGGGCTGGCCGGCGCGTCGACCCGGCGGTACGCGGGCGAGCCGAAGCGCTCCGTCAGGTCGGCGTAGAGCCGGCCGGGGTCCCGCCCGGTGACCGCGGTCATCTCGGCGGCGAGCAGGCAGGCGATGATGCCGTCCTTGTCCGTCGTCCACACGCCGCCGGAACGGCGCAGGAAGGACGCTCCGGCGCTCTCCTCGCCGCCGAAGCCGAGCGAGCTGTCGAGGAGCCCGTCGACGAACCACTTGAAGCCCACCGGAACCTCGTACAGCCGGCGCCCGAGGTCGGCGGCGACCCGGTCGATGATCCCGGAGCTGACCAGCGTCTTGCCGACGGCGGCGCCGGCGGGCCAGCCGGGGCGGTGCGCGAACAGGTAGGCGATCGCCGCGGCGAGGTAGTGGTTCGGGTTGAGCAGGCCGGCGCCGGGGGTGACGATGCCGTGCCGGTCGGCGTCGGCGTCGTTCGCCAGCGCCACGTCGAACGACCCGGCCAGCCGCAGCAGCGACGCCATCGCGTAGGGCGACGACGGGTCCATCCGGATCTTGCCGTCCCAGTCCAGCGTCATGAAGCCGAACGTCGGGTCGACCGAGGTGTTGACCACCTCGATGTCCAGCTTGTGCCGGTCGGCGATCTCCTGCCAGTACCGGACGCTCGCGCCGCCCAGCGGGTCGACCCCGATGCGGACCCCCGCCGCGCGGATCGCGTCGAGATCGACCACATCCGGCAGGTCCGCCACATAGGCGCCGACGAAGTCATGCACGGTCGCGGCGGCCAGTGCCTGCTGGTGGGGCACCCGTGCCACCCCGGCCAGGCCCGCTTCGAGCAGCTCGTTCGCCCGGTTCTGGATCGCGCTCGTGGCTGCGGTGTCAGCCGGGCCGCCATGTGGCGGGTTGTACTTGAATCCGCCGTCGGCTGGCGGGTTGTGCGACGGGGTGACGACGATGCCGTCCGCCAGCCCGGCCGGCCGGCCCGATCCCGCGGCGCCTCGCCCGTTGTGGGCGAGGATCGCGTGCGAGATCACCGGTGTCGGGGTGGCCTCGCCCGCGGGGGCGACCCGGACGTCCACCCCGCCGGCGACGAGCACCTCCAGCGCGCTCGCGAGCGCCGGCGCGGACAGGGCGTGCGTGTCCACCCCGATGAACAGCGGGCCATGTGTCCCGGCGGCCGCGCGGTACTCACAGATCGCCTGGGTGGTGGCCAGGATGTGGTCTTCGTTGAACGAGGCGCGCAGGGCGCTGCCGCGATGGCCGGACGTCCCGAAGGAGACCCGCTGGGCCGGGTCGGCCGGGTCGGGGTGGACGTCGTGGTAGGCGGCGAGCAGCGCGCCCGGGTCGATGAGCTCGTCGGGAGCGGCGGGCTGCCCCGCGCGCGGGCTGTTCGGCATGGGCGGGCTCCATGGGATGTGATCGGCTCCCCGGTCAGCCTAGTGCCGCACCCGGCCAGGTTCGCCCCGCCCGGAGCCGGCCCGCCCGGACGCGGCCTGTGCCCCGCCCGGACGTGGCCCGTGCCCCGGCCGTGCCGAGTCCGCTCCCGGCTGGCGACCCGCCCGGGATCAGCCTGTGCGGGGGACCATCGCGTCGAGCGTGCCGTAGTGCTCGGCGAGGCTCGGGTACAGCGCGCCGAGCCCGCCCGCCAGGGCCGCCCGCACCTGGGCGCTCGGTGTGTCCGCCAGGACCTCGGGGGCGCCGGCGGCGACGGCGTCGAGCGCGAGCGCGGCGACGGCCGCGGGATCAACCTTGGGAGCGTCGATCCGCCGCGTCATGTCCGTGTCCATGAATCCGACGTGCAGCGCGGTGACGGTGATCCCGGCGCCGGCCAGCTCGACCCGCTGGGAGTTGGTCAGCGACCAGGCCGCCGCCTTCGCCGCGCAGTACGCCCCACTCGTCGGCATCGCCAGCCAGGACAGCACCGACAGAACGTTGAGAACGGCCCCGCGCGTGCCGTGCGGGCCACTGCCACCGCCACCGGTGCTGTCCGGCCGTTCGCGCGACAGCTGCGGCGCGAAGGCGCGCACCAGGCGCAGCGGCCCGAAGTAGTGGGTCTCCATCTCCAGCCGGATGTCCTCGATGTCTCCGGTCAGCACCGACGCACCGGTCGAGCTGCCGGCGTTGTTGATCAGGATGTCGACGTCGCCGGTGGCCTCGGCGGCGGCGGCGATCTTAGCGGGGTCGGTGACGTCGAGCCCGATCGGGACGACACCGGGTGTCGTGATCGAGCCGGGGTTGCGCGCCGCGGCGTAGACCTTCGCCGCGCCCCTCGCGAGCAGCTCCTCGACGAACCTGCGGCCGAGACCCCTGTTGGCACCGGTGACCAGCGCGACCGACCCCTCGATGGGCGCCATGGCGTTCTCCGTCCGTGCGTGGGTGTGTGGGCACTCTGTGGGCTCTGCGTGGGCTGTTTCGGGGCCGCGCCGGGGCGGCATCCGAGCGGGCGGTCCACGGCCGAATCATAAGTTGGAAAATCCAACTTACTAGGTGGAGTGACGAAGGACATCCTGCGGGCGGAGGTGAGAAGGAGGCACGTGGACTTTGCCCGGGGTTAATGTCCCCACGTGCGACTGGGTGTGATGGGTGGGACGTTCGATCCAGTGCACAACGGGCATCTGGTCGCGGCGAGTGAGGTCGCGGCGCTGTTCGACCTGGACGAGGTCGTCTTCGTCCCGAGCGGCCGCCCCTGGCAGAAGGCCGACCGGGAGGTCTCGGCCGCCGAGGACAGGTACCTGATGACCTTCCTCGCGACGGCGGAGAACCCCCAGTTCACCGTCAGCCGGATCGACATCGAGCGCAGCGGCCCGACCTACACCATCGACACCCTGCGCCACCTGCGCCGCACCCACCCCGACGCCGAGCTGTTCTTCATCACCGGCGCGGACGCGCTCGCGCAGATCTTCACCTGGCGTGACCACACCGAGCTCTTCGGGCTCGCCCACTTCGTCGGTGTGACCCGGCCGGGCTACGACCTGCGCCGCCACGCCAGCCTGCCCGACGAGTCGGTCAGCCTCCTGGAGGTTCCGGCGCTGGCGATCTCCTCGTCCGACATCCGCCAGCGGGTCGCCCGCGCGGCACCGATCTGGTACCTGACGCCGGACGGGGTCGTCCGCTACATCGCGAAACGGGGGCTGTACGGCCCCCGGCCGGTCGCGCCCCCGCTGCCCGAGGGCGCCGGGCGGCCTGACGGGACGGAACATTCGGCCTGATGACCACAAACATGGTCGCCGATTCGCGCAAAGCTGTGTCACGCTGGACATGGCCACTTGACCGGTGGGTGGCCGGCGCGTCCATCGGCGCGCATGACCAGCTCGTACCTTTGGGAGACCAACAAGCGTGACCGCCTCGCCGCGAGCCGTGGAGCTCGCTCTCGCCGCAGCCCAGACCGCCGCCGACAAGATCGGCCAGGACATTCTCGTTCTGGATGTCAGCGAGCGGCTCGCGATCACCGACTGCTTCGTCATCGCGTCGGCCGACAACGAGCGTCAGGTGAAGGCGATCGTGGACGAGGTCGAGGAGAAGCTGCGGACGCTCGGCGCGAAGCCGCTGCGCCGCGAGGGCGAGCGTGACGGCCGGTGGGTCCTGCTCGACTTCGCCGACATCGTCGTGCACGTACAGCGTGCCGAGGAGCGGGAGTACTACGGCCTGGAGCGGCTGTGGAAGGACTGCCCGGTCATCCCGTTCACCGACGCCGCGGTCGGCGTCGGCGCGGCGGAACCGCGGTGAGGCTGCTTCTCTGGCGGCACGGCAGGACGTCCTGGAACGACGCGGGGCGTTTCCAGGGGCATGCGAACCCGCCTCTGGACGAGACGGGCCGCCGCCAGGCCGCGGCGGTCGGCCCGGTGATCAGGGCGCTGCGCCCCGAGCTTGTGATCTCCTCGGATCTGATTCGTTGCCAGGAGACCGCCGCGAGCATCGGGCTGCCCGTGCGGGCCGACGCCCGGCTGCGGGAGATCGACCTCGGTGCCTGGTCCGGCCTGACCGGGTCCGAGGCTGCCGCGCGGTTCCCCGCGGAGGACGCCGCGTGGCGCCGTGGTGAGGACATCCGCCGCGGTGGTGGCGAGACCTACGTGGAGGTCGCGGAACGGGCGTTCGCGGTCCTCGACGAGGTCCTCGCCGAGGGCCTGCCGGTCGAACCCTCCGGGCTTGTCGTCTTCGTGTTGCACGGCGGGACGGCGCGGGCCCTCATCGGGAGGGCGCTGGGCRTCCCCCCGCAGAACTGGTGGGTGTTCGGCCCGCTGCGCAACTGCCGCTGGTCCATGCTCCGGCGGGAGCACGGTGGTTTCCGGCTGGCGGAACACAACAGCGGGCCCCTCGCCACAGGTGCCGCGGCGCCTGATATGGTCGTCAGCGTCGGGCCGGGGAGCGCAGCTCCTCTCCCACCGGCCGAGGCACTTCTGCCAACGCAGGAGGGGCCGACGGAAAGCGACACTGAACCTGTACACTCGCAGACGCAGCCAGCAAATGGCTGAGAGCGGGTACAGAAAATGGTCGTGTAGGATGTAAGCGGTACGAACTGAAGAACTGGCAGTAAGAACTGAATATGGGGCTGTGGCGCAGTCTGGTAGCGCATCACACTGGCAGTGTGAGGGTCAGGGGTTCGAATCCCCTCAGCTCCACCAGAGTTGCCATGTTCGAATCCGGATCATGGCTCCTCTGTCCCTCGGTAAGCGAGACGCCGTCCGGATACGTTCCGGGCGGCGTATCTGTTTGTCCGCTATGAGGTCTGGTGTCGCCGTAGGCGAGTGCGACTGCCGATCCGGTGGGGGAGTGTGGGTCGACGGTCTCGGAGTCCTCTGGAGCGCGCTGGGCGTTGATCAGGTTCTTGGTCTCGGTGGCGAGCCGCTGGCCAAGATCCTTTCCGAGGAGCTGGGCCAGTGGAGCTTGCAGATCGGCCGTGCCGATGCTGCGGTCGAAGATCCAGAACCGTTGGAACACCGCTTGGTTGAGTTGCCGTTTCACGGTCGCGGGTGCTGTCCGGTAAAGGGTGTGGCTGTCCTCGCAGAGCGCGAGAATCTGGTCCAGGACGCGATCGAGGTTGCGCCATTCTCCCTCGCACAGGGCAAGGGTTTCGCGGGCACGGGACAGGGCCCGGTCGATGCGGGTCTGTTCTTCCTTGAGGAACTCCTCGGTGATCGCGTCGTTGTAGTAGGCGCGCATGCACGCGCGGCGCTCGTGTTCGAGGTCGGTGATGGTTTTCTTCTGGCGGGCGGCCTGTTCGGCGCCGTGGGTCGTGAGGGATTGGGTGCTGGCGACGACGAGTTCCCGGATGCGTGCCTTGTGTCGGGGCGTGATCTCGACGCGGCGCCACCATTCCTMGACAAGCTGTTCCACGGTGCTGATGAGAACGTACGGCTGGCGGCATTTTCCGCGCTGGCGGCCTAGGCAGTAGAAATATGGGTAGGTGCCGCCGTGCCGGCCGGTGGCATTCGTGATCCCGAACCGTGAGCCGCAGTGCCCGCAGAACAGGCTTCCCTTGAGCGGGTGGAAGTGGTGTTGCGGCTTCTCTCCCGCGACGTCGCGGGCACGCAGAATCGCGCTGACGCGATCGAAGACAGCGGGCGTGACGAACGTGGGATGCCTGCCGTTCGGGTACTCGACACCGGAGAAGGTGACGACGCCGACGTAGTACTTGTTGGTGAGCATCTTGTGGACGTGGGACTTGTTGAGCGGCCGCTCTGGCCGTTTCCCGGCGGCCCGGTTCGTGAGGCCGCGATGGGTGAGTTCCTCGGTGAGGGACGCGATCGTCCATTTCCCGGTGGCGAACTCCTCGAAAGCCCATTGCACGAGCCGCCACCGGTCGGGGTCGAGTGCGACGTCCGCTATGTTGCGCCCGTCGGTCCTGATCCGGACGTTGAGATATCCGATCGGTGCGAGGCCGGGGGTTCCGCCGTTGCTGGCCTTCTGTGTCATCTTGTAGGCGATGTCCTTGCCGCTTGCGGCCGACTGGTACTGGTTGATCGCGGCCATGATTCCGTGGAGAAGCTCCCCGGACGGTGTCTCGTCGATGTTCTCCGTGGCGGAGACCAGCAGGACGCCGAGGTTACGCAGCCGCATCGTGAAATCGGCATCCTCGTACCTGTCGCGCGCGAACCGGTTCAACTGGTAGACGATCACGATATCGACGTCCCGTTGTGCCTCGATACGGGAGATCATCGCGAGGAACGCCTGCCGCTTGTTCAGGTCCTTGTAGGCGGACGCGCCCGGTTCCACGTACTCGTCGACAACGTCGACATTGATGCTCTCGGCTTTTTCGCCGCACTTCACCCGCTGCGCGGGAAGCGAGATCCCTTCCGGGTTGTAATCCGTACGTACCTGCGACTTGGAGGAAACCCGGAGATAGAACACGGCGCGCAGCCGGCGGATGGATTCGGCGGAAGGCGGAATGGCCGTTTCGGTGACAGCGGCAGGGGGCATGGCAGACCCTTTCGTCCGATGATCGGCTACATCAGCATAACACCCTGCCTTTTAGTCTTTCTTTTCCTTTCGTGCGCTTTTCTTCTCGGTGATGCCTTCCGCGGAACTGTCGTTTGATGTGTTGTCGGGTGTCTCGATTTCTTCGCGGATAATCATGCTCGCCCAGCCGACGAGCGCAGCCGCGAACCCACCACAGTCGATATCAGAATGAGGTTGTGCGATGACGGAGACATGCTGGCGGCGCGCCGCATTCAACGGATCAGACCCGATTCTGTCGCGCGGTCGGAAGAATCGTGGACAAAGGATTTCGCCCGGTCGGGTAGCGGTAGCGGCCGCACAGGGCGGCGCACCCGCCGCCACGCGCGTACGCGCGCGACCGGCGGTGCCGTCCGCTACCCGCCACCCGGCTGTCCGGGCGCAGGTCAGGACGGTCGTGGCGGGTAGCGGCTCGGGTTGCGCAGCCGCTACCGGTAGCGGCCAGCCCGCTACCCGCTACCGAACGTAAAGATCCGTTTGTCTACGTTGATCCACGACAGAATGTGGGTGCCTGTCTGCCCGGGGTGATCGTGAATCCTGCGAAGGTCGTGGCGGTACCGGGGAGGGCGCCTGCCCTCGTCGCGGTCGCGGGGCGCGGGAACCGGGTTTCGGAATCCTGCGGACGGCCAGCACGAACGACGAAGATCCACGATGAGGTCAAGCGCACCCACTCCAGACGACCGGGCCGATGATCAGGGTTGGAAGCCACGGCGCGGAACACCGTGCCTTCCTTCTTGTTATTCCCCGTGAAGGCATCGGGCATTCGCGGCGGAAACCGGGCAGAAAGTCCCGACCTTCGGCAGGAGACGATGATCCCGGATCGACCTCGACGCGGATTCCGTCCGGTGCCGCCTGTGAACCGTTCCGGAGTGTGCCGGACAGGGCATCGGCGCCGCAGCCCAGCTGCGTCGACTGTCACGGAGCGTAGCGATTGGCGGTGTGGGAGGGGTGCTTGCGTTAGCAGCTTGCCTGCTAGCGTTAGCACCCCCTGTTAGCGGCCTAGATGCCCGCTGAGCTGGTCCTAAGCACGTTAGCGCCTAGGAGCGCCAACCCCCGGATTCCTCGGAAAACCGGCCTGTGAGCCCCCCCGGGGAGCCGCTAACCCCTTCCGCGCACCGACGTCGTGGCAGCTACGTTCCGTAGTTTCCGTGGTCGGTGCTCGCGTAGGGCTTCCGGTGTCCGCCGATCTTCGGCAGGTGCTTCTGTCGACGCCACCGGTACGACCCCATGGGCCTGCCGAAGACCTACCAGGGGAGACGGTCCATAACGCGGCCGAGAGACCGGCAATCGTGGCGCGGTTCCGAGTCGCTGGCATCGCGGCGCCGTAGTCTGGTAGGTGGCTGCGCGCGTATGCGGGAAGAGGGTCGCGATGGTAGACGAGCCGGCACCGGGAACCCACCTCCAGAACCTTCGCCGCAGACGCGGCCTGTCGCAGGAAGGGCTGGCCGACAGAGCCGGCCTGAGTGTTTCCACGATCCGCAAGATCGAACAGGGCGGGAACGCCCGGCTCGAAACCTTCCATATCCTCGCCCGCGCGCTTGATGCGGAGACCTCATCGCTGTTCCAGCCGGGTTCACCAGACCCGATCGCCGAGCATGAGGAAAGTAACAAGCTCAATCTCATTCCGTTGCGGCAGGTACTCACGCCGGTTATCGGTCTCGCGGGTGCCGTCACGTTTGATGCGGAAGCGCCTGCCGAGTCCCGGGAAGCCAATCTCCGCGCGGACCTGTCCGAAGCGGTCAGCCGGTACCGTGCCGATGATTTCGAAGCTGTCGCAGCGATGCTGCCCCGAATGATCCGGCAGAGTCACTCGCTGGTGAATCGCGCGGCCGACGAGGAAAGAGCGACACTGCTCCGTCTGCGGGCCGAGATCTTCCAACTCGCCGGGCTTTTCCTTACGCAGGTGAGGCAATATGACCTTGCCTATGCGGCGATTCGTGACGCGATCAGCGATGCCACGGCCGTCGGGGACAACCTGACGGCGGCGTTCGGGGCTATCTCGCAGGCGTGGCTGTTCATCCGGCAGGGCCGTTTCGTCGATGCCGAATCACTGGCGGGTGATATCGCTTCGAAGATCGAGCCGCGCATGTCGACCGCGACCGATGAGGATCTCTCGGCGTGGGGATGGCTTCTGCTGCGTGGCTCCGCCGCCGCGATCCGCAACAACCGGCAGGACTCCTCCGATGAGTTCCTGTCGCTGGCGGACGTAGCCGCGTCCCGGGTTTCCGCCGCGCGGGCACCCGATCACCACAACCAGTACCTGACGACCTTCGGGCCAGCGGTGGTCGCCATGAAACGCGCGGAATCCATGATGGTCATGGGTGACGCGCGCGGCGTTCTGCGGCTGGCGGAGAACATCCCGCACCCGCGATCCGGGCGGCACCGTTCGGACAACCTCAGTCGCCACCTCCTCGACGTGGCCGCTGCCCACACGGACCTTCGGGACTACCGGGACGCGACTGACGTACTGGTCCAGCTGCGGAAGAACTCACCCGAATGGCTGCGTCACCAGCGCAAGGCGAAGGACATCCTGCTCATCCTGCTGCGCAGCCGCAAACGGTCACTCAGTCAGGAACTCCGAGATCTGGCAGACTTCCTCGACATCGCTGCGTAGAAGCAAACGGTAGCTACCACGCTGCGTGGTAGTCCGCCGATGCGTTCGGGAAAGTACCACGCTGCGCCGCTCGTGATCCCCGGGTGCACTGTCTAGATTTCTGTGCCAGGCACCCGGGTTCGGTCGCAGCGGAGGACACCCCACGTCTTTCGGACTCCCGGACCCGGGTTGCCGCCGTCGACAGGAAACACATGTCGATCGGGCCCGCGCGGGTCGGGCGGAGTGGGAGGCCGGACATTGAACAACGAGACCGTCTACGCCATCGTCTGGTACGAGGGCGGCCCGGAACCCAGTATCGGCGGAGTTCTGCTCCCCTATGAATCAGTTGCCGCAGCCGAAAGATCGGCCCGGATGCGCCACCTCGACGGATACGGCCCGGATGCGCCACCTCGACGGATACGATGTGGCGCCGATCGAATTCGATGTCGCGCCCGATACCGATTCCTCTGGTGCTGGGCTGGTGATCCGGTGACACCGGAATTCCGCGAACGTGAGCCGGCGGTTATCACCCTCTACCGGAAGTACGTGATGAACCTCCTCGAACTCGACACCGAGAGCGAGGAGAGGTCGCCACTCAGAAAATCCGACTATCGCCGGGCGCTGTTCGCTATCCTCGGTGCCGACCCGAAGCCGCTGCTCACTGCCGGCAATCAGGTCACCGAGAACGAAGCCGTCGCCTACGAGTATGGTCAGAAAGCGATGCTGGACAAGGTCGTTGTCACTCTCGGCGAACTCTGGAGGCCGCAGACCCTCGCGGCACCCACGGACGATCCGAGAGAAGTCACCCGGAACGACCTCCCGTGACCTCGAAGCGCCGCCCTCCGTATGCCAGGTGCTAGCTAAAGCTAGCGGCCTGGCTAGCACTAGACGTGATCGTGAAACGCAGAAGGCCCACCCGGGGTGCTTACCCCGGGTGGGCCCTCCACTCGTTGGAGCCGTACGGTTACGATCGGCTTTCGCCTGTGGGGCTGACGTCACGTTCTTGCAGGTAGCGGGTGAGATCGGGGTTCAAGCTCCACCCCCTCAGCTCCACGCGATCGGGGTTCACGTGTTCGCATTTCCCTTTGGGAAGATGCTCCCGGGCTCCCGCGTAATATCTGCCCAGGGGGGCGACCCCCTGGAACCCCCGAGTCAGGGGCTCCGCCCCCGAAACCCCCGCCCAATCGGTTCTGAAGTTAGATGGAACTTGGGTGTTGGGGTTTTTTCTTTTTCTCCTGTGCGGCGGCTTTTTGTTGGTCGTGCTGCGAGGTCTCGACCTTGGCGTGACGTGTCGTTCGTCGGTGTGTCGATCGGTGCTGCTGCCGACCGGGTTTCCATGCGTGCGGGGGCTTTTGCCGGGTCGGGCTCCCGTCCGTTCTGAGGCTGGTGCTGATGAGGCGCCAGCGGCATCAGTCGGCCTTTTCCTGCTCGCGCCGTGCCCGGGTGGTGTTGGGGGCGGTGTCGGGGCCGTAGCGGTTGATGATGTAGCGGGCCAGGCGGGTGGCGATTGCCGCCAGGGCCTCTGCTGCTGGGTGGCGGGTGTCCCAGGCCGCGAGCAGCCGGACCCGCAGCGGTGAACTGTCAGCCAGGATCGCTGTGGGCGTGAGCTCGAAACGCGGATCGTCGGAGACGACCGCGACGCCGCGGCCCGCGGCGGCCAGGGCCTGGGCCACGGTTCCGTCGCTGGCCTCGGTCAGATCGGCGTAGGTGAGCCCCGCGGCTGCCACCGCCCTGTCAAGCGCCTCCCTGGCGGTGAACGTCTCCGGCGGAACGACCAGCGGTTGTTCGAGGAGTTCGCCGAGCGACACCGCCGTGCGACCGGACCAGGGATGCGCTGGCGGGACGTACGCCCATACCGGCAGCACCGCCAGCGGCAGTGCGCGGTACGGCGGCCGGACGGTCGCGGTGCCGATCGCGAGGTCGGCGCCGATGGCCAGGGTCTCGGCGGTGGTCAGCCTGTCCGCGGTGAGGATCGCCGGTGTCGGGTCGCCCGCGGTCAGGGTCGTGATGAACGGTGCGACGACGTCGGCGAGGGTCGTGGCCGGGGCGCCGATCGTGATCCGCTCGATACGGCCGGCGGCGTGGAACGTGGCGGCATGCCGGAGCGCGTCGGCGCGGTCGAGCAGCTCGCGGGCGAGTGGCAGCAGCGCCCGCCCGACGGGGGAGAGGGTGAGTCGCCCGCCGGAGCGTTCGAACAGGTCGACGCCGAGCTCCCGTTCCAGCTGGCGCAGCTGCCGGGACAGCGCCGGCTGGGTCACCCGCACCGCCGTGGCGGCCGCGCTGACGGATCCCGCGTCGACGGTCGCCACGAAGTACCGGACCGTCCGCAGCTCCATCGGRCCGTCACCCGTTCCTTCCCGCCAATCACCCATGCCTGCAGAACATGGAATGTGTTCCCAGTTGGAATTAGACAGCATGCCGGGGCGGGCGGAGAGTGGCTCCATGGACATCCCGCAGCACCGACTCCTGGTC
Organism: Frankia sp. CcI49; assembly: GCF_001983215.1. Lineage (NCBI taxonomy): Bacteria > Bacillati > Actinomycetota > Actinomycetes > Frankiales > Frankiaceae > Frankia > Frankia sp. CcI49. Next base: position 124,502 of record NZ_MOWP01000008.1, read on the forward strand.
ACGGGCGTTCCGGGACCGCGGTCACGTCGCCTGGCCGCCCGCAGGGCCGCCGCGGTGGCGTCCGGTGTCGGCTCGACGATGCCGGTCTTCGCTGCACACGCCGGCGGTGGGGTGCTGGTCGACGTCGACGGCAACCATTTCATCGATCTGGGTTCCGGGATCGCCGTGACGACGGTCGGGGCCAGCGCCCCGCGGGTCGTGGCCGCCGTGCAGGAGCAGGCGGCGGCGTTCACCCACACCTGCTTCATGGTCACGCCGTATGAGGGCTATGTCGCGGTGGCCGAGGCGCTCAACCGCCTGACTCCGGGGCGGCACGAGAAACGGACTGCGCTGTTCAACTCCGGCGCCGAGGCGGTGGAGAACGCCGTCAAGATCGCTCGTTCGGCCACCGGCCGGCACGGGATCGCCGTCTTCGACCACGCCTACCACGGCCGGACGAACCTGACGTTGGCGATGACGGCGAAGGAGACGCCCTACAAGCGGGGGTTCGGCCCGTTCGCGGGCGAGGTCGTGCGGGCGCCCCTGTCGTACCCGTTCCGGGACGGTCCGGCGGTCGACGGCCCGGCCGCGGCGATCCGGGCGATCGACGAGATCAGGCGGCAGGCCGCTGTCGAGGACCTCGCGGCCCTGGTGATCGAGCCGATCCAGGGCGAGGGCGGTTTCATCGAACCGGCACCTGGATTCCTGCCGGCGCTGGCGTCCTGGTGCCGGGCGAACGGCGTCGTCTTCGTCGCCGACGAGGTGCAGACCGGCTTCGCGAGGACGGGCGCGATGTTCGCCTGCGACCACGAGGGCGTCGTCCCCGATCTCATCGTCATGGCCAAGGGGATCGCCGGCGGGCTGCCGCTTTCCGCGGTGACCGGTCGTGCCGACCTCATGGACGCGCCGCAGGTCGGCGGGCTGGGCGGGACGTACGGCGGCAACCCGCTGGCGTGCGCGGCGGCGCTGGCCGCGATCGAGACGGTCGAGGCAGGGGACCTCGTGGCCCGCGCCGCGGCGATCGGCGATCTGATGAGAACGCGGCTGCGCGGGTTGCGGGCGGCTGATCCGCGGATCGGGGACGTGCGCGGGCGAGGCGCGATGATCGCCGTCGAGCTCGTCGAGCCGGGCACGACGACACCGGACCCGGCGCTGGCCCGTGCCGTCGCGGCGGCGGTGCATCAGCAGGGTGTGATCGTGCTGACCTGCGGCACCGACGGCAACGTGCTGCGCCTGCTGCCGCCGCTGTCGATCAGCGACGACCTGCTCGCCGAGGGCCTGGACGTCCTGGCCGGCTCACTGGCGGCGACGTCGCCGCTGCAACGAGCGGGAGCCGGACGGTGAGCGGCGGGCCCGCGCCCACCGACTACGCCGTCGTCGGCCCGGCGACGGGCGAGGTCGTGCGGGCGTATCCGACAGCCACCGACCAGGAGGTCGCGGCTGCGCTGGACCTGGCCGCGGAACCTCGGCGCTTTCTCGGGAAGCTCTCAGGGATCTCCCAGGATCGCCGTCCACGGTGGACGCATGCCCACGACCCATCCGCCCGCCAGGCCCGGCCCCGCTGTTCCCGCGGTCGACGGCGGGGGAGCGCCGCCCGCGGGAAACCCGCGCGGTTCGCTGCCAGCCTCCGGGTGGCTGGCGGGTGGGCACCGGTCGGCCGCCTCCCGTGCCGTTCGGCTCGGGCTGGTTCTCGGCGGGGTCGCGGTGCTCGGCATGTGGTGGTTCGACACCGCGGCGGGTGACGTCGGCGGCGCCGGCGAGGTCCTCACCGCCATGGGGGACGTGTCGGGGCTCCTCGCCGCTTATCTGGTCCTCGTGCAGCTCCTGCTGATGGCCCGGGTACCCGCGCTGGAACGGGCCGTCGGCTTCGACCGGCTGGCGGCCTGGCACCGCACCCTCGGGACGAACGTCGTCCTGCTCGTGGTCGGGCATGTCCTGCTGACCGTGTGGGGACTCGGGCTCGTCGAGCATCATCAGCCGCTGTCGGAGCTCGTCTCGGTGGTCATGACCTACCCGGACATGTGGAAGGCGACGATCGGCACCGTCGGGCTCGTCGCGGTCGGGGTGGCCAGCGGGCGGACGGCTCGCGCCAGGATGTCCTACGAGGCCTGGTACCTGCTGCATCTGACCGCCTACCKGGCCGTCGCGCTGGCGTTCTTCCACCAGATCGCGGCCGGCCCGGACTTCGTCGGCCGGCCGTTCAACCGGGCGTTGTGGATCGCGTTCTACGCGGTGGTCGCGACCTGCCTGGTGGTCTGGCGGCTGGGCTGGCCACTGCTGGGCTTCGCCCGGCACCGGATGGTGGTCGAGCGGGTCGTGCCCGAAGCGCCGGGGGTTGTCTCGGTCGAGATCGGTGGGCGGGATCTCGACCGCCTCGGCGTGGCCGCCGGGCAGTTCCTGCTCTGGCGGTTCCTCACCCCGGGCCACTGGCTCACCGCGCACGCCTACTCGGTGTCCGCGCCGCCGTCGCCGCACCGGCTGCGCATCACGGTGAAGGACGCCGGGGACCATTCGGGCGCCCTCGCCCGGCTGCGGCCCGGCACCCCGGTGCTGGCGGAGGGGCCGTTCGGCCACTTCACCGCCGATCAGGTCACGACCCCCGGTGCCCTGCTCGTGGGTGCCGGCAGTGGGATCGGGCCGGTACGCGCCCTCGCCGAGGAACTGGTCCGGCGCGGCGTCGACGTCACGGTGATCTACCGGGCCAACCGGGTGGAGGACCTCGCGCTCGCCGGGGAGCTGAACGCGCTCGCGGAGGCCGGGCGGCTGACCTTCCACCGGGTCGTCGGAAGCCGCCGCGAGCTGGGCTACGACCCGCTCGAGCCGCGCTTCCTGTCAGCGGCGGTGCCGGACGTCGCGCGGCGGGAGGTCTTCGTGTGCGGCCCGCCGGGCCTGATCACCTCGTTGTCGCACGCACTGCGCCAGCTCGGCGTTCCCGCCGTCCGCATCCACCACGAGGAGTTCAGCCTCCGATGACTCGGTCCGGAAGTGACCACGGCCGGGCGCAGGGCCCAGGCCACTGGCTCGGCGGGCGCCTCGGGCTCGCCGCGCTGTTCGGGGCGGTCGTGCTGGTGGTCGGCGCCAAGGCGGTGACGGGCGCCCCGCCGGCCCCGTCGGCGGCGATCGCGACCATGCCGGGCTCGACCGCCGCCGCGGGCTCGACCGGATCCACCGGCTCGGCCGCCGCGGGCTCGACCGGATCCGCGGGAGCGGACGGGGGTGGGGGGAGCGGTTCCTCGTCAGCGGGTGAGTCGGGCAGCTCGGCCGAATCCGGTACCGGCGCCGGGGACACCTCGGTGACAACTGTCACCGGCGATTCGGTCAGCACCCGCTTCGGCCCGGTGCAGGTGCGGGTCGACCTGCGGAACGGGCAGATCACGGACGTCGTCGCGCTGGCCCTGCCCGACCAGAACGGGCGGGACCGGCGGATCAACGCCGAGGCGGTCCCGATCCTGCGCCAGGCGGTCCTCGACGCCCAGAGCGCCGCGGTCGACACGGTGTCCGGGGCGACCTACACCAGCGTGGGCTACCTGCGTTCGGTCCAGTCGGCGCTGGACCAGGCCGGTATCGGTGACTAGCCCACGGGAGGCCGCGGGCGCGCGCCACCCTGGCGGCAGGCGGGTCGAGCCGGTGATGGGCACGGTGGTGAGCATCGCCGTGCGTACCGAACTGCCGCCGGCGGTGCTGGACGCGGCGATCGACAGCRCCGTCGCATGCCTGCACCGGGCCGACGCGGACTTCAGCACCTACCGCCCCGACTCGTGGGTCTCCCGCCTGCGGCGCCATGAGATCGAGCTCGCGGACTGCCCCGGCCAGCTGCGGGACGTCCTGCGCCTGGCCGAGCTGTGTCGACGACGTTCGGCGGGCAGCTTCGACCCGGCCTGGCGGGGCGACGGCACCCTCGACCCGACGGGCCTGGTGAAGGGATGGGCGGCGGATGCGGCCTCGGCGGTGCTGACCGCGGCGGGCGCTGTCGACCACTGCGTCAACGCCGCCGGGGATGTCCGGGTCCGGGCCACGGCCCAGCGGCCCTGGCGGGTCGGGGTCGCTGATCCCCTCGCCGCGGGCCGTCTCGTGGCGGTGGTCGAGGCCGCCGAGATCGCGGTCGCGACATCCGGAACCGCCGAGCGGGGCGCCCACATCGTCTGCCCCGCCACCGGCGTGCCGGTCAGCGATCTGGCGTCGGCCACGGTGGTGGGGCCGGACCTGGCGCTCGCCGACGGCTACGCGACCGCGGCCGTGGCGGCAGGGCCGCAGGCGGTGGATTTCCTGGCCGAGCTGGAGCCGGAGGGCTGGGCGTGGCTGCTGGTCAGCGGCACCGGCGCGATCCGCCGCAGCGGCGGCTTCCCGGGGGCTGTCGCGATGGCCGCCGGCCAGGGCCCGCGGGCGGTGCCTGGAGTGCCTGAATGACGCCGTCCCGGCGCACGGCCGGCCCCAGCTCGGCTCACCCGGCTGGCACACATCCGGCTGGCACACATCCGGGATGTGCGCGAGCGCGCGTCCGTGGGCTTCCCGGCTGCGAATCCACGAGATGGCAGGGGTGAGACTGTGCTGATGGAGCAGAGCGGCTGATGGAACAGAGGGCGACGATCCTCGTCGTCGACGACGAGGAGCCGATCACGGACCTGGTGTCGATGGCGCTGCGCTACGAGGGGTACCAGGTGGCGACCGCGAGCACCGGCCAGGCGGCGCTCACCAAGGTCGCGCTCGGTGCTCCGGATCTGATCGTGCTGGATGTGATGTTGCCGGACGTCGACGGATTCGCGGTGTGTGACCGGCTGCGGCGTTCCGGTCACCACATCCCGACTCTCTTCCTGACGGCTCGGGGCACCACCGAGGACAAGGTGCACGGCCTCACGCTGGGCGGCGACGACTACGTCACGAAGCCGTTCGTCGTCAGCGAGCTGATGGCCCGCGTCCGGGCGATCCTGCGCCGGGCAGGTCACGGTGCCGAGATGTCCGGGGTGCTCGAGTTCGCCGACCTTCAGCTCGATCCCGACACCCGGGAGGTGCGCCGGGCCGGTCGGTACGTCGAGCTCACCGCCACCGAGTACCGGCTGCTGCACGTCCTGATGCGCAACCCGCGGCATGTGCTCACCCGCGCCCAGCTGCTCGACCACGTGTGGGGGCACGACTTCGCGGGCGACGCCCGGGTGCTGGAGACCTACGTCAGCTATCTGCGCAAGAAGATCGACCATGTCGCGCCTGCGCTGATCCACACGGTCCGGGGCGTCGGGTACGTCCTGCGGCTGCCGCGCTGAGCCGAGGCCGGCGGTGTCGATTCGAACCCGTTTGCTGCTTGCCCTGGTCATGCTGATCGGTGCCGGTCTGTCACTCGCGGCGCTCGGCACCCACAGCGCGATCGAGGGGTATCTCGGCGATCGGCTTGACCAGCAGGTGCGTGCGGCCCAGCCGCTGGTCGAGCGGGCGCTGGCACGGCCGTCCGAACCGGGTACGGATTCCGGCGCTGGCCTGGATCCCGACTCCGACGGCGACATCGACCGCGAGTACCTGCCGTCCGACAAGGATCACGACTACCCGCGCTTCGGAACGGCCTACCTCGTCGGCACCTACGGCGCGCTCTTCGACGCGGACGACCGACGAGTCGCCGAGGTGAGGCCGAACCCCGGCGGGACGCCGGGCCAGACGCCACGCCCCGACGTCCCGGGGAGCCTGCTGGACGAGGCGCGGCGCCAGCCCGGCGGGTCCGGCCAGCTCACGGCCGTGCCCGCGGTCGGCGGCGGTGACCGATTCCGCGTGCTGGCGGTCTCCCGCGACCCTGGGCAGGTACTCGTCGTCGCCGTCCCCTACACGGCGATGGACGCGACTCTCGACGACATCTGGCGCATCGAGGTGGTGGCCAGTCTCATCGTCGCCGCAGCCACGGCCGCGCTCGGGTATGTCGTGGTCCGGCTGGGACTGCGGCCGCTGGAGCAGATGGAGCGCACGGCCGACGCGATCGCGGCCGGCGATCTGACCCGGCGGGTCGCGAATGCCGGTCCCCGTACCGAGGCGGGTCGGCTGGGACGCGCCCTCAACACCATGCTGGCGCAGATCGAGGCGGCGTTCCGGCAGCGGGAGAGCTCCGAGAACCGGCTGCGGCAGTTCGTGGCCGATGCCAGCCACGAACTGCGCACGCCACTGACGTCGATCCAGGGGTACGCCGAGATGTTCCACCGGGGCGTCGCCGACCGTCCGGATGATCTCGCCCTGGCGATGCGCCGGATCGAGAGCGAGGCCGCTCGGATGAGTGAGCTCGTCGACGACCTGCTCCTGCTGGCGGGCCTCGACCAGGGAACAAGGCGACGGCCGGAACCGGTCGACCTCGCCGCCGTCGTCCGGGATGTCGTCGCCGACGCCCGTGCGGTCGATCCCACCCGCACGATCACCGTCGAGGTGGCGCCGCTGCTGGAGATCACCGGTGATGAGCCGCGGCTGCGCCAGGCGGTCGGCAACCTCGTCCGCAACGCGCTCGTGCACACGCCGGCAGGTACCCCGGTCGAGGTCGAGGCGGTCCGTTCCGGCGACGGCTGGGGGGTCGTGACCGTCGCCGATCACGGGCCGGGTATCGCACCCGAGGACGTCCCCCACATCTTCGAGCGCTTCTATCGCGCCGATGCCGGGCGTTCGCGTGAAGCCGGCGGCACCGGACTCGGCCTGTCGATCGTCGACGCCGTGATGCGTTCCCACGGGGGTGGTGCGGACCATTCGGCCACGCCGGGCGGTGGTTCGACCTTCAGACTCCGGATACCGGAGGTACCCCGTCCCACACCGTAGGTGCCCGGTGCGCGGGCGTGTCCAATGGCTGACATCCCGCGCCACGGGGGCCGGGGCGCAGGGGACCGGCACACCACTATGCTGATCGCGCAGGTTGTGTTCCGTATACAAGCTGTTTGCCGGGATGCCGTCCTGTGCGGGATGCGGTGCGTGGGCCGGCGCTTCGTGTGTATCCGGGCTGACAACTGGGAACGTGGGGGCGCCGCATGCGGGCAGCCGGGCGGTGGGCCGGCGCAGCGGTTTCCCGTGTGCCTCTGCCCGTCGCGGGGTGGTTTCCCGTCGCTGTGCAGGCGAGGGCCGTGGTTTCGTTCCGTCCGTTTCACATGCTGTGCCCAAACAGGACGTCCACCGCCGAGACCGGGGCATGATCTCCGAGCCGGCATGGTTACGTGCCTGGCTGGGTCTGGCGTTACCGGGATTCCGGGTCGACGGGCTGCTGGGCCGGGGAGCCTTCGGCGTCGTCTTCGAGTGCGCTGACGAGCTGGGCCGCCAGGTCGCCGTCAAGGTGGTGGATCCCAGTGCGTTCAGCGGCGGTCAGGACGCTCAGGCCGAGGCGCTGCGCGAGGCGAGACTGCTGGCCAGCGTCAACCATCCGCACATCGTCGGCATCCATCGCGCGATCCCGGTCAACCTCTCCTTCGAACCACGGCTGGGATTCGAGGCGCCTGGAACGCTCCGTGCCCCACGGCCGGCCGGGGTGGCCGCACCGGATCTGACCGTGATCCTCATCGTCATGGAGCTGCTGCCCGGCGGCACGCTGGGCGATCGTCTCATCCAGGGCATCCGGTCGCCCGAGTGGTCGTGCGCGGTCGTGCTGGCGGTGGCCACGGCACTCGCCGCGGCCCACGACCGCAGGGTCCTGCACCGGGACGTCAAACCGGCGAACATTCTGTTCACCGAGGACGGCCGACCGAAACTGACCGACTTCGGAATCGCGCGTGTCCTCGAGGACTCCGGGGTGCACACCCTGAATCCGGCCGGCACGCCGCGATACATGGCTCCTGAGCAGTTCCGAACCGACCCGCTGTATCCGAGCGCGGACGTCTATGCGCTGGGTCTCGTCGCCTTCGAGCTGTTCAACGGCCGAATGACGGTTTCCGGGGTGGGCCCGGAAGCAGCCAGGTCGAACCATGTCGGCGGCATCCCGGAGAAAGTCAATCGGGTGATCTGGACGGCGTTGGCCTACGCCCCGTCCGAGCGTCACCAGAACGCCCGGGAGTTCGCGTTCGAGCTCGCTACCGCGGCGGCGGAATCGTGGGGCAACGCCTGGCTGACCCGGGCCGGTTTTCAGGCCTTTCTTGAGACCGACATCCAGGCGGCGGCGCTTGGCTACACCGCCCCCGTCTCGGACGCTCCCCGGCCGCACCGCGCCGACCCGCCGATCGCGCCGGGTTCCCCCATGGGGCGCCCTGGCCAGAGGTGGTCCGACAGCCAGCCGGCCGGTCAGCCCCGGACGACGGGACCGGCTGCCGAGGCCGCAACGGACGGACCGTTCGTCGAGCCGCCCGCCGGTAGGCCGCCGGCCGAGCCCGCCACCGGCGGCCCGCCTGTCGAACCGTCCACCTGGGTGCTGGCCGAGCGGTCACCCGTGGGTGGACCGGGCGTCGAACCCGAGCCGGCTGGTGCTGTGCCCACAGCCCCGCCCGCTACCGCTGATCCGCCTGTCACCACCGGCCCGCCTGTCACCACCGTCACCACGGGCCCGCCTGTCACCACGGGCCCGCCTGTCACCACGGGCCCGCCTGTCACCACGGGCCCGCCTGTCACCACGGGCCCGCCTGTCACCACCGGGCCGCCTGTCACCACCGGCCCGCTGGTGGCCCGGCTGCGGGACGGAGCGGATCCGCGGGCTGGCGTGCGGGGCGCGCTCGTCGTGTTCGGCCTGGTCACCCTGATCGCGGCGCTGGTCCTGTTGGCGGTGGTCGTGTACCGCTGACGCGCGACTTCGCCCACCGGCTCGGCGGCCGGTCCATCCCGACGAACAGCCGAACCGACCAAGTAGACGACCCCGAACAGAGGCAGGAGAAATGCCGGATCCGATCAGGCAGCGTGCGGCTGTGACGCCATCGGAGGTGGCCTGGTTCGCCGATCGCTGCAACAGGATCGTCGAGAACGTCGAGCGGGTCATCCGCGGCAAGACGGAGGTGATCCGGCTGGCCGTGACCTGCCTGGCCGCCGAGGGGCACCTGCTCATCGAGGACGTCCCCGGCGTGGGCAAGACCTCGCTGGCGAAGGCCCTGGCCGGCTCCCTCGACGGCGGCACCAGCCGTCGCATCCAGTGCACCCCGGACCTGCTGCCCACCGACATCACCGGGGTGTCGATCTGGAACGAGCAGACCAGCGGGTTCGAGTTCCGCCGGGGCGCCGTGTTCGGGAACGTGGTCCTCGCGGACGAGATCAACAGGGCGTCCCCGAAGACCCAGTCGGCGCTGCTGGAGGTGATGGAGGAGCGGCAGGTCACCGTGGACGGCGCGACCCATCCGGTGCCACGGCCGTTCCTGGTGATCGCGACGCAGAACCCGGTCGAGCACGGCGGTACGTACGACCTGCCCGAAGCCCAGATCGACCGGTTCATGGCGCGCCTGACGATGGGGTACCCGGACTACGGCCCCGAGGCCGAGATGATCCTGAACCGGGCCGCCGGCCATTCCGTCGTGGACCTGGCCCCCGTGGTCCCGGCGGCGGAGATCCACCAGATGACCGATCTGGTGCACCGGGTCTACCTGGCGCAGCCGGTCGTCCACTACATCCTCGACATCGTCGTGGCCACCCGGACGCATCCGGAGGTGCGCCTCGGCGTGAGCCCGCGGGGCGCGCTCACACTGGCTGTCGCCGCGCAGGCGCACGCCGCCGCCCGCGGCTCCTGGTTCGTCACCCCCGACCATGTGAAGGACCTCGTCCTGCCCGTGCTGGCCCACCGGGTGCTGCTCCGCCCGGAGGCGGAGCTGGCCGGCACCACCCCCGAACGGCTCCTGCGCGCGATCGTCGCGTCGGCCCGGGTGCCGGACTGACGGCGGCCGGGAGATGATTACCGGGACGGGGATCGCGGTCGCCTTCGTGGCGGCGTTCCTGGGTATCGCCGGGGTCGCGTTGGGATACCCCGAGCTGGTCGTCGTGGCTGCCGCCGCGGCACTTTCCCTGCTGGTCGCCGGCGCCTGGCTGCTCGTCACCCCGAACGTGACGATCTCCCGGGAGATCCATCCGGCGCGGGTCGTCGAGGGCGAGCCCGCCTTCGCCCAGCTGACCGTCACCAACATCGCCAACCGGCGCTGCCCACCCGCCCAGGCACAGGAGCGGGTCGCCGGCAGATCGGTGGGCGTCGCGTTGCCCGCGCTCGCCGCCGGCGGGTCGGCGCGGCGCACCTACCCGATCCCCACCCCGCGGCGCGGCGTGTTCGAGATCGGCCCGCTGATCATCGCGCACAGTGACCCGCTGCGGCTGGTCCATGTGGGCCGGGCGTTGCCGCAGCGCTCCGTCCTGCGGGTGCGCCCGCGGGTGCACGCCATCCCGCCGTTGCCGACCGGTGGCTCGCCCGACCTGGAAGGCCCGACCTCGGACGCCGCTCCGCGCGGCGGCGTCGCCTTCCATTCGCTGCGGGAGTACGTCCGCGGGGACGATCCGCGGCTGATCCACTGGCCGTCGACGGCGAAGCTGCGAAAGAAGATGGTGCGGCACAACGTGATCCCCAACGACCCCACGATGCTGGTGGTGCTGGACACCAGCGCGGCGCCCTACACGGGTGACGCGTTCGAGGACGCGGTGCGCATCGTGGCATCGTTGGTGGTCTCCGGGCATACCCATGGCTTCCCGGTCGTGCTGCGCACCACCGGTGGCGAGCAGGTGGCGGCCGGTCACGGCCGCGAGTCCCTCGACGCGGCACTGGACCTGCTCGCGGCCGTCTCGCCCCGCGAGGGCGACCCGGGACTGGCCGCGCTCGCCGGCATGGTTCCCGGTGAGCCCGGGGTGGCCCTCGGGGCGGTCACCGGTCAGCCCGCGGCCGGCCAGCTGGCCGCCGTGACGAAGGTCAGGCCCCGGTTCGCGATGGTCAGCCTGGTGCTGGTCGGGGAGCCGCGGGGGCGGCCGACGGTGTCGGGTGCGCTGGTTGTCCACGCGCGTACCAGCGAGGCCTTCGCGGCCGAGTGGACATCCGGGGCGGGGGCGGCCCGGTGACCAGCCCGACGGACGAGATCCGTCCCGCGCATCCCTCCCCGTGGCCCCAGTCCCAGCCGTCCCGAGCCTCCCAGCCGTCCGAGCCGTCGCGGCCATCCCAGCGGCGTCATCCGCTGCGGTGGCTGCGGTCACCGTGGCCGCACCAGCGGGGCCGTGACCGGATCGCCCAGGCCGTGGTCGTCGCGCTCGCCTGCCTGCCGGCCGCGCTGGTCGCCGGCCGGCTGTTCGCCGGGATGCGCTACCTGGCGCCGCTCGCCGGTGCCGTCGTGGTCGCCGCGCTGGTCGCGTGGCTTTCGGCCCATCTGGTGGCGAGAATCGAACTTGTCTGGCTGCTCGGTCTCGTCGGCGGCGTGCTCTACGGCATCGTCCTGACTGCCGGGAACGTGGACCTGCTGGTGAGCGGCCTGCGGGCTGGCTGGCCACGGGTCCTGGCCGCCGCCGTTCCGGCCGAGCCACGCGCGATGCTGCTGATACCGCTGGGCGCGCTGCTGTGGGCGGCGGCCCACCTCGCGGTCGTCCTGGTCGTGCGCACCGAGAACACGCTGCTCCCGCTGCTGCCGCCGGTCGCCGGGCTGATCGGGGTGCTGCTGCTGGTCGGTGACGCCGGCGACGGCGTCACCGCGGCCACCCTCGCCCTCGGCGGCTGGCGGCCGTCGCCGGTGCTGCTCACCGGCGTCTTCATCCTGCTGGCGATGGCCGTGGCGGCGCTGCGAGCGGCGCGGCCGCTGGCGGCTCCCGACCCGGCGACCGGCCCGGCCGGTGGTCCCGACGGGCCTGGCGGGTCTGGTGGGTCTGGCGGTCCGGCCGGATCTCCGGGCCGAGCGCGGCGTGCGCTGAACGGATCACTTGTGGTGACAGTGGTCGTCGTCGTGGTCGTCACGCTGCTGGCGACGGTGATCGGCCGCCAGCTGCCGGTCGCGGCCCGGTTCGACCCGCGTGAGCACGTCAGCCCGCCGGTCGAGAACGTCACCGCGCTCAACCCGCTCGTCCAGGTGCGCGCCCAGCTGGTCGACGCGGAGCATGAGGTCTTCACCGTGCGACTGGCCGACGATCCGAGGACCGGCAGGCCGGCGGCCGCCGACACCCGGGTGCGGATCGCCGCGCTCGGCGACTTCGACGGCGCCAGCTGGCGCGACGACGGCCAGTTCGTCCGGGTCGACGAGACGCTTCCGACCTCCGACGGGTCGTCGGTGCGACCGTCCGCCTCGGTCACCGTGCGTGCCGAGGTAACGTTCGGCGCGGCCGGCAGCGATCTGCTTCCGACGTTCGGCCAGCCCACGTCCGTCACGTACCACCCGGCCGCCGAGGTCGCCGGAGCCGCACCGGCCGGCGGGAGCGGTGACGCGCCCGATCTCGTCTTCCAGCCTTCCTCCGGATCACTCGCCGCGCTGGCCACACCCGCGCGAGGTGACCGCGTCGAGCTGGTCATGCAGGTGCCGCGGCCCAGCCAGCGGGCGCTGGCCGAGGCCGTCCCCGCCACCGGCCCCGCGGCCGAGCCCTACACGACCCTGCCGGGCCGGCCGAGCTGGCTGGAGGCGACCGCCAAACGGCTGGTCGGCGACGCCCGCACGCCCTACCAGCGGCTCGACGCCCTCCAGAAGGCGCTCGCCGGGCCCGGCTATCCGTATGACCTGTCCGCTTCCCCGGGGCACTCCTACGGTGTTCTGAACGACTTCCTCAATCCCCAACAGGAGTCCGACTCGCACGGGTACGCCGAGCAGCACGCCACCGCGTTCGCCGCGCTGGCCCGCGCGCTGGGCTTCCCGACCCGGGTCGCCGTCGGCTACCTGCTGGACCGTAACCGGGTGACCACCGACGGCGCGTTCACCGTCACGAACTGGCAGGCACACGCCTGGCCGGAGGTCCTGCTCGCGGGCATCGGCTGGGTCTCGTTCGAGCCGACCGACATCAGCGACCTGCGCCACCGGGCGCCGACCGTGGAGCCGATGCCACTCGGCGGGAGGAGCATCGAGGCCCCCGCGTCGCTGAAGCCGCTCGAACCACCGGGCGTGGATCCGCCGTCGGACGCCGGCGGCGGTGCGGGAGGCGGAGCTGGTCGTGTCCTTGCGTGGACTCTGCTCATCGCCGTGGTCTCCCTGCTGGGGCTGGTCCTGGCCACCCTGTCGCTGATCATCGGCGAGAAGGCGCGTCGCCGTGCGGCGCGTGGCCGCGGCACCCCCGGCGAACGGGCGCGCGGTGCCTGGCATGAGGCCAGGGACAGGCTCGCCGAGCACGGCGTTTCCCGCTCGCGGGCGCTGACCTACCGCGAGGTGCTCGGCCTGGCGGGGCAACGGCCGGCCACCGCCGCGGTCGAACAGCCGCTGCGCGAGCTCGCGGCGCTGGCCGAGATGGCCCGGTTCGCCGGCGGGGGCGCGGTCGAGCCCGACGCCACGCGCGCCTGGCAGCTCGTCGCGCAGATCCGCCACGGGCTTCGGAACAGCAACGGCCGGGCGAGCGCGCTGCGGGCGAGGATCGATCCGCGGCCACTGCTGCCACCACCACGCGGATCCTCCGATCTCTCGCCGGACCCGGCAGCGGAGGTTCCGCCGGGCGGGCCGGCGGGCCCACCACCACCCTCCTGGGCCGAACCGAGGTAGGCGACACCGACGGGACGTCGCCGTCCGCCTGCCTGATCGCGAGGTCTGACAGGTGCTGTCCGGTGGCCGGCACAGGCGGCGCCCCACGCTGTTCGGTGTTGACCGAACACCGAACACCGAACAGCGTGGGCGTGCGCCGCCGGGTCACCGGCCGATCGGGTCGGGTTGCTGCTGGTCGGTCTCGTCGAGGGGAGCGAGGGGATCCTGCTGCCGGGGCAGGGGGAGGTGCGGGCGACCGACGGCGGGCAGGCCCGGGCTGTCGGCCGTGGGCTCGCTGTCGGAGCGGGGCGTTGACGGCGCCGCGGGGCCGCCGCCGTGGACGTCCAGGTGCGGCAGCACGCGGTCGAGCCAGCCGGGCAGCCACCAGTTCACCCGGCCGAGCAGGGCCATGGTGGCCGGCACCATGATCATGCGGATGATGGTCGCGTCGACGAGCACGGCGACCGCCATCCCGAAACCGACCATCTTCACGGTGACGTCCGGGTCGAGGGCGAAGCCGGCGAACACCGCGATCATGATCAGTGCGGCGGAGCTGATCACCCGGCCGGTGGAGGCGAGCCCCCGCACGACGCTGCCGTGCGGGTCGCCGGTCGCCAGGTAGTCCTCGCGGATCCGGGAGAGCAGGAACACCTCGTAGTCCATGCTCAGCCCGAACAGCACGGTGAACATCAGCACCGGCAGCCAGCTCGACATCGGCACGCTGTGTGGCAGACCGAGCAGATCCGTCCCCCAGCCCCACTGGAAGACGACGGTCACCACGCCGTACGCGGCCGCGATCGAGAGCAGGTTCATCACCGCCGCCTTCAGCGCGACGACCGGTGAGCGGAACACGAGCGTCAGGAGCAACAAGGAGACACTCACGACGAATCCGACCACCCACCACAGCCGGTCGGACATCCAGCGCGACAGGTCGGTGTAGACGGCGGTCAGGCCGGTGATCTCGACACCTGCCGGCAGCACCTCGGCGCGCAGCGTTCGTACGAGCTCCGCGGCGCGTTCGTCGCTCGGCCCGACCGTCGGTGTCACGATGATCACCGCCGCGTCGCCGCTGGGCGCGACCACCGGTTCGGCGACCGCGGCGACATCCGGGGTGGCGGCGAGGCGGCGGACCAGCCCGTCGAGGTCGGTGGCGGAGATCCTGCGCAGGTCGGCCGCGACGATCAACGGGCCGTTCGCGCCGGGGCCGTACTCGGCGGCGATCAGGTCGTAGGCGCGGCGCTGGTAGGTGGAGTCCGGCTGGCTGCCGGCATCCTGCGGCCAGGTGCGCATGCCGAGGATGGGCGCGGCGAGCAGCAGCAACAGCAGCAGGGCACCGACCGCCCAGGGCAGCGGACGTCGCCCGACCCGCTCGGCCCAGGCCGCGGTCAGCGTGCGTCGCGGCTGCGGCTGCGGCTGCGGCTGCGGCTCCGGCCTGGTCTCCGGCTCCGGTTGGGCTGTGCGATCGGCCGTGTCCTGGGCCATGGCCACAGGCGCGCCGGCCGCCGCCGATGCACTGAGGGCGGCGCGGGCGCGTCGGCCGAGCAGCCGGGTCCCCGCGAGGCCGCACAGCGCCGGGACGAGGGTGAGAGCGGTGACGACGACCGTCACCACCACCGCCGCGGTGGTGAAGCCGGTCGTGACGTACGTGTTGAGCCCGACGAGGCGCAGGCCCATCAGGGAGAGCACGACCGTCACCCCGGCGAACAGGACGGAGACACCGGCGGTGCCGTTGGCCCGGGCCGCGGCCTCGGGCACGCTCAGGCCGTTGCGCAACCCCTCGACGTGCCGGGTGACCAGCAGCAGCGCGTAGTCGATGCCGACGCCGATGCCGACCATCGAGGCGAGGGTCGGTGCGATGGTGCTGACGTCGGTGCCGGCCGCGATGAGCGTGATGCCGGCGCTGCCGATACCGAGACCGATCAGCGCCACCGCCAGCGGCACCCCGGCCGCGATGATCGATCCGAACGCGATCAGCAGGATGACCAGCGCGAACGCGATGCCGACCGCCTCGGCGGTGCCGCTGACCTCCTGCACGTTCTCGGCCACCTGGCCGCCGAACTCGGTGGTCAGCCCGGCCTCGGCCGCGGGTGTGACGGCGTCGACGAGCTGGTCGATGGCCTTGCTGCCGCCGAGGTCGGTGACCGGGCGGTCGTAGTTCAGGGTGAACATCGCGGTGTCACCGTCGGCGGAGACCTGCGGCGGGCTGACGACCACGACCGCCGGGACGTCGGCCAGCCGCCGCGCGACGGTGTCCGTGAGCCCGGTCGCGACCGGGCTGCCGTCCCGGGTGTGCAGCACCACCCTGGCCTGGGCCTCCGCGAGCGCCGGGAACTCGACGCGCAGCAGGTCGGTGCCGCGTTGGGAGGCGGTGCCCGGCGCGTCGAAGTCGTCGTGCGGCTCGCCTCCCAGCTGGGCGGCGAGCACCGTCGCCACGACGAGCGCGACGACCCACACGCCGATCACGCGCCAGGGCCGGGTCGCGGCCAGCCGTCCCACCCGGTAAAGGAACCCGGACATCACTCCTCCTTGTTGCCTGGCCTGACGGCCGACGGTGTTGCCCGGCCTGACGGCCGACGGTGTTGCCTGGCCTGACGGCCGACGGTGTTGCCCGGCCTGACGGCCGACGGCGCCTGCGGGGTGAAGTGCCGCGGTCGCACGTTCGTGGGCGGTAGTCCGACCCACGGTGGCTGCGGCCTGTCCGACTGTGGCATCAATATTTGTCAGGATGTGTCGGGCGGGTGACGTGTTGTGGCTGGTAGAGGCGTCGTTCTCCCGACTGCCGGACCGTCTCCCGGTGCGTTCGCCGTTCGGGCGCGTGGCAGTGGCAGTGGTGCGGGGGCCCAGCTGGTCGGCCGGTCAGTCGCCCGTTCGGGAGGCGAGTGCGAGAAAGCGGTGCGAGGCGTCGTCGTGGCGGTCCAGCCGCCAGCCCGCGGCGGCGAGCAGCGGGCCCAGCCGGCCGGGGGCGAGCGGCTCGTCGGGGCGGAGGGTGCGGCCGTGCCGGGCGGCCAGCGCGGCGCGCCCCGAGGGGTGGAAGATCGCCAGACGGCCGCCGGGCCGGCAGACCCGGGCCAGCTCGGCCAGCCCGGCCCGGATGTCCGGAAGGTGATGGACTAGCCCGGCCGCGAACACCGCGTCGACCCGGCCGGACGCCAGGGGGAGCCGGCGGGCGTCACCGAGCAGCAGCTCGCCGGGCCGCGCCCGGCCCTGGTCCCGCGCGACCTCGAGCATCTGCGGGGTGACGTCGAGACCGAGCACCACGCCGGCCGGCCCGACCGCTGCCCTCAGCGGGGGAAGGGCCCGTCCGGTGCCGCAGCCGACGTCGACGACGACCGCACCGGCCCCCGGCGCCAGGTCGGCGACCGCGGCGGCGTAGGCGGCCGCGTCGTCGCCGAACCTCGAGTCCCACGTGGTGGCGCGAATCGCGAAGAAGGCCCGGCTCTCGCTGACGTGCCAGGTGTCGGTGACGCCGAGCCGGTCCGCGACCCGCCGGATCACCGGCCAGGTGAGATCATGCAGGTCGACGATGACGTCCGCGCGGCCATCGAGATCGTCGTCGCCGGTGGAGCGGGTCCGCAGGCCGATCACGAGGTCAGCGGGTCCGTCCGTCGGGCCGTCCGTGGTGCCGGGCGCGGTGGTCGTGCCGGCTGCGCTGGGCGCGCTGGCCGCGGTGGTGAGCGTCGCGGTGGCCGGGAGAGGTGCGGTCGGGGCGAGAGATGCGGTCGGGGGGAGAGCCGGCGGGCGGTCCGCGGTGGTGTGGTGGGCCCGGGTGCAGGGTCGGCCGGCCGTGTCGAGCGCCGCGCCCAGGCGCTCGGCCATCGCCTCGACGGCCTCGATCGCCCGGCCCTCGACCCGTATCCGCACCGCTGGCGCCGGGAGCACCGCCGGCGCCGGGAGCATCGCCATCAGCAGGCCGAGTACCTCGTCCCAGCGGCGGGCCTGCGCCGCGGTCAGCTCACGCGCACCAGTCGGCAACGCACCTTGGTCCGGCATAGCCCACATCATCGACGAGTCGTCCGCCGCGAGCCTGCTGTGGATTGGCGCCGATCAAGATCGCTGGCCGGTGGGCGGGGAGGTTCGCACTCCACGAACGCCGCCGGACCCCCGAGCGTCCGGTGGCCCGGTGGCCCGGTGGCCCGGTTTGGCGACCCGCAAGCGTGAACGATTTTGGTCGTTCTGGCGACCAGAATCCTTCGTTCTTGCGGGTCGCCAGGCGACCCGGTGCGCCTTTCGCCCCTCTTGGGGTGAGTTGCTGGTGCTGCGGTGCGGGGCGGTGCGGGATCCGCTTTGGGTGGCTGTGCGGGTGGGCGCCCACCGGCCGGCCGGCCGGTGGGCTGCCAGTGGGCGTGCCCGCGCCCCCGGGCCGAAAGCCCCGAGCTGACGCGGGTCGCAGGTAGCCGGGCCGTCGGACCTTTAATCCCAGGTCAGCGGCGGCGGCTACCCTATGATTTCGAAGTGACGCGCTAGGCGTCCTATTCCGGATTCTTGCCCGGGTCATCTACCCGGTGGGCACATTCTTCCTGCCGTGCAGTGGTGGTGGAGGCAGGGGTCCCGCTCCAAATCACGTAACGTGTTCGAACCTGTACTACTCAACATCGAGATCTTGATGGCCTGACGCTGACGTTGCGCCCTCGCCGAGGAGACGATCGTGCACGCCGAGCACCACGAGCCAAGAAACAAGCCACCGGCGGGATCCGTCCCGACCGCGTTGCCCTATCCGTCGGAGACGGATTCCCATGCGGGGGCCGAAAGCGCCCCCCGACCTCGTACCAGTTCCGGGCGTTCCGACCAGCCGCACCGCGGCGGTCGCCCGACGGACGCCGGTGTTTCGGAACACCCGAGCTTCCCGGGAATCGGCGACGATCTGGGGTTTTCCTCCACTTCTTCTGCTTCTTCCACGTCCGCCGCCGCGTCTTCCGCGCCCACGGGCACCGCGTCCGCCGCGGGCCGCCTGAACCGCGGCGGCCCGCTCGACGGAGCGCCGCGAGGGGTCTGGCGCCATGACCTCGAAGCATCCGTCGTGGTCTTTCTTGTGGCACTTCCGCTTTCGCTGGGTATCGCGGTCGCCTCCGGAGCGCCGGTGGTCGCGGGCATCATCGCGGCGGTGGTCGGCGGCGTCGTCGCCGGCGCACTGGGCGGGGTTCCGCTGCAGGTCTCGGGCCCGGCGGCCGGGTTGACCGCGGTCGTGGCAGAGATCGTCGTGACCCACGGGTGGCGGGTCGCCTGCTTCATCACCGCAGCGGCCGGCGTTCTGCAGATACTTTTCGGGCTCAGCCGGGTCGCCCGCGCCGCGCTGGCGATCTCACCGGCGGTCGTCCACGGCATGCTGGCCGGTATCGGCCTCACGATCGTCATCGGCCAGCTGCACGTCGTGCTCGGCGGCACCGCCGGCTCCGCGGCGTGGGACAACCTGGTCGTGCTGCCCGGTGAGATCGTCTCGCCGTCGGTTCCGGCCGCGGCGCTGCTGGGCGTGATCACGATCGTGCTGACCGTCGGGTGGCCGCGACTGCCGCGGCCGCTGTCCGCCGTTCCGGCGCCGCTGGCGGCGGTAGCCGCCGCGACCGTCATCTCGCTGCCGTTCGACGTCCCGCGGGTCACCCTGCCCGGGGACCTGCTCGGCGCGATCCAGCTGCCCGAGATCCCGAGCGGCCAGTGGGGTGCCGTCGCGCTGTCGGTGCTGACCGTCGCCCTGGTCGCCAGCATCGAGTCGCTGCTGTCCGCGGTCGCGGTGGAGGCGATGCACTCCGGCCCGCGCGGCGACCTCGACCGTGAGCTGCTGGGGCAGGGGGCCGCGAACACCGTCTCCGGCCTGCTCGGCGGCCTTCCGGTCACCGGGGTCATCGTCCGCAGCTCCACCAACGTCCGCGCGGGTGCCCGCAGCCGGCGCTCGGCGATCCTGCACGGCCTGTGGATGGCCGGCTTCGCGCTGTTGCTCGCGCCGGTGGTGGCCCGCATCCCGCTCGCCGTGCTCGCCGGCCTGCTGGTCGTGATCGGTATCCGGCTCGTCGATCTGGCCCACATCCGGGCGATCGCCAAGCACGGCGAGCTCGCCATCTACCTGACGACCGTCGTCGGGGTGGTGCTGCTCAACCTGCTGGAGGGCGTCCTGCTCGGGGTCGCCACGGCACTGCTGCTGGCGTTGCGCCGGACGCTGGTCGCCCCGGTCCACGTCCATCCGCCGTCCGGCCCCGGATCGCCCTGGCGGGTCGTGGTGGAGGGGGCGCTGACCTTCCTCTCGCTGCCCCGGCTGTCGCGGCGGCTGGCGGAGGTGCCGCCGGGGGCACCCGTTCGGCTCGACCTCGCCGTCGACTACCTCGACCACGGCGCGCACAAGATGCTGGACGACTGGATCGCCGAGCGTCATCGCGCCGGGACGGCGGTGACGGTCGACCCGGTCGGCACCGTCCCGCTGGCGCTGCCTGGCGCGCCGACCCATCCGCGCCAGCGGCGGATCCTGGCGAGCCTGCTGGGTGCCCGTCCCGGCGGCGGCCAGGGCGGTGCGGTCCGGCCACCGCGCTGGCTGGCTCCGTGGTCGTCCTGGCAGCACGGCCATCATCATGATCACAGTCATCTGCTGAACGGGGTCGACGAGTTCCATCGCCGGACCGCGCCGATGATCGAGCCGTACCTCACCGAGCTGAGCGCGGGCCAGCGTCCGTCCACTCTGTTCATCACCTGCAGCGACTCCAGGCTGGTGCCGAACATCATCACCAGCAGCGGCCCCGGTGACCTGTTCACGGTGCGCACGCCCGGTGCCTTCGTCCCCGGGCCGCAGGCGGTCGGGGATTCGACGTTGGCCGCGATCGAGTACGGCGTCGAGGTGCTCGGGGTCCGGACCATCGCGGTCTGCGGGCATTCCGGCTGCGGTGCGATCAACGCGCTGTTCGACCGCGACGGGCACGCCCCGGCTCCGGGTACGGCGCCGCTGCGTCATCTGGAGGGCTGGCTGCGCCACGGCGAGCCGGCGCTCGAACGCGCCGAACGTGTGGCGGGTGGCCTGCCCACGGACGCCGACGAGCTGAGCCGGATCAGCGTCGCCCAGCAGCTGGTGGCTCTGCGCGGGCTGTCCGTGGTGCGGCGTGCGGAGCGGGAGGGACGTCTGCAGCTGGTCGGCATGTGGTTCGACATCGCCACGGCCCGCGCCATCGTGCTGGACGAGACGACCAACCGCTTCGAGGTCCCGACGGTCAGCCTCGTGCCGGCGCTGGAGAGCGGCCAGCGTCTGGGTGACGCCGTCGGGCACTGATCCTCCTCTCTCCCCGCGGCGGCGGTGACGAACGTGCTCGGGCCCCGGTCCGGCGTTCGTCCCGCCGTCGCGCGCGTGACAGGCCGCCCGCGTTCCGCGTTCCCCCATTCGGCGGTAATGTCCATACCGTGAAATCGAGGGTGACCCGCGGCTACCAGCAGCGCCAGCGCTCCGAGGCCGCGGCGGCGAACACCGAACGCATCCTCGCCGCGGGCGCCGAGCTGTTCACCCGGCACCCGTTCGACCAGGTCACGCTGGCCATGGTCGCCGAGCACGCCGAGGTCGGCGTCCAGACCGTGATCAGGCGGTTCGGGACGAAGGACGGCCTGGTGCGGGCGATCAGTGCCTGGATGGCGCCGCAGATCGAGGCGACCCGAGGCATCCCGGACGTCTCCGATCCGGCGGTGGTCGCCGAGCGTCTTGCCCGGCACTACGAGCGGTGGGGCGACGTGACGGATCGGGCGATCCGCCAGCAGGATGCCTCGCCCGCCCTGGCGGAGGTGGCGGAGGCCGGCCGGCGTGCCCACCGCGACTGGACGGCCACGGCGTTCGCCGCGGAGCTCGAAGGCCTGGCCCCGGATCGGCGGCACGATCTGCTGGGCCGGCTCGCCGCCGTCTGCGGCGTCGAGCTGTGGCTCGTCCTACGCCGTGATCAGGCGATGT
This sequence comes from Frankia sp. CcI49, assembly GCF_001983215.1. Lineage (NCBI taxonomy): Bacteria > Bacillati > Actinomycetota > Actinomycetes > Frankiales > Frankiaceae > Frankia > Frankia sp. CcI49. The sequence continues at coordinate 145,907 of NZ_MOWP01000008.1, forward strand.
CCGTGGAGGCGACACGTCACGCGGTCGCGGACCTCATCGCGGCCTGCCTCCGGTCACCCTGACGCCGCAACCGTCTCCCCACCGACTTCTTCTCTGCCTCTCCCGCCCACCCGCCCACGTCTGTCTCTCCCGCCCACGCGACCGGCGCCGGGCGGCGAACCGTCCTGCCCGAAGGAGCGCGACCATGGCCCGTTATCTCGTCTACTGCACCACCGCGCCCGGCCACCTGTTTCCGCTGGTGCCCGGCCTGCGTGCGCTGCGCGACCGCGGCCACGAGGTTCACCTGCGGATCGGGGCCAAGCTCGTCGACGGCCCGTGGACCCAGGGCCTGCATGTCGCGCCGACGGATCCGCGCATCGACGAGATCGACGTCAGGGAGCCCACCACCGGGTCTGGCGCGGCGCGGCTGCGGAAGGCGATCGCCGGGCTCATGTCGCGGGGGCCGCTGGAACGGGCCGACCTCGACCGGGCCATCGCCGAGACCGATCCGGACGTGGTTCTCGTCGACACCAACGCCTATGGCGCCGCGGTCGCCGCCCGGGCGTCGGGGCGACGGTGGGGGATCACCCTGCCGACTCTGATCGCCCTGCCCGGCAAGGGCATCCCGCCGTACGGGATGGGTCTCGCGCCGGCGTCCGGCCCGCTGGGACGACTGCGCGACAGGGTGCTGTGGCCGCTGCTCATCCGGCAGTTCGGCGCCGCGATGCTGCCCCCGCTCAACGAGCTGCGGGCCGGGGCGGGTCTCGCCCCGCTGACCAGCCCACTCGACTATCTCCTCGAGGCCGACCAGGTGCTGGTGCTGACCGGCGAGCCGCTGGAGTACCCACGCTCGGACGTCCCCGCCCACATCCGTTTCGTGGGCGCCCAGATCTACGACCCGCCGGGGGAGACGCCGGCCTGGCTGGAGGAGCCCGGAGATCCCTGGGTGCTGGTGACCACATCGACCGAGTACCAGGGCGACGAGCGTCTCGCCCTGGCGGCGGCCCAGGCGCTGCGTGACGAGCCGGTCCGGGTCCTGATCACGCTCGCCGATGCCTTCGGGCGTGTCGACCTGCCGGCGGCGCCCAACATCCGCGTCGAGCGGTTCGTGCCGCACGGGCCCGTCCTGGAGCGGGCGGCGGCCGTCGTCTGCCACAGCGGGATGGGCATCGTCCAGAAGGCGGTCGCCGCGGGCGTGCCTGTGGTCGCCGTGCCGTTCGGCCGTGACCAGCCCGAGGTCGCCCGCCGTGTCGTGGAGGCCGGCGCGGGTGTGCTGCTGCCGGCTCGGAAACTCACGGCGGACCGCCTGCGGGCCGCCGTCGGCACGGCGAGGGGCCAGCGTGCCGGTGCGCTTCAGGCCTCACGTCGCCTGCTGCGCCAGGCCGGCGGCGAGGTCTTCGCGGTCGCGGCCGAGGAGCTGCTGGCGGGAACCGCGGTGTCGTCGCAGGCGGTCTGAGCCCGCGCCGGGCCTGCTCCCGATCAGGGCGGCGGGTCCGCGGGCGTCGGTGCTCCGGTCGCCGTCGGGGCCGACGAGTCTGGCCGCTCACGAGGATCCGGGTCGGTTCCCGAGCCCGGATCAGTACTGTCGGCCGGCGGGGAGACCGATGTCCCCTGGTGCGGCTGTGTGGGCGGTGGCGTCGGGCCGCCCGGTTCCGATGGCGTCGGGCTCCCACCACCGGCCGGTGCCCCGCCGGTGGTGGCGCTCGGGCGGTCCGCGGGGTGCAGGTGCGAGTGCGTGCCCGCCATGTCGGCCGACGGCGAGGTGACCAGCCAGAACGAACCCGCTTTGCCCGGCTGCTCAACCCGACGGTGACCGTCGTCCGCGTGGGTCTCGGCGCGGGGGGTCGTCGGTGGCGCGACCGGGCCGGTGGCCGGCACCGGGCCGGTGGGTGGGCGGTGGTCGATCGCATCCTGCCCTGGGAACCCGGATCGCGTCGAGCTGTCGCGTTGCGCCTCGGCAACGTCTCCACTCAGATCGTCGCGGTCCGCCGGCTCGCCGGGGCCGTTCACCCCCGCCGGCCCGGGAGTCTCGGTGTGGCTACCGCGTCCGCGCAGGTCCCAGGGGCCGGGCAGTCGGTTGCCCACCGGTGCCACGGCGATGACAGCGATCGTCGCGGCGGCGGTGCCCACGAGGACGCAGAGCCCGACCAGCGGGTGCCGGCCGGCTCGAGCCGGCCGGGCAGGCTCGATCGGCTCGACCCGCTCACCGGGCCCGCTCCCGCCCGATGATCCCAGCTCGCCCCGCGTATCCGGCGTATCCGGCGTATCCGGCGCGTCCGGTTCGTCCGGTGCTGGCCGCTCACCGGGCTGGACCGGCTCGTCCGACGCGTCCGGTGCTGGCCGCTCACCGGGCTCGACCGGCCCGTCCGACACCGCGGGGTGTCGCAGGCGTTGGTCTATCTCGGCGAGCACGGGCACCGGCAGCCAGGTCGTCGTCTGCGCGCTGTCGGACGGCTGGTGGTGGCAGCCGGAAAGGATCTCCCGTGGCGTCGGTCGTTGCGCGGGCACCTTGCGCAGGCACGAGGTGATGAGCGCATGCAGCGCGCCGTCGACGCCGGTGAGGTCCGGCTCCTCCCGGACGACCCGGTAGAGGACGTCCGCGGTGTTGCCCTCCCCGAAGGCGTTGCGGCCGGTGGCTGCGAAGGCGAGCACCGAACCGAGGGCGAAGACGTCGGACGACGCGTCGACCCGTCCACTGCGGGCCTGTTCCGGCGACATGTAGGCGGGCGATCCGACGATGCGCCCGGTGGTGATGGTGCCCGAGTGGAATTCGGCCCGCGCGATACCGAAGTCGATGACCCGTGGTCCGTCGACTGCCAGCAGGACGTTCGCGGGCTTGAGGTCACGGTGGATCACACCGGCCGCGTGGATGGCGACCAGCGCCCGGGCGATCCCGGCGGCGAGCGTGGCGACGCTGGCGGGCGGGAGGGGGCCGTTGCGGGCCACGCTGTCGCGCAGGGTGGGGCCGTGCACGTAGGCGGTGGCGAGCCAGGGGAGGGGCGCATCGACGTCCGCCGCGATCAGGGGTGCGGTGAAGGGGCTCTCGACCCGCCCCATCGCCGCGACCTCACGTTCGAAGCGTCGCCGGAACGTGCGGTCGGACGCCATGTCCGCCCGGATCATCTTGACCGCGACGGGTCGCCGATCGGGGGAGTGCCCGAGGTACACGGTGCCCATGCCGCCGGCGCCGAGGCGTCCGCGGATCCGGAAGGGCCCGATCACACGGGGGTCGTCCGAGGTGAGCGGGGAGACGAACTCGCTCGCGCTCGTGGGAAGGTCTTGTCCTCGCACTGCCTGTCGGCCCTCCTCCGGTGCGCGGCGCGGTTCACCGGCAGGCCCGTTGGCTGTGGCCGTGATCCTGCCAGCGTGCGGGCCGGAGACCGCCCAGGTGGACGCGCATCGGAGTTGACGAGTATCTGACAGTGACGGAAGTTGGCTACCGGACGGCGGGAGCCGACGCCGGGACGACGGGAGCCGACGCCGGGAGTCAGACGACGGGAGCCGACGCCGGGAGTCAGAGGTGAGCCCCGCCCGGGGACGTCGCGGCGGGGGACGGTAGCGGGGCACCTGCCGGCTCGGGCGCCGTCTCGCCCGCCGGCCTGGCCGGCGGCTCGGCCGGCGAGACGGGCACCGGCCCGCGTTGACGAGGGCCGGCCTGCCGACCGCGCCGGGTCCGGCCCCAGGGCTTCAGCGTCGACAGGAACGTGGCCGTGATGAACAGGGCGTTCATAAGGCAGGCGCCGGTGATGATGGCCACCGCCGGAGCGCTGTAGTGAATCTCGCCGTCGGCGGTGGCATCACCGGCCCTGACGATCAGTGTCCGCATGAAGCCGGCGGCGAAGATGACGGCGAACACCGTGATCGCCAGCTTCGTCACGACCCACCAGTGGTGCAGCAGACCCCAGCGGGTCCGTAGCGAGATCAGGATTCCGGTGGCGAGTGTGAGCAGTGCGAGTGGAATGTTGAGCGCCCGGTCGAATACGTGCATGAGCTCGTAGGCGGGATGCCTGATGTCACCGTTGACGGAGGCCGTCACCGCCAGTGCGAGCTGGCCGAGGGCAACCCCGTTCCAGCCCACACTGACCAGTACATGCGCGGTGAGGAGAAGCTGGCGGCTTAATCGCTTCTGCCGTGGCTTTGCCGGGGCCTTGGTGGAGGTGATCGCGGTGGCGCTCATACCGCTGCCCCCGAGGGGCCATGGGCGTGACCCTGATCAGAAAGTGTCATCGTGCGGCGCCGCACCATACCGAGCCCCCCGGGTACCCCAGCTGGACCGAAACCACATACATCGCATTGCCTGATCGGATGGTAGTCCTTTAGTGCCATGATCACGACATGATGCCTGAAATGTATTCCCGGTGCCATTGGTTGCCATTCGACAAGTTCTGGGCGCTGTCCGGATGGCGTGGGAGGCGTCCGGAGGGCCTGGCGGGAGGTGTCTGCCGGCGTGGGGTCGGAAGGTGGGATGGCTACGCTTGGTAGTCGCTATTCGTTTCATTCGGTCGGTGTTTTTTCTTTATGAGCACGTCCGGATGGCCGTGGCTGATGTGCGCCCGCAACGCCGACATCGGTCTGGTTGCGGTGCGTGAGGGGCGGGGTGGTGGTCCGGTCGGGTGCGCGTGGCGCGTGGGTAGCTGGTGGGGCCTGCCGAGTGTCCGGTCTCGGGGTTGGTCGTGACCTGTCGTGAATGTCGGGGAAGCGTTGCTGGCTCGGCGTGTCGCGATGTCGGTTCGGCGTGTCGTCGCGACCGGCGCCCGGGCCGGCGCGGCCGGACGCGGCCGGACGCCGGGGCAGGGCGGGCGGCTCGGCCGGGTGCGCTGGCGCGCCGGAACGGCCGATCCCAGCGCAGCGTGACACTTTGGCAACTCGATACCTGGGGGTGCGGGGAGATGGCCGGAGCGGGGACGGCGCCTGAGGACATGTATGGGTGGCGAGCGGTGTGTTCGTTGCCCTAGGCGCCCACCTGCTCCTCGCCGTCACCCTGCCCGCGCTGGCCGGCCGGTTGGGGCGGGGCTGCTATCTGCTGGCGGCCACGGTTCCCGCCGCCACGTTCGGCTGGCTGGTGGCCCGGATCCCGGCGGTGCTCGACAGCGTGCCGACGGGTGGCGCCGGTGCTGGTGCCGGGGCGGCCGGGAGTGCCGGGCTGACGGAGGTCATCCCCTGGGCGGGCACGGTCGGCCTGGAGCTCGCGCTCCGGCTGACCCCGCTGGCGCTGCTGATGGCGCTGCTCGTGACCGGTGTCGGCGCGCTGGTGATGATCTATTCCTTCTCCTACCACGACGCCGACGGAGCACACGGAACAAACGGAGCACACGGAGCTCCGGCTGGTCCGCCCGCCCGTCCGCGGGGGCTCGGCGGCATGAGCGCCGCGCTGCTGGGGTTCGCCGGCGCGATGCTGGGCCTCGTCCTGGCTGATGACCTGTTCACGCTCTACGTCTTCTGGGAGCTCACGACCGTTCTGTCCTTTCTCCTGATCGGGCAGGACGGGATCGGCGCGGCCAACCGGCGCTCCGCCCTGCAGGCGCTGCTGACGACGACGCTCGGCGGGCTGCCGATGCTGCTCGGTTTCGTTCTGCTGGGGATGACCGCCGGCACCACCCGCATCAGCGCGATCGTGGCCGCGCCCCCGTCCGGCCCGGTCGTGACGGTCGCGCTGGTGCTCGTGCTGGTGGGGGCGGTGACGAAGTCCGCGCAGCTCCCGTTCCATTCATGGCTGCCGGCGGCGATGGTCGCGCCGACACCGGTCAGTGCCTATCTGCACGCCGCGGCGATGGTGAAGGCCGGTGTCTTCCTCATCGCCGCGCTGATGCCGGCCTTCGCCGACGTCCCGGGCTGGCGGGTGCCCGCGGTCGTCATCGGCGCGACGACGATGCTGCTCGGCGGGGCGCGCGCGCTGCGTCAGACCGATCTCAAGCTGCTGCTCGCCTTCGGCACCGTCAGCCAGCTCGGCTTCCTGACCGCACTCGTCGGCTTCGGCTCCCGGACGGCGGCGCTTGCCGGGGCCACGGCGCTGCTCGCACACGGCCTGTTCAAGTCCGCGCTGTTCATGGTCGTGGGCGTCATCGACCACCAGGCGGGAACCCGCGACATCAGGGAGCTGTGCGGTCTGGGGCGGGCCGTTCCCGGTGTCTGCGCGGTGGCCGTGTTCGCGGCGGCCTCGATGGTGGGCCTGCCGCCCTTTCTCGGTTTCCTCGGCAAGGAGGCGGCCTTCGAGGCCTTCGCCCACGGCGGGCCGGGCGACCAGGTGCTGCTGGGTGTCCTGGTGGCCGGCGCGGTGCTGACCACCGCCTACACGCTGCGGTTCCTGTGGGGCGCCTTCGCCTCGCCCTCGGGCCGCCAGCCGCGGGCGATGGCCCGGCCGACCGTGCTGTTCGTGCTTCCGGCGGCGATGCCGGCTCTCGCCGGCCTTGGCCTCGGCCTCAACTACCAGGCAGTCGACCGGCTCGTCGGCTCCTACGCGGACGGCTATCCCAGCTCGGGTGACCGTTACCATCTGGCGCTCTGGCATGGGCTCGGCCTGCCCGTGTGGCTCACCGTGGTCGCGATCGGCGGGGGAGCGCTGCTCTTCGCGGCCGGGCTCCCGGGAGCGTCACCGGCGGGGCGGTCGGGGCGGTCGGCACGGTCCCCGCTGGTCCCCTCGGGTGCGTGGGTCGCGCGGGTGCGTCGGGTGCGTCGGGTGCTGGATGGGCAGCGCGGCTACGAGCAGGCCGTCCGTGCGCTGGACTGGTCGGCGGTGGCGGTGACCGGACGGCTGCAGGCCGGCTCCCTGCCGGTCTACCTGGCGGTCATCCTCGTCATGCTGCTGGCGGAGCCCGGCAGCGCGCTGATCACGGCCTCCTCCTGGCCGCACGAGTTGCCCCTGTGGGACTACCGCATCCAGCTTCCGTTGGCCGCCTGTGTCGTCCTCGCGTCGCTGGCGGTGGTCCGCGCGGACGGACGGCTCACCGCGACCCTGCTGCTGGGCACCGCCGGCTACGGCATCGGCGCGCTGTACGTGGTGGACGGAGCGCCGGATCTCGCTCTCGCCCAGTTCCTCGTCGAGACGCTCTCCCTGATCGCGTTCGTCTTCGTGCTGCGAAGGATGCCGGTTCGCTTCTCGACAGCCGACCGCTCGGCGCCGCTGTGGCTGGGACGGGTCGCCATCGCGGGGGCGGTCGGTGTGTTCGTCGCGGGCTTCGCCATCGTGACCAGCGGGTCACGGGCCACACCGGAGGTAGTGAGCACGCAGTTCATCGCCCGGTCGCCGGCCGAGACGGGTGCGACGAACGTGGTGAACGCGATCATCGTGGACTTCCGGGCCTTCGACACGCTGGGTGAGATCTCGGTGCTGGCGGTCGCCACCCTGGGTGTGGCCTCGTTGTTGCTGTTCGCCCGCACGCCGCCGCCGCGGGAGGCGACCGCGCCGCGAGGCACGACCGGGGGCGGGGCCGCCCCGGGCCCCGGGCGGTCCGTTCTGCTCGAGGTCACGACGCGGGCGGTGTTTCCCGTCCTGCTGGTCTTCTCGCTCTATCTGCTCTTCGCCGGCCACACCAGGACGGGCGGTGGGTTCTCCGGCGGTCTGGTCGCCGGCCTCGCGTTCGTGCTCCGCTATGTGTCCGGACGCCGGCACCGGGTCGGCGCCGCGGTGCCGGTGGTGCCGACCACCGTGATGGGCGCCGGCCTGGTTGTCGCCGGCGTCGCGGCGCTGGCGCCCACGCTGGTCGGTGATCCCGTGCTGGAAAGCTACGTCTTCCACGGTGAGCTGCCCGTCCTCGGGGACGTCGAGCTGGTGACCAGCGTCTTCTTCGACTGCGGGGTCTATCTGCTGATCGTCGGAGTCGTCCTGGAGCTGCTGCGCACCCTCGGCACGGCGGTCGACAAGGAGGCCGACGCCGGGCTTCGCGCCGCCGATGACCCGAGCATCGGGGTGTCGCCGTGAGCCCGGTGAACCTGACGTCGGCCGTCGTGGTGGGCGCGCTTTACACCACCGGCACCTATCTGCTGCTGCAGCGGTCGCTCATGCGCGTGCTGATCGGGCTCGTCCTGCTCGGGCACGGCACGACCCTGCTCCTGCTGCTGGTCGGTGGCGAGAGCGGGCAGCCGCCGATGGTCGGCTCGGTCCCGCCGGAGGCCATGTCGGACCCGCTCCCGCAGGGCATGGCGCTCACCTCCGTCGTCATCACGTTCGCGCTGACGACGTTCCTGCTCGCGCTGGCCTACCGGGCCTGGACGCTGCTCGGCGACGACGAGGTCCGGGATGACATCGAGGACGCGCGCATCGCCCGGATGGAGCGTGGCGGGGGCGAGCCGCCCTTCGGCGCGCCGGGTGATGCGGGCGCGCCGGGTGACTCGGGTGATCAGCGCGAGGCGGGTGATCAGCGTGAGCCGGGTGAGCTGGCCGTGCCCGGCCTGCTGGAACGCCACGACGCCCGCGGGCGGTACCCGTGAGCCTCCTGGTGGTCCTTCCGGTCGTGGTGCCGCTGCTCGCCGCCGGCGCCGTGCTGGTCATCAGCAGATGGATCATCGTGCGCCGGGTGCTGGCGCTGGCCGTCGTCGCGGGTGTCGTGGCGGACGCCGCCGCCATCCTGGTGATCGCCGACGCCGACGGCCCGCTGGTCGCGAACCTGGGCGGGTGGCCCGCACCGGTAGGCATCACGCTGGTCGCCGACCGGCTCTCCGGCCTGCTCCTGCTCACCTCGGCGGTCGTGACCTTCGCGGTCCTCGTCTACGCGATCGGCCAGGGCGTCACCGAGGAGGCACGGCTCGGCCGCAGCTCCGTCTTCGAATCGGTGTATCTGGTGCTCGTCGCCGGGGTGGCGCTCGCCTACCTGACCAGCGATCTGTTCAACCTGTTCGTGGCGTTCGAGGTCATGCTCGTGTCGTCCTACGTGCTGATCACCTTCGCCACCACACCGGGACGGATCCGGGCGGGCATGACCTACGTGATCGTCAGCATGACGTCCTCGTTGCTGTTCCTCACGATGCTGGCGCTGGTGTACGCGGCGACCGGGACGGTCAACCTCGCGGATCTCGCGGGACGGATGCAGCGGCTGCCGCCGGGCCTGGCCGAGACGCTCGGGCTGATGGCGCTCGTCGTCTTCGGGATCAAGGCCGCCTCGGTGCCGCTGCACTTCTGGCTGCCCGACAGCTATCCGACGGCGCCCGCGCCGGTGACCGCCGTCCTCGCGGCCCTGCTGACCAAGGTCGGCGTCTACGCGCTGCTGCGAACCCACACCCTCGTGTTCCACCATGACGGCGCGTGGGTGCTGCTGCTGGCCACCGCGATCGCGACGCTGCTCGTCGGCGCGATGGGCGCGCTGGCCCAGGACAACCTGAACCGGATGCTGTCGTTCCTGCTGGTCAGCCACATCGGCTACATGCTGTTCGGGCTGTCGCTCTTCACCGTGACCGGGTTCACCGGCGTGATCATCTACATGGTGCACCACATCCTCGCGCAGGCCGCGTTGTTCCTGGTCAGTGGCCTGATCACGCGCTATACGGGGACGTCGGTGCCGCGTCGGACCGGTGGTCTGGTGGCCGTGATACCGGTGACCGCGCTGCTGTTCGCGCTCCCAGCGCTCAGCCTCGCCGGGATCCCGCCCTTCTCCGGCTTCGTCGCGAAGCTGACGCTGCTGGAGGCCGGCGCCCAGACCCGCACCTGGCCGGTGGACGTCGCGCTGGCGGCCAGCCTGATCACCAGCCTGCTCTCGCTGTATGTCGTGGCCCGGGTGTGGATCCAGGCGTTCTGGGGCCCGCGGCACGGCCTTCCCTGCGCCGCGCAACAGGGCGCTGAGCAGGGCGCGCGACCGGGCGCGGAGCAGGCCGCCGAACGGAGCGGCCAGGCTGGGCCGGTGACCCGGCCGATGGTGCTCGCGACCGCCGGGGTCGTCGCCGCCGGCGTCGCGGTCGCGGTCTTCGCCGGGCCGCTGGCGTCGCTGAGCGAGCGGGCCGCGGGCGATCTGCTCGAGCCCACCGCGTACATCGACTCCGTCCTGCCCGGCGCGGGTACCGCCGGGGCCCGGCGATGACCGCGACACCGGCCGGGCGGCAGACCGAGAGCGAGCCGCTGGTGGAGAGACCCGGGTCACGTGCGGCGCTTCGCCAGATGCTGCGCCGGCCCGGACGTCTGGTGTGGCTCTGGGTGGTCTGGGCGGCGCTGTGGGGGCGGCTGACACCGCTGGTGATGATCAGCGGTCTGGTCGTCGCGGCCGGTGTGCTTGTCCTGTTCCCGCTGCGGGATGCCGACGCGCCCGTCCGGTTCCGGCTGCTGCCCTCGTTCGCCCTGGTCGGCTGGCTCCTCGCCGATCTGGTCCCGGCGTCGCTGTCGGTCGCGGCCCAGATGATCAGAAACGGGCCGCGGACCCGGTCGGCGATCGTCGAGGTGCCACTGGCCGCGTCCTCGGAGATCATCTCGACGCTGACGGCGAACGCGATCTCGCTGGCACCCGGTGCCTTCGTCCTGGAGATCGACCACCAGCGCGGAGCGCTGTACGTCCACATGCTCGCCGTCGAGGACGACCGGATGGCGGACCGGGTCCGTGACTCCGTCCGGAGCATGCACCATCGCGTGCTGAAGGCGTTCGGCCTCGCGGAGGACGTCCGCCGGCCCACCGGGGCGCGGGCTCGCCCGCCCGGGAAGGGATGATCTTGACCGCTGTCTACACGGCCACCTTCGTCCTGCTGAGCATCGCCGGGCTGCTCACGCTCGCCAGGCTGCTGGTCGGGCCGACCGATCTCGACCGCATCGTCGCGTTGGACGTCCTGGTGATCCTCATCGCCGCGGGAGTCACCGTGGAGATCGGGATGCGCCGTGAGGGCTGGAACATCGCCCTGGTGGCGGTCGTCTCCCTGCTGGGGTTCCTGGGCTCCGTCACCGCGGCCCGGCTGGTGGAGCGACAGGGGGAGATCCGCTGATGGCCAGGCAGGTGATCTGTGCGGTGCTCCTGCTGGTCGGCTCGGTGTTCTGCGTGCTCGGAGCATGGGGCCTGCTGCGGTTCCCCGACGTGCCGTCCCGCCTGCAGGCCGCCACCAAGCCGCAGACGGTCGGCCTGGTGGCGATCCTGCTCGGCAGTGCCGTGCTGCTCCCGTTCCGGTTTGCGGTGGGCCTGCTGCTGGTGGCCCTGCTGCAGCTGGTCACAGCGCCCGTGATTGCGCAACGGGTCGGCCGCGCCGCCTATCGGACCGGCTGTTTCCGCCACGACCTGCTCGTCATGGACGACCTCGCCCGCCACCGCGAACAGCAGGCCGCCGCGGCTGACGCCGCCGGCGACCACCGCACCGGCGCGGATGACGACGCACCGCGCGGCGGACCTGCGGAGCCCGACGGGGACGGCCACCAGCGCCGGTGACATCGCGGGCGGCCGTCGGGGCGGTACCGGTCAGCCGGGCTGGGGGCCGCCCGGTTCGCTCTGCTCGGCGAGGAAGCGTTCCAGCTCCGCACCGAGCTCGTCGCCGGTCGGCAGCGGCTCGTCGCCGTCGACCACCGGCAGATTCGTGCCCTCGCGGCCACGGTGGAACGCGTCGTACTGCTCCTCGATGGCCTTGACCACGTCCGCGGCCTCGCCGCCGCCCTTGATCTGGCTGTCGATCTCGCCGCGGACCTCCAGCGCGGCGGACCGCAGCCCGTCCAGCGGCAGCAGCAGCCCGGTCGCTCTCGACACCGCGCTGAGCAACGCCTCCGTCGCCGCCGGGTAGGTCGCCTGGGCCAGATAGTGCGGGACGTGTGCCGCGAAGCCCATCGCGTCGGCCCCGGCCCGGCCGAGCTCGTACTCCAGCAGGTGCCCGGCGCTGCCGGGAACCGAGACCCGGCGGATCCACGGGTCGTTGCCGACCAGCAGCTCCTTGCGGGTCGCGTGCGCCGTGACACCACACGGCCGGGTGTGCGGAACCGCCATCGGGATCGCGTTGAGCCCGACCGACATCTGGACCCCGAGATCCTTCATGATCGTCCGAACGGCGCTGGTGAACCGCTTCCAGTGCAGGTCGGGCTCCGGACCGGAGAGCAGCAGGAAGGGCGTGCCCGCCTCGTCGTGCAGCAGCTCGATGGCCAGCACCGGATCCTCGTAGCTCTCCCAGTGGTCCTCGTAGAAGACCATCGGTGGCCGCCTGGAGCGGTAGTCCATGAGCTGGTCGACGTCGAAGGTGACGATCCGCTCGTGGTCGAGAGTCGTCGTGAGGTGCTCGCTGGCCAGACCCACCGCGCCGCCGGCGTCGACGACGCCCGTCATCGCCTCGATCAGGATGGGGCGGCCCAGGTCGTCCAGCTCGCTTCTGATCTCATAGAGGTCTCTGGGGTCAAGCATCGGTCGAGCCCTCCCTCACCGATCTGGTCCGCGGGATCCGCGTCCGCTCCTTCCGATTAGAAGGTCGCCGTGGCCGCTCCGCATTCCGGCCACTCGGAGCCGACATCGCCCGAGCCGACATAGGTCGAGCGTGCGGTGCTCGTGCCCGCGGTGCTCYGGAAGACATGATCGAGAATATCAGTGCGCATTCTAGCCGCGGCGGGACCAGACGCGCGCGGACGAAACCAGCCCCGTGGGCTGCCCCGCTGCCCTGGCTCCTGCCCGTCCGTGCTCCTGACCGGGGCGCCCGAGCAGCGAGCCGCTCGTGATCCGCAGGTCGCCGATCAGGCCGGCCAGCCGTAGCCGCAGCCGGGGCATGCCCGGGCGGGTCGGGACCACGGCCAGGTCCACGTGGCGGTCGCCGAGCGCGACGAGGCCACTCACGTCGACGCCGACACCGTCGGGAACGCTGATGGTCAGATCCCCGACCAGTGAGACGAAGCACAGGTCGACGGTGGCCTCCGCGAGAATCCGCTCGTCCAGCAGCGCCCCGCGCAGATCGAGGGCCCAGTTGCCGAGACCGTTGACGATCACTGTCCGGCGGGCCAGCCGCCACCGCCCGAAGCGGCGGCCGTCACCGAGAAGGGTGACCATCCGCGTGGTGGGGGCCTGCGGTGCGCGCCGGGCTTGCGCACCCTCGGGGTGTCCCGCGCGCAGATCGGCCTCGGCTCGTTCGAGCTCGGTGGTGGTGCGAGCCACCCAGGCTCGGTTGGTCCGCTCGCTGAGCTCGCCGAAGGTCAGCCGTCCGTCGGCGCAGGCCGCCCGGAGCCGGTCGGCACTTGCCCGGCGCTGCGCGTTGGTGACCGGTACGGGACCGGAGCCGGGGCCGGGCGCGTGGCCAGGGGCAGGGGAGGCGGCTGGCATGTCCTGACGGTAGCGGGGCGGCTGGCCGCAGGGGTGCCGGAGCCACGGCACCGCGGTGTCGGCAGCAGGACCAGCGGCAGACGGCGGCCGGCGCCGGCAGGTGCCATCCGCCGGAGTCAGTAGATGCAGGCTGCCGCCGCGGTCACCGGCGCTTCCTGCGCCTCGGACGCCGTCGGGGACGGGCTCGTCGGGGGCGCCCCACCGGTCGGGGTCGCCCCACCGGTCGGGGACGCCCCACCGGTCGGGGTCGCCCCGCCGGTCGCGGTCACGTTCGATCCGAAAGCGGCGGCCCTGGCCCAGCTCACGGTCCCGGCGGCTGCGGTTGTGCCGGTCAGCGCCGTGGGCCAGGGCTGGGGCCAGCCGCCGGAGTCCGGCTGGCCGTTCGACCCGGTGGCAGAGGCGGTGACCGTGGCCTGGGGCTGGGATGAGGTCTGGGCGCTCGGGCCGGACTCGGTTGTCGTGCCAGCGGTGTCCGGGGTGGGCGTGGCGGTGGCCTGCGGCGGGGCCGGCGACGTGACCGTTGCCCGGGGCCGTGTGGAGGCCGCCGGCGTCGAACCGGCCGCGGCGGCAGTCGCACTCGGTGTGATCTCGGCGCTCAGGTCAAGCGGGTCGACGGGACCGTCGGACGGCTCGAAGACCGTTGTGCTGCCGGTGACGTCGCGGAAGAACTGTCTCATCGCGGCGGGGTCGTAGAGGAAGTAGAAGACGGGGCTGTTGATCTGCCCGGTGATCGGGACGGTGGAGAAGGTCACCGCGCCCGTGGTCATGCCGCGCATCCGCTCGGCGAGCTCGCGCAGCTCGGAGAATCCGGTCTGGTCGTCCAGCAGCACCGACTCGGTCACCGCGCCGAGGAAGGAGGTCAGCCGGGACGGGCTCAGCAGTACGTTCTCGCTCAGCACCGTGCGGAACATGGCCGCGAGAAAGGCCTGCTGACGGCGGATTCGGGCCAGGTCCCCGTCGGCGAACCCATGCCGTTGCCGGACGAACGCCAGCGCGTTCTCACCAGAGAGATGGTTCACCCCGACCTGCCCGACGAATCCGGAGCTGGGATCGTTCAGGTTCGTCGACCGGACAGTCCGGCCGTTGTCCAGGGTATGTCTTTCGACAAAGGTCGACGCGTTGAGGCAGACGTCGATTCCGCCGATCGCGGCGGTCATCTGCTTGAAGCCGCCGAAGTCCAGTTCGGCGTAGTGGTCGATGCGCACCCCGGCGACCTGTTCGAGGGTCGCCACGAGCAGTGCGGGACCGCCCGCGCTGAAGGCCGCGTTCACCTTGTCGGTGCGTGCGCGGTGCCGGTCGCCGTCGTCATCCGTCCAGGCCGGGATGGGTACCCGCAGGTCGCGGGGGATCGACACGATCTGGGTCGTCCCGTCGGACGCCAGGTGGGCGATCATCATCGTGTCCGACCGGGCGCCGCCGACCTTCGCCGCGTCCGACCCGGTGCGGATGTCGGAACCGACCAGCAGCCAGGTCTCGGAACCGACGGGTGCCGACGGCGGCCGGGTGACGGTGATGTCGGCGGGTGGAGCGATCGTCTCGCGGTCGATCCGGCGGTCGTAGAACGTCACGACGAGCCAACCGGTGGCGGTGATGGCGATGACCACCAGCGACAGCAGCGAGGTCAGGACGAGCAGGGCACGCCGCAGGGGGCCGCGCGGGGCGGGGCGGCCGATGCCGTCGACGCCGAGCTGGTTGGCTCCCCGGGGCCGGCGGATCCACCGGCGGGAGGCCCGACCAGGCTGTGGTGCCGACAGTGCCGACTGTTCCGATGGTTCCTGTAGTTCCGTTGGCTCCGGCGGTATCGACAGGGGACCGGCCTCGTCGGCCTCGGCGCCCGGTTCGACCACTGGCGCGGTGGTCAGCGGTCCGTCGAGGACCGTGTCATCCAGGACCGTGTCATCCAGGATCGCGTCGTCCAGGATCGCGTCGTCGGGGAAGGCGTCATCCAGAGCCGCGTCGTGGAGGACCGCGTCGTCGGGGACGATCCGCTCGCTTTCCGTGGCCACCGGTGCCGTCGGGCTGGATGGATCTCCGACAGGCCGCGTGCCGGCCTCCTCCATCTCGCCCCTCTCACCACACCGGGAGCCAGCTGATGCCGGCGAATGCAGACAATAAGTCAATGAATAGCAATGCTGCTCGTCTGCAACGGTGATGTGATGGTCGCCGCGGGCTGAACCAGGACAACAAGTCTATGTGACGGACGTATTGGACTGTGCGGTTCGTCCACCAAGGTGCACGGAACGTCCTGCAAGCCGACTCGAATCCGGACCCGTCCGATCCGGCGCGTGGCGTGGCTTGATCCGGTCTCGGCCCGCCGCTCAGGGCCGGACGGCCACCAGATGCAGCGAGACCGGATCCGTCTCGACCAGCCCGGTGCTGGGGGTGGGCGTGCGCGAGAGGTGGAATCCGGCGGCGACCAGCCGGCGCCGCGCGGTGTGCTCGTCGTAGTGCCAGCGGTTCTGCGGGTCGGCCGGTTCACGGCGCCGCGGGTGCCGAGCGCGGCGCGGGTCGGCCGGTCGGTGCCCGTCGTTCAGYCGCTGCCAGGCGACGAGTTCGTCGGCGTCGATCTCACCGCGCACATAGCGGTCCACTGCCTGGCGGAGATCTGGCAGCACGAGGTGGAGCGTGCCACCGGGGCGCAGGATGCGGGCGCACTCCGCCAGCACCCGGCCGGCGACGCGCGGCGGCAGCTCCTGCACGACATGCGCGCAGAGGATGTGATCAACCGAGCCGTCGGCCAACGGCAGTCGCCGGCCCGGCCGGTGCCGGACGACAACCGCCGTCCGGCTGGCCTCCCACTGCCGGCGGACGGCCCAGCCACGGCCGCGGCCTCGTCCGGACCGTCCTGGGCGTGCGGGCCTGCGCGGGAGGTGACGGGTGAGCGTGGCCGCCAGCCGTGGCCACCGGACCGCCCGCCAGGCGGCCGTGCCCGTCCGGCGCAGCAGGCTCAGCGTTCGCGAGGCACACAGCGCACGGTGCAGGGCACGGGCCCACCCCAGCGCGGGATACGCGCCGACCAGCCCGGGCGAGTAGGACGGGTCGAGGTTCACGAAGTCCGCGAGCACCAGGTGCGACGAGGTGATGTTCACCCAGATCTCGCCGTGGCTGTTGCGGAGGTGGCGTAGGCGTCGGTCGCGACCGGGCAGCGTGGCGACCTGTCCTGGTGCGGCGGTCCACCGACCTGTTCCCACCGTTCTCCGTCCCGCTCCGCGCGGGCGGCCGGTTCGAGACCTTGCATACCCGCAGAGTTTGCGCTCAGGTGCAGAGAGTAGTGCCATCCTGGTCTGTGTCCGGCATCTCCGCTCGGCGCGCCTCGGGTGTCACTGACCCGCGCGGGTGGTGATGGGCGATGTGGGTCGTGATGTGCGGTCTCTGGTGTCTGATGCCGGCTGGTCTCGGCGCGCCACCACCTCGGATGGCGATCAATTGACTACCTAGAGTCATACTTGCCTGGCGTTGGCTGGTTGGCAGCCAACCGGCGGAGACCAGAACGGCCGGAGACCGACCATCCGGCGTGTCGCCCCTGGCGTGACCACGGTCGGAGAAGGAGGAGGAGCGGATGCGCGTACTGGTTCTCGGTGGCGACGGAATGCTCGGCGGCGAGCTGGTGCGCAGACTCGTCCGCGACCACGACGTCACCGCGACTGTCCGGGCGCACGCTCCGAGCTCGCCGTCGCCGGCCGACCGGGTCCTGTGCGGAGTGGACGTGTGCCACCCGGAGAGCCTGGTCGACGTCTTCGCGGCGACGCGCCCCGACGCGGTCGTGAACGCGGTCGGCCTGACCGCGCGGCGGGTGGGTGAACAAGGCATGCAACCCGCGATCGAGGTCAATGCGCTGTTCCCACACCGCCTCGCCCGGCTGTGCGGTGCCGCGGGCGCGAGGCTCGTTCACGTCTCCTCGGACTGCGTGTTCTCCGGGCGGCTGGGCGAGTACCACGAGGACGACGTCCCGGATCCGGTCGACGCCCACGGGATGACCAAGCTGCTCGGTGAGCTGACCGAGCCGGGAACACTCACGCTGCGGACGTCGGTGCTGGGGCTGGAGACGGCCGCCGTTCCCGCCGGCCTGGTCGAGTGGTTCCTGTCCGCCACCGGCCGGATCCCGGGGTATCGCCGGGTCGTCTACAGCGGCGTCACCACCGCGGAGTTCGCCCGTTTCGTGCATCTAGCCCTGGTCGGGCATCCGGACCTGAGCGGGGTCTGGCACCTCGCCTCCGAGCCCATCACGAAGTTCGACCTGCTCACGATGCTGGCTGACCGGCTCGGCCGGCACAACCTGGAGATCGTTCCGAGCGACGACGAGGTGCGCAACCGGGCTCTGTCCGCACGTCGACTGTGGTCGGTGACGGGCTACCGGCCGCCGGTCTGGGCGGCGATGGTGGACGAGCTGGCGACCGCGATCGAGCGGCGCGAGATCGAGGGGGGCTCCAGACGCGGTTCCGCGCACGGCGCGGACGTGCCCGGAGTGCGCCGGGCGGCATCAGCCGGCCGCCTGACACCTACGTCGCTGCCGACGGCGACGTCGGCCCCAGCGCCTGCCCCAGCCCCAGCCCCAGCCCCAGCCCCTGCGTCGGCCGAGGCCTCGGCGGCGGCGGGCGCGTCGGCGTCGAACGGAGTGCGCGCCGACGCCTGAACCGTGGACCGAGCCAGTAGATCTTCTCCGGTGACAGTGGATCTTCTCCGGTAGAGAGGAGAACGACGTGTCGAGAACGACGGGTGGCACCGACAACGGGGACGGCGAGGAGCCGGCCCGGACGGGCTTCCTCCGGGGGCTGCTCCCCGGTGGGAGGTCGCAGCGCCAGCGCGGTGCGGCGGCGTCGGGTTCCGTGTGGTCGGACCCGCTGCGCTCCGCCCCGGACGGTGCGGTCGCGCCTGCGGACGCGGAGGTGGACGCGGGCGCCCCGGATTCCCCGGCCCGAGGCGGCACAGGTGCCCGGGGTGTCCTGGAGGGACTGAACGCCCTGGATGACGTGGGTGTGCTGAATGCTTCGGCTGGGCGCGATGACTCGGCTGGGCGCAGTGACTCGGCTGGGCGCGATGACTCGGCCGGGCTGGGTGGTGCGGCCGAGCCGGGGTCCCAGCTGCCGCACCGGATTCCGGTGGCCAGGTCCGGGCCGCGCCCAGGCGGCCTGGTGGGCACGGCGGACGGTGTCGTCGGGGACGGCACCGTCGTCCGGTCCGGTCCGACCGTGCCGACGGCGCCGTCGACCCCGTTCACCCCCGCCGGTCCGGCCGGGCCGGCGGCGCCGACCGTGCCGACCGTGCCCAGCCGCCGGCTGTCCCCGGACCGGGACCGGCAGGCCGCCCAGCGGCAGGCCTCGGCGGCCCGCGCGACCGTCCCCCAGCACGGGCTGCGTACGGAGATCGTGGGCGAGCCGTCAGCCGCGCCGACGGTGCGCCGCGGGCCCGCCGAGCATCGGCCGCGGGTCATGGTCCTGGTCGGGACCAGGCCTGAGCTCGTCAAGCTCAGCAGGGTGATGGTCGCCCTGGAACGGGTGGTCGACCTCTGCCTGGTCCATTCGGGGCAGAACTACGACTACGAGCTCAACCAGGTCTTCTTCGACGAGCTGGGCATCCGCAAACCGGACCACTTCCTGGACGCCGTCGGAGCGAGCCCGGCGGAGACCATCGGCCGGGTCATCGCCCGCGCCGACGCGGTCTTCGCGGACGAGTCCCCCGACGCCCTGCTGCTCTACGGGGACTCCAACACCACGCTGGCGGTGATCGCGGCGCGGCGGCGGCACATCCCGGTGTTCCACATGGCGGCGGGCAACCGCAGTTTCGACGACCGCGTGCCCGAGGAGATCAACCGCCGGCTCGTCGACCATCTCAGCGATGTCAACCTCGCCTCGACGGAGCATGCCCGCCGGAACCTGCTGGCGGAAGGCCTGCCGACGCAGCGGATCTTCGTCACCGGCTCGCCGATGAAGGAGGTCCTGAACGCCTACCTGCCGCTGGTCGAGGCCTCCGAGGCACTCACGACGCTGGGCGTGACGCCTGGCCACTACCTGGTCGTCAGCGCGCACCGGGAGGAGAACGTCGACCGTCCCGAGCTGCTCGCCGGCCTGCTGGAGACGCTGAACGGGCTGGCCGCCCGCTACCGGGTGCCGGTCATCGTATCCACCCATCCACGGACCAGGGCGCGCCTCGACGCGCTGGAGGCGACCGGGCGGGCGCCGTCGGTCGACGGCCTCGTCCGGTTCTGCCGGCCCTTCGGGTTCGCGGACTACATCGCGTTGCAGCGGGCCGCGCTGTGTGTGGTCTCCGACAGCGGGACGGTGACGGAGGAGGCGTCCCTGCTCGGCTTCCCCGCGGTGGTGATCCGCGAGGCCCACGAACATCCGGAGGGGGTCGACACCGGTGCGGTGGTCTCCTGCCTGCCCCGCCCCGACCGCGTCCTCGCCGCCGTCGGCCTGGCCACCGGCGAGGCCAGGGGCAGCCGGAGGAACAGCCCCGTCGCGGCCTATGACGTGGACGACGTGTCCCGGCGGGTGGTGCGGATCATCATCAGCCACATCGACTACGTCCGCCGGACGGTCTGGTACGAGCGCCCGGCGGCCGGCGCAGACGAGCCCACCTCCGGCGGGACCCCGCTCGTCTCGCCCTGAGCTGGTCCGGACGCTGGGTCGGTCCGGACCCTGAGCCGGTCCGGAGCAGCGGCTCCGGGGTGTGGTGTCAGGCGGTGCCCGTCACGCGGTGGCGGGTGCGGGAGCTGGGACGCGCGCCGCGGAGCCGGCCCAGGCCGCCTCGGTGGCCGGGGCCCGTTCGCCCATCGCCAGCCAGAGCTGGATGGTGACGATCCACATGATCGTCGCGCCGGCCATGTGCAGGCCGACGAGCAGCGCCGGGATGCCGAGGAAGTACTGGGTGAACCCGATCGCGGCCTGGGCCACGACGGTGAGCAGCAGGGCGTGTGCGCTGCGCCGGGCCTCGGCGGGGACGGGAGCGAGCCGCACGGCGAAGATCATGGCGAGGGTGAGGCCGGTGAGGACCATCGCGCCGTCGGCGTGGAGCTGCGCGACGTTGACGATGTCGAAGCCGAACCGCTTGGTTTCCTCGCTGTCGCCGCTGTGCGGGCCGGTGCCGGTGACGACGGTGCCCAGGGTGAGGACGCCCGCGGCGACCACGACCACGACCCGCGCGAGCCAGGCGAGCTCCGGTCGGACCGCCAGCGGGGTCGGCCCGTCGGCCTGCCGGGCCCGGCGGTGCAGGGCGACGGCGTTGAACAGCAGCACCATCGACAGCAGGAAGTGCGCGGCCACCGTCGCCGGATGCAGCTTGACCAGGACGGTGATGCCACCGAGCACCGCCTGGCCGACGAAGCCCAGCCACAGCCCGAGCGAGAGCAGCAGCAGATCGCGCCGCTTCTCCTGGAGCAGGCGCGCCGCGATGGGCAGGGCCAGCACCACGAGGCCGACCACGATGCTGATCAGCCGGTTGCCGAACTCGATCGCGCCGTTGATCGCGTAGGCCGAGTGGGGGGTGAACGAGCCGTCACCACACTGCGGCCAGGTCGGGCAGCCGAGACCGGAGCCGGTCAACCGCACGGCACCGCCGGTGACGACGATCGCCGCGAGCAGGACGACGCTGGCCAGCGTGAGGCGCCGGAACATGCGCAGCCCGATCACCGGGAGCCGGCCGGTGCCCGCTGCCCGGGCCGCACGGCTCGCCCGGGTCTGGTGGTTGCCGGCAGGGCTGGCGTCGCCGTCGGCGCGGGGCTTGCTCCGACGAGTGGTAGAAGATGGCATCGCGGCCATAGTAATCCGCCGGGTGCCGGCCGACGGGGTGTGCGCCGCCACTACCGGGGTGCCACCCGCCTTACTCCCAGCGGAAGAACCTGGCAGCCAGCCCAAGGGCACCGACGGACCACGCCGCCAGCACGATCAGGTTGCCGGCGCCGGGCCCGGCGCCCTCGGCGAGCACCGCGCGCAGCCCGTCGGACAGCGCCGCGGTCGGCAGCCCCTCGGCTACCACCCGCATCCAGCCGGGCAGCTCCTCGAGGGGGAACACGACCCCGCCGATCAGCAGCAGCAACAGGTACACCCCGTTGGCCGCGGCGAGTGTCGCCTCGGCCCGCAACGTGCCGGCCATCAGCAGTCCCAGCCCGGAGAAGGCTGCCGTCCCGAGCAGTACCAGCAGGACGACCCAGCCCGCGCTCGCCGCCGAGCCGTGCGGCTCCCAGCCGACCGCGAACCCGACCGCGACGAGCAGGACCAGCTGGACGATCTCCACCGCGAGCACGGCCAGCGTCTTGCCGGCGAGCAGGATCGACCGCGGCAGCGGCGAGGCCCCGAGCCGCTTGAGGACGCCGTAGGAGCGCTCGAAGCCGGTGGCGATCGCCTGCCCGGTGAACGCCGTCGACATCACGGCCAGGGCGAGCACGCCGGGGACGAGGAAGTCCACCGAGCGCTGCGCCGCCTGCGAGGTGGGCAGGACGTCCACGGCCGCGAAGAAGACGAGCAGACCGATCGGGATGATCAGGGTGAGCAGCACGGATTCGCCGCGGCGCAGGGTGAGGGTCAGCTCGAGCCGGGTCTGCGCGGCCAGCATCCGCCCGCGGGACGCGGCTCCGGGCGCCGGGCGGAGATCCAGCACGGGGGCAGGTGTGGCCTCGATGACACTCATCTCACTCCAGCTCCGTCCCGGTCAGGTCCAGGAAGACGTCCTCCAAGGTGCGCTGCTCGACGCGCAGGTCCTCGGCGAGCACACCGTTGCTGGCGCACCACGCGGTGACCGCGGCGAGCAGCTGCGGGTCGATGGTGCCCTGCACCAGGTAGTGACCGGGCGGGTTCTCCCAGCCGGTCGTGCCGTCGGGCAGGGCGAGCAGCAGGCGCGCGACGTCGAGGCCGCCCGGGGCGCGGAAGCGGAGCTGGCCCTCGGCGCCGCCGCGGGTGAGCTCGGCGGGCGAACCGGCCGCGACGACCCGGCCCCGGTTCACGATCACGACCTGGTCGGCGAGGCGCTCGGCCTCGTCCATGGCGTGGGTGGTGAGCACCACCGTGACGCCGGACAGACGCAGCTCCTCGATGAGCTCCCAGGTGTCACGGCGGCCCTGGACGTCGAGACCGGCGGTGGGCTCGTCCAGGAAGACCAGCTCCGGGCGGCCGACGACGGCCATCGCGAGCGAGAGTCGCTGCTGCTGGCCGCCGGAGAGCCGGCGGAACGGCGTGCCGGCCACCTCCGTCAGYCCGAGCCGTTCCATCAGCGCGCCGGTGTCGAGCGGGTGGGCGTGGTGCGCGGCGATCAGGCGCAGCATCTCGCCGGCGCGGGCACCCGGGTACATCCCGCCGGCCTGCAGCATCACGCCGACCCGCGGGCGCAGCGCGGCCGCGTCGCGCACCGGGTGCAGCCCGAGCACGCGGACGCCGCCGCTGTCGGCGGAGCGGAAGCCCTCGCAGATCTCGATGGTGGTCGTCTTGCCGGCACCGTTCGGCCCGAGGACCGCCGTCACGGACCCGGCCGAGACGCCCAGCGACAGCCCGTCGACCGCGCGTACCTCGGCCGGCGGGGGGATGCCCTCATCACGCTTGGTCGTGTCGTCCGGCGCGCGGTCGTGGGCGCCATGGGCGGCCCGGGCGTCGCGGGCACGGCCGCGGGACCGGGACGAGCCACGCCTCGACGGGGCTGGTGACCCGGCCTGCGCCTGCGCCGCACCCGCCTTCAGGTACCGCGGACGTGCCTGCCCCGCACCCGACGCACCCGCTGCCCGCCGGTAGGTCTTGACCAGCTCGGTCAGCTCGACTGCCAGGACCTCGGTCACGCCGCTGATCCTACGGACTGCGCGGGGGTGCCCGGTGTGAGCCGATCGCCTCAGTGGCGGGGCTGGGAGCGTGCCGGCCGGACCACGGGCGACCGCCGGCGCATGGTGGTGGGAGCCGCGTCGTCGGGCTCGATCAACGTGCCCCAGGCGCCGAGGCGTTCGTAGAGGACGGCCGGGGTGGTGCTGTACAGGCGGGACAGCGACTGCAGGTCCGATCGCCGCAGGCGCAGCACATCGCGGGAACTGTCCGACCGCAGCACCTGCACGATCGCGATCCACCGGCGCAGCGGGCCGGTCCGCGTCGGCGGCAGCTTCCGCAGCCTGCGCAGATCGATGACGAGCGGGGGCAGGTCGTCGGTCTCGCGGCGTTCGACCGGCGGCGGGACCAGCAGGGTGGCCGGCACGTCATAGAGCTCCGCGAGCTCGACGAGCCGGTGCACCCGCAGGGTGCGGCTGCCGCGTTCGTAGGCGCCGAGGGTCCCGGCGGTCCACCGGCCTTCGGTACGTTCCTGGACGTCGAGGAGGGACAGGCCACGTCGGTTGCGGGCCGCCCGCAGGCGGCGGCCGAGTTCCAGGGCGTAGTCCGCGTCGGTCACGGTCTCCGTCCGGGGGTTAGGTGCGCGGCGAGGAGACGCCAACCGCCCCCTGTTACAGGTTGGCAAAAATCGCGTCGCCGGACAGCCACTTTTCTCAATTCGACGCGATCTACCGTTGGCTTTAAGTGGTCCTGCGGCGTTGTCCGGGTGTGGGACATGATGGTCCGTCGTGTGGGAACTCGGTTAAACGCGGGCGGATCGCCCGTCCGCCCACCAGCTCATGGCCCGACCGCCCGCGGGCCGGCCAGGTCGGTCGCGAGCCGGGCCGGTCAGTCGCGGTCCCAGCCCCGGGAGCGCTCGACGGCGCGCAGCCACTGGCCGTACAGCTCCTCGCGCCGGTCGGCGCTCATGGACGGCTGGTATCTGACCGCGGTGCGCCGCCGGGCGTCGAGCTCGTCGCGCCCCGAGTACAGGCCGGTCGCCAGCCCTGCGAGGTAGCCCGAGCCGAGCGCGGTCGTCTCGGTGTTCTCCGGGACGTCCACCTCGATCCCGAGGATGTCGGCCTGGAACTGCATCAGCCACGGGTTGCTCGCCGCGCCGCCGTCCGCCCGCAGCTCGGTGACGGTCACTCCGGCGCCGGCGGCCATCTCCTCGACGACGTCCCTGGTCCGGTAGGCGATGGCCTCGAGCACCGCCCGGGCCAGGTGCGCCCGGCCGGTGGCCCGGGTGAGGCCGATGATCATCCCGCGGGCCCGTGGATCCCAGTGCGGTGCGCCGAGCCCGGCGAGCGCGGGGACGAAGTAGACGCCGTCGTTGCTCTCCAGCGACGCGGCCAGCGGCGCGGTCTGGGCGCTGTCGGAGATCACGCCGAGGGAGTCCCGCAGCCACTGCACCGCGGACCCGGTCGACAGGATCGCACCCTCCAGCGCGTACGCCGGCGGCTCACCGTCGAGCCCGAAGGCGACGGTGCGCAGCAGGGAGGACTGCGGGGGCGGCAGTGCCGGGCCCGTGTTCACCAGCACGAACGACCCGGTGCCGTAGGTGTTCTTGGCCTGCCCGGGGTCGAAGCAGCCCTGGGCGAACAGCGCCGCCTGCTGGTCACCGACGATCGCGGCGATCGGCACCTCGACACCGAGGAAGACCTCGCGGTCGGTGTGGGCGTAGACCTTCGAGCTGGGCACGATCCGCGGCAGCGGCTCGGGCGGCACGTCCAGCAGCTCGAGCAGCTCGGGTGACCAGTCGCCGCGGGCCAGATCGAACAGCATCGTGCGGGAGGCGTTGGTGACGTCGGTGATGTGGGCCCGACCGCCTGTCAGGCGCCAGACGAGCCAGGAGTCGACCGTCCCGAACGCGACCCGGCCCGCCGCGGCCTCCCGCCGGGCGCCGGGCACGTGGTCGAGCACCCAGGCGGCCTTCGTCCCGGAGAAGTACGGGTCGAGCACCAGGCCGGTGCGTTCCCCGACGAGCTCGCCGTGACCGGCCGCGGCCAGGCGCTCGCAGGCCCCCGCCGTGCGCCGGTCCTGCCAGACGATGGCCGGGTACAGCGGCCGCCCGGTGCTGCGCTCCCACAGCACGGTGGTCTCGCGCTGGTTGGTGATGCCGATCGCGGCCAGGTCGGACGGGCGCCGCCCCGCGTCGGCCAGCGCGTCGGCGACCGCCGCGACGACGCTGTCCAGCAGTTCCTGGGGGTCCTGCTCGACCCAGCCGGGGCGGGGGAAGGACACACCGATCGGGCGGTGGCCGCGACCGACGACGCCGGCCTCGTCGTCGAGAAGGCAGACCGTGGTGCCGCTGGTCCCCTGGTCCACTGCTGCCACGAGCATCGCCGCGCTCCTCCGAGGCCGATCCGCGAGCCGGGTCCAGCAGGCCGCGGCTCGTCACCGAGCCGGCCAGTCACTGAGCCGGACGGCCCCACCACGCCGGACGACCACGGTAGACGACGGATCCAGCGACGCGCCTCAGTGGCTCCTTATCCACATCTGGTGACGGTGTGTGATGTCGGGATGCGCTGTCGGTCCGAGCCAACCCGCCGCACGGCGACCCGCCCGGGACCCCGAGCCCCCGGACAGCACCAGCAGTTCACCTCAAGAGGGCCAAAAGGGGCGCAGATTCGCCTGGTGATCCGCAAGAAAGAAGGATTTCGGTCGTCGGAACAACCGAAATCCTTCACTCTTGCGATCCGCCAAACCGGGCCACCGGGCCACCGGGCTACCGGGGGGCTACCGGATACGGATCAGCAGAGGACGGATCAGGAGAGTGAGGCGAGGTCGACGGCGCCGGCCGGTGCCGTGATCGAGACCTTGGCGCCGTAGTCGGAGAACTCCATCCGGCCCTGCTCACCGTTCAGCATGTCCAGGCGCAGCGGGACGGGGTCGCCGGTGTTGGCCGCCCACAGCCGGGTTCCCTCCGCGCTGCCCGCCGCGACCGCCTGGCGGCCGGCGAGGTCCTCGGTGGTGACCTTGCCGTCCAGCGCCGCCACGTACTCGCCGATGGCCATGGCGAACCCCTCGATCGTGAAGAGGCGGTACTGCTCGGCGTCCTCCGCCGGGAGCCGTACCCATTTGTCGGCCAGCAGGTCGGCCGCGTCACCTTCGCCGATCGACTCGTAGTAGGCGCGGCTGCCCTTGGTGTAGGTGTCGTCCGCCACCTTCACGATCTCGGTGACGACGGAGCCGGAGGTGATGGTGCCCCGGGCCGACGAGCCCGACAACACCAGGTCGTAGCGGGTCGACCCCTCGGCGGACGGGTCCTGGGCGGTGCCGACGACGTGCACGCTGCCGGCGGAGTTCAACGCCTCGACGGAGCGCGTTCCCACCTCGGCCGCGGACGCGTCCTGCAGGCCGTTGGTCTCCTCGCCACCGCAGGCCGCGAGGGCCAGGACCATCGCCGCGACGACGGCCACGACCCGGCCGGCGGCCCGCCGGGTGACCAGGCCGGTCCGGCCGATGCCCGCCCGGCGGATGCCCGCCTGGCCTGGGCTCGGCCAGTCCGTGCCCACCCGAAGTGTGGCTGTTCGCTGTGGGACAGGTCGCAGGGCGGCCGATCCGGCCGGCCCGGCCGGCCGCCCGGTGGCGGGTCGTGAGGCCGCCGGCCGCGGGGCGGTTGGCCGCGGCGCGCTGTCAAGGTCGCCGCCGCGGTCATCGGGGTCACGGTCGCGGTCAATAGCGCGAATCGTCCGCATCTGCAGGTCGCCCTCCTGTGCCGTGGCGTGCGAGGCGAAGTCTCCCATCCCCCGGATGGGCCGGTTCTGGGTGGGTACCGGGTGATCGGTCCCGTTGCGATGGAGACGCCCTGTCAGCTGTCGGTGATCCGGCGTCATGAAGGACGTCGCGCGGGCGACGGGTGATCTCGGGCTCCTCGGTTCGACCGCGTCACGGAAATAGGGCACACTGGTGTTGTGAAATCCGAGCAGGAGGCCCCTACGGGTGCGGCGTCCACGGGTGTGACCGACGGTCGCACCCGTGATCGTGTCGTGCGCCTTCTGCTCGAGCGCGGCCCGTCGACGGCCGCCGATCTCTCCCACGAGCTCGGCCTGTCACCCGCCGCCGTCCGCCGGCATCTGGACGCGATGACCTCGGACGGCACCATCACGACCGCCTCGGCCGTGGCACGTGGCCCACGCGGGCGGGGTCGTCCGGCCAGGCGCTACGCGCTGACCGAGGCCGGGCACCGGGCCGGGCCGACGGCCTACTCCGATCTCGCGGCCAACGCGCTGAGCTTCCTCGCGAAGGCCTGCGGCCCGGACGCGGTGGCCGAGTTCGCCCGGGCTCGCGGAGTCGACCTGGAACGCCAGATCCGCGACGAGGTCGTCGCGGTCCCGCCGGCGGAACGCCCGGAGGCGATCGCCGCGGCCATGACCCAGGCCGGGTACACCGCCAGCGTCTCCGAGCTGCCGTCCGGCACCCAGATCTGTCAGCATCACTGCCCCGTCCAGCACGTGGCCGAGCAGTTCCCGGCCCTGTGCGAGGCCGAGACGGCGATGCTGTCGCGCCTGCTCGACACCCACGTGCAGCGGCTGGCGACGATCGCCCATGGCGACGGCGTCTGCACCACGCACATCCCGGTGATCCCCGTGGAGGCGATCACGGTGCTTCCCCCACCGTCAGCGGGGGGCGCCGTGGCCGCCGAGCCCGGGCCGGCGCCGGCCAGGTCGGCACAGGGTGCATCGCCCGACATGGCCCCGTCCGGGCAGACATCACAACCATCCAATATTTCGGAAGGTTCTCTATGACCACCTCTGCCGAGACCGCCCTTGAGGGCCTTGGCTCCTACCGGTTCGGCTGGGCAGACACGGACGCCTACGCCGTCGACGTGGAACGCGGCCTCTCCGAAGCAGTCGTGCGCAGCATCTCGGCAAAGAAGAGCGAGCAGTCCTGGATGACGGATCTGCGGCTCAAGGGGCTGAAGCTGTTCGAGCGCAAGCCCATGCCGACCTGGGGCGCCGACCTGTCCGGCATCGACTTCGACAACATCAAGTACTTCGTCCGCTCGACGGAGAAGCAGGCCGCCGACTGGGACGAGCTGCCCGAGGACATCCGCGCCACCTATGACCGGCTCGGCATCCCCGAGGCGGAGAAGCAGCGCCTGATCGCCGGTGTGGCGGCGCAGTACGAGTCCGAGGTCGTCTACCACAAGATCCGTGAGGACCTCGAGGAGCAGGGTGTCATCTTCCTCGACACCGACTCGGGCCTGCGGGAGCACCCGGAGATCTTCCAGGAGTACTTCGGTTCGGTGATCCCGGTCGGCGACAACAAGTTCGCCGCGCTGAACACCGCCGTGTGGTCCGGTGGCTCCTTCATCTACGTGCCGCCGGGCGTGCACGTGGAGATCCCGCTGCAGGCCTACTTCCGGATCAACACCGAGAACATGGGCCAGTTCGAGCGGACGCTGATCATCGTCGACGAGGGCGCGTACGTCCACTACGTCGAGGGCTGCACCGCGCCGGTCTACTCGTCCGACTCGCTGCACTCCGCGGTGGTCGAGATCATCGTGAAGAAGAACGCGCGCTGCCGTTACACGACCATCCAGAACTGGTCGAACAACGTCTACAACCTGGTGACCAAGCGGGCCGCGTGCCACGAGGGCGCCACCATGGAGTGGATCGACGGCAACATCGGCTCCAAGGTGACGATGAAGTACCCGGCCGTGTGGATGCTCGGCGAGCAGGCCCACGGCGAGGTGCTCTCGGTCGCCTTCGCAGGTGAGGGCCAGCACCAGGACGCCGGCGCCAAGATGGTGCACGCCGCGCCGCGCACGTCGTCCACCATCGTGTCGAAGTCCGTCGCCCGCGGCGGCGGCCGGACCTCGTACCGTGGCCTGGTCCAGATCAACGAGGGCTCGCACTCCGCGAAGTCGACGGTGAAGTGCGACGCGCTGCTGGTCGACACGGTCAGCCGCTCCGACACCTACCCGTATGTCGACGTCCGCGAGGACGACGCCTCCATCGGGCACGAGGCCAGTGTCTCCAAGGTCGGCGAGGACCAGCTCTTCTACCTGATGAGCCGTGGTCTGTCCGAGGAGGAGGCCATGGCGATGGTGGTGCGTGGCTTCATCGAGCCGATCGCGCGCGAGCTGCCCATGGAGTACGCCCTCGAACTCAACCGGCTCATCGAGCTCCAGATGGAAGGCGCAGTCGGCTGATGGCCGTCATCGATGCCACGGGACGCCCTCCCGCGCAGGCTGGCGCAGCTCCGCGTCCCGTCCGGTCCCGTGACCCCGAGGACCACGCAGTACCCGGCGGCCGTGAGGAGGCGTGGCGGTTCACCCCGCTGCGCCGCCTGCGCGGCCTGCTGAACGGCCCGGCCGCCGACAGCAGGATCGACGTGAAGGTCTCCGCGCCGGAAGGCGTGGAGATCGAGCGGCTCGCGCCGACCGACTCCCGGATCGGCCGCGTGCTCACCCCGGCCGACCGCCCGGCGGCGTTCGCCATGGCCCGGTCCGACGGCGGCCTGTCCGTCACCGTCCCGGCCGAGGCGGCGCTGACCGAGCCGGTCGTCATCCGCCTCGGCGGCAACGGCGGGGTCAGCTATGAGCACGTGCTCGTCGAGCTGGGCCCGTTCGCCACCGCGACCGTCGTGCTCGACCACGTCGGCAGCGCCACCTTCGCCGGCAACGTCGAGGTGTACATCGGCCACGGCGCCGCGCTGACGTTCGTCACCGTCCAGGACTGGGCCGACGACACCGTCCACCTGGGGGCGCACGCCTACTCGGTGGGGCGCGACGCCCGCCTGCGCTCGTTCACGGTGACCCTCGGCGGCGACCTGGTGCGGCTCAACCCGACGGTGGAGTACCGCGGGCCCGGCGGTGACGCCGAGCTCTACGGCCTGTTCTTCACCGAGGCCGGCCAGCACCAGGAGCACCGCCTGTACGTCGACCACCAGGCGCGGAACTGCCGCAGCCGGGTCGCCTACAAGGGCGCGCTGCAGGGCGACGGGGCGCACGCGGTGTGGATCGGCGACGTGATGATCGGCGCCGACGCCGTCGGCACCGACACCTACGAACTGAACCGCAACCTGGTGCTCACCGACGGCGCGCGCGCCGACTCGGTGCCCAACCTGGAGATCCTCACCGGCGAGGTGGTCGGCGCGGGTCACGCGAGTGCCACCGGCCGGTTCGACGACGAGTCGCTGTTCTACCTGATGTCGCGCGGCATCCCCGCCGACGAGGCGCGCCGGCTCGTGGTCCGCGGCTTCTTCGCCGAGATCGTGGACCGGATCGACATCCCCGAGCTGCGCGAGCGCATCATGGCGAGGGTCGAGGCGGAGCTGGCGGCGGTGGGCGTATGACCCCGTCGAACAGCCCGGCCAGCACGGCCGCCGCCGGCACCGACAGCACGGCCGGTGCCGCTGACAGCGGCGGGCCGGCCTGGCGGCGGGCCTGCGCCGCCTCCGACCTGGCCGACGAGTCCGCGCTCGGCGTGGAGATCGACGGCCAGCCGGTGTGCGTCGTCCGGTCGGGCGGCCGGTTCTACGCCGTGCGGGACGAGTGCTCGCACGCCGAGGTGATGCTCTCCGAGGGTGAGGTCGAGAACGGCCTCATCGAATGCTGGTTGCACGGCTCCCAGTTCGACCTGACCACGGGTGAGCCGACCAGCCTGCCGGCGATCGAACCGGTGCCCACCTACCCAGTGACCATCGACGGCGACGACGTCCTCGTCGACCTTCACACGAACCCGAAGCGAGGGTGACGACAGCGGTGTCTGTTCTCGAGATCCGCAACCTGCACGTGTCGGTCGACACCGACACGGACGGCCCGCGCGAGATCCTGCGCGGCGTCGACCTCACCGTCCGCAAGGGCGAGACCCACGCGATCATGGGGCCGAACGGCTCCGGCAAGTCCACGCTCTCCTACTCGATCGCCGGCCACCCGAAGTACACCGTCACCGAGGGCACCGTGACCCTCGACGGCGAGGACGTCCTGGCGATGTCCGTCGACGCGCGGGCGCGGGCCGGGATCTTCCTGGCGATGCAGTACCCGGTCGAGGTGCCCGGCGTCTCGGTGTCGAACTTCCTGCGCTCGTCGGCGACAGCGGTGCGCGGCGAGGCCCCGAAGCTGCGGCTGTGGGTCAAGGAGGTCAAGGAGGCGATGGCCGGGCTGGAGATGGACCCGGCGTTCGCCGAGCGCAGCGTCAACGAGGGCTTCTCCGGCGGTGAGAAGAAGCGCCACGAGATCCTGCAGATGGCGCTGCTCGCGCCGAAGATCGCCATCCTCGACGAGACCGACTCCGGCCTGGACGTCGACGCGCTGCGCATCGTCTCCGGTGGCATCGAGGCGGTCCGGGCCAAGGGGGAGACGGGCATCCTGCTCATCACCCACTACACCCGCATCCTGCGGTACGTGAAGCCCGAGTTCGTGCACGTCATGGCGGGCGGGCGGATCGTGGACGCGGGTGGCCCGGAGCTCGCGGCCAAGCTGGAGGAGTCCGGCTACGACAAGTACGTCAAGGCCGCGGATGTCATCGCGCAGCCGGCGGCGGTGTCATGACGATCATCGAGACCCGCCAGCCGGGAACCGTCGCGGCGAGCAGTCTGGGCTTCGACGTCGAGCGGGTCCGTCGCGACTTCCCGATCCTGGCCCGGACCGTGCACGACGGCCTGCCGCTGGTCTACCTCGACAGCGCCGCGACGTCGCAGAAGCCGCTGGCCGTCCTCGACGCCGAGCGGGCCTACTACGAGCGGCACAACGCCAACGTCCACCGCGGCATCCACGTGCTCGCGGAGGAGGCCACCGCCCTCTACGAGGACGCCCGGGACAAGATCGCCGCGTTCGTCGGGGCTCCCGACCGGCGCGAGATCGTGTTCACGAAGAACTCGTCCGAGGCGCTGAACCTCGTCGCCTACGCGATGAGCAACGCGGTGTCGGGTGGGGCGGAGGCGGAGCGGTTCCGTCTCCGCCCCGGCGACGAGGTCGTCATCACCGAGATGGAGCACCACTCCAACCTGGTGCCGTGGCAGATGCTGTGCGCGCGCACCGGCGCGACGCTGCGCTGGATCGGGCTGACCGAGGACGGCCGGCTGGACATCGCGCACCTCGACGAGGTCATCACCGAGCGGGCGAAGGTCGTCTCCTTCGTGCACCAGTCCAACATCCTGGGCACGGTGAACCCGGTCGCGAAGATCGTCGCCCGGGCCCGCGAGGTCGGTGCGCTCACCGTGCTCGACGGCTCGCAGTCGGTGCCGCACATGCCGATCGACGTCGTCGAGCTCGGGGTGGACTTCCTCGCCTTCACCGGGCACAAGATGTGCGGGCCCACCGGCATCGGTGTGCTGTGGGGCCGGCGCGAGCTGCTCGAGGTCATGCCCCCGTTCCTCGGCGGTGGTGAGATGATCGAGGTCGTCACCATGGAGGCCTCGACCTACGCGGCTCCGCCGCACCGCTTCGAGGCCGGCACGCCGATGATCTCCCAGGCGGTCGGGCTCGGTGCGGCGGTCGACTACCTGACCGGGCTGGGCATGGGCGCCATCGCCGCGCACGAGCACGACGTCACCGCGTACGCCATCGACGCCCTGTCGGCCGTGCCGGGCCTGCGGATCATCGGCCCGCCGACGGCGCAGGACCGCGGTGGGGCGATCTCGTTCGTCCTGCGTGACTCCGACGACCGCCCGCTGCACCCGCACGACGTCGGTCAGATCCTCGACGAGCAGGGCATCGCCGTTCGGGTCGGGCACCACTGCGCCCGCCCGGTCTGCCTGCGCTACGGCGTGCCCGCGACGACCCGGGCGTCGTTCCACCTCTACTCGACGACCGCCGAGGTCGACGCCCTGGTGGAAGGACTGGACCAGGTCAGGAGGTTCTTCCTGAGGTGAAGCTCGACTCGATGTACCAGGAGATCATCCTGGACCACTACCGCAACCCGCACCACCGTGGACTGYGCGACCCGTTCGACGCCGAGGTGCACCACGTCAACCCGRCCTGTGGCGACGAGGTGACCCTGCGGGTCCGCGTCGCCGACGGTGTCGTGGCGGACGTCTCCTACGAGAGCGAGGGCTGCTCGATCAGCCAGGCCTCGGCCAGCGTGATGGCCGACCTGGTGATCGGGAAGTCGGTGGCGGCGGCGCTGGAGCTCGAACGTGAGTTCCTGGCCCTGATGCAGTCGCGCGGCACCCAGGAAGGTGACGAGGACGTCCTGGAGGACGCGGTGGCGTTCTCGGGTGTGTCCAAGTACCCCGCCCGGGTGAAGTGCGCGCTGCTGTCCTGGATGGCCTGGAAGGATGCGACCGCGCAGGCCACCGGCGCCGCCCAGGCCGCCGTCCCCGAGCAGGAGAAGTAGCCATGAGTGATTCCGTCGCCACCGCCGAGGAGACCGTGGACGCGGTGTCCGCGGGCGAGGCGCCTGCCAGCGAGGCGCCCGTGAGCGAGGCGCCTGCCAGCGAGGCGCCCGCGGCCGCCGAGTCGGCGCAGGCACCTGCGGCAGCGCAGGCCGCCGAGCGGGCCCTGGTCGTGGAGAAGGCGTCGTTCGACGACGTCGAGGAGGCCATGCGCGACGTCGTCGACCCCGAGCTGGGGATCAACGTCGTCGACCTCGGCCTCGTCTACGGCATCAACATCGCCGACGACAACACCGTCACGCTCGACATGACGCTGACCTCGGCGGCCTGCCCGCTGACCGACGTCATCGAGGACCAGACCCGTTCGGCCCTGGTCGACGGGCCGGACAACCTGGTCAACGACGTCCGGATCAACTGGGTCTGGATGCCGCCGTGGGGTCCGGACAAGATCACTGACGATGGTCGCGAGCAGTTGCGGGCGCTCGGCTTCAACGTCTGATCTCCGCGCCGGTGTGATCCAGCCGTCCTCCCGTCGATGACGGGAGACGGCTGGATCGGTTAACTCTTTTGACGTGTAGCTACTGGCGGCCTCGCGCCCTTGTAGGCTCCGGGATGACCGGAATTCGGCGAAACCAGAGCACCTGTCCGGTTGCCGAACGGCCGGTCCCTGCCGGGTCGGATCCATCCCGGATCCGGGCGTACGAGGGGAAGCCGGGCCGAAAAATGCGCAGCCCGCGGGTGCTGGGTCTTGTTTTGGCAGGTGGCGCGGGGCGACGGCTGGCGCCGTTGACCGCTGACCGGGCGAAGCCGGCTGTGCCTTTCGGTGGCATCTACCGCCTGGTCGACTTCGTGCTGTCGAACCTGGTGAACGCCGGGTATCTGCGCATCGCGGTGCTGACCCAGTACAAAAGTCACAGCCTGGACCGGCACATCACCACCACCTGGCGGATGAGCAACCTGCTCGGCAACTACGTGACCCCGGTGCCGGCGCAGCAGCGCCTCGGCCCGCAGTGGTACGCCGGCAGCGCCGACGCCATCCACCAGTCGCTCAACCTGGTCCACGACGAGTCACCCGACATCGTCGTCGTCTTCGGTGCCGATCATGTCTACCGGATGGACCCGCGCCAGATGGTCGCCCAGCACCTGGAGACCGGGGCCGGGGTCACCGTCGCGGGCCTGCGGGTTCCCCGCTCGGAGGGCAGCGAGTTCGGGGTGATCAGCACGGCGCCGGACGGGCTCACCGTCACCGAGTTCCTGGAGAAGCCGGCGAATCCGCCGGGGCTGCCGGGCAGCCCGGACGAGATCTTCGCCTCCATGGGCAACTACGTGTTCACCACCGACGTGCTGATCGACGTCCTGCGCGCCGACGCCGCGAACTCCGACAGCCTGCACGACATGGGCGGGAACATCGTCCCGATGCTGGTCGAGCGGGGCATGGCCGCGGTGTACGACTTCGCCTCCAACGAGGTGCCCGGGGCGCTCGCCCGTGATCGCGGCTACTGGCGCGACGTCGGCACGCTCGACTCCTACTACGAGGCGCACATGGATCTGTGCGCGCTCGACCCGGTGTTCAACCTGTACAACCGCGACTGGCCGATCTACACCAACGTCCCGCCCGTCCCGCCGGCGAAGTTCGTCCACGACGCGCCCGGGCGGGTGGGTGTCGCCATCGACAGCGTCGTCAGCAACGGTGTGATCGTGTCCGGTGGGACCGTGCGGCGCTCGGTGCTGTCACCCGGTGTCCGGGTGAACTCCTGGGCCTCGGTGGAGAACGCGGTCGTGATGGACAACACGGTCATCGGCCGGCGCGCCGTGGTCCGGGACGCGATCCTCGACAAGAACGTCGTGGTACCTCCGGGTGCGAGTGTCGGGGTCGACAAGAAGCACGATCTGGATCGTGGCTACCAGGTCAGCGCGGGTGGAGTGACCGTCGTCGGCAAGGGCGTCACGATCGCCGACTGACCGGCGTCCGCCCCGCCGTCCCGTCCTGTCGCCCCGGCGTCCTGTCGTCCTGTCGTCCTGTCGAAGAAACCTGTCATACCTGCCGAGCCTGCGGAGGATCGAGAAGCGGATGCGCGTCGCGCTGCTCACCCGGGAGTTCCCGCCGAACGTCTACGGCGGTGCCGGGGTACACGTCGAGTACCTCGCCCGCGAGCTGGCCCGGCTGGTGGAGCTGACCGTCCACCACGAGGGCGACCAGCTTCCGTCCGCCGGCGCTGGTGGTGGCAGCGGTGGCAGCGGCGGCGGCGCGGCCGCGGTTCGGGCGCACCGGCCCTGGCCCGCCCTCGACGGGGCGAACGACGCGCTGCGGATCGCCTCGATGGACCTGTCGATGGCCGCGGCGGTCAACCGGGCCGGTGGCGCCGATGTCGTGCACTCCCACACCTGGTACACCAACCTCGCCGGGCACCTGATCTCGCTGGTCGAGGGCATCGGGCACGTGATGACCGCGCACTCGCTCGAACCGCGCCGGCCGTGGAAGGCCGAACAGCTCGGCGGCGGGTACGCGCTGTCGTCCTGGTGCGAGCGGGTCGCGATCGAGTCCGCGGCGGCCGTCGTGGCGGTCAGCGACGGCATGCGCACCGACATCCTCGACGCCTACCCCGCGGTCGAGCCGGCGCGGGTCCACGTCATCCGCAACGGTATCGACACCGACGAGTACGCCCCCGACCCGGGCACCGACGTCCTCGAGCGGTACGGCGTGGACCCCGACCGCCCGTATGTCGTCTTCGTCGGCCGGATCACCCGGCAGAAGGGCCTGCCGGTCCTGCTGCGCGCCGCCGCGGCGATCGACCCGGCCGCCCAGCTGGTGCTCTGCGCCGGCGCCCCGGACACCGAGGACCTGCACCGCGAGGTCACCGAGCTGGTCGACGGCCTGCGCGCCAGCCGCGGCGGCGTGGTCTGGCTGTCGGGGATGCTCGCCAAGCCCGAGGTCATCCAGCTGCTCTCGCACGCCACCGTGTTCGTCTGCCCGTCGGTCTACGAGCCGCTGGGCATCGTCAACCTGGAGGCGATGGCCTGCGCCACCGCGGTGGTCGCCTCCCGGGTCGGCGGCATCCCGGAGGTCGTCGCGGACGGTTCGACGGGCCTGCTCGTCCCGCCGGACGACCCCGCGGCGCTGGCGGGAGCCGTCAACGAGGTGCTCGCGGACCCCGCCCGCGCCGCCGCGATGGGCCGGGCGGGCCGGGAGCGTGCCGTCGCCGAGTTCGGCTGGGCCGCGGTGGCCGAGCGGACCGCCCGCCTCTATGCCGAGGTCGCGGCCCGACCTGGCTGAGCGGACCGGCGGTCAGCACGGCCCAAGGGACATCCCGCACCGTCGCGCCGCACCAGCAATTCACCTCAAGAGGGATAAAAGGGGCGCCGGGTCGCTTGACCATCCGCAAGGGTTGAGGATCCTGGCTGTCGGAACGACCAAAGTCCTCAACTCTTGCTCAGCAGCAGCCAAAGCTTGAAGTCGGAATGTCGCCGTACACTCGCCGACGATCGCGATCCACTACTCTGCGTGACGTATTGTCTGTGTGCYGTGAGTAGTTCGCAGGCTGGCGAGTGGGGGGTCGGTGCGCTGGAGCCGTGGCGACGCTGATCGCCCAGACTGTCCGGATCGTCCGGATCTCGGCGATCACAGAGATCACAGAGGTCGTACGGACAGCGCGGGGAGTGGCACGTCCGGCGCGCGGCTGGCGCTGGACGGGGTCGGCCGGCGCTACGGGGCCGGTGAGTCGGCGGTCACCGCGCTGGCCGGAGTGAGCCTGCGGGTGGAGGGCGCCGCCTTCATCGTCATCCTCGGTCCGTCGGGCTGTGGGAAGACGACACTGCTCAACCTCGTCGGCGCCCTCGACACCCCCACCTGCGGCACGGTGACGCTGGACGGGGCCGACCTGGCCGGTGCCTCCCGCCGCCGCCGCCGCGAGGTCCGGCGCCGGACCGTGAGCTTCGTGTTCCAGTCGTTCAACCTGTTCCCGGCGCTGACCGCGGGGGAGAACGTCCGCTTCGGCGCCGACGCGGCCGGTCGCGGCCAGGCCCGGGAGACCACCGAACGGCTGCTGGCCGAGGTGGGCCTGGGGCATCGGGCCGACCATTTTCCCCACCAGCTCTCCGGCGGTGAGCAGCAGCGGGTGGCCATCGCGCGTGCCCTGGCGACCGGCAACCCGATCCTGCTCGCCGACGAGCCCACCGGTGAGCTGGACTTCGGGACCGGTGTGCAGATCCTCGCCCTGCTGCGGGCACAGGCCGACGCGGGCCGCACGGTCCTGGTGGTCACGCACAACCGGGAGATCGCCCGGGTCGCCGACCGGGTGGTCGAGCTGTCCAGCGGCCACGTCGTGGCGGACGGCCCGCCGCCCGACGGGTCCATCCCCGTGTCCGACCTGCGCTGGTAGGCGGGCCTGCCGTGGGGGTCGGATCGACGGGGGACCGGTCGGCGGCGGCCGGGTCGGTGGCCCTGTGGCTGCGCTGGTCGTGGCGGGACCTGCGCCAGCGCTGGCTGCTGGTGCTCGCGCTCGCCGTCACGATCGGTCTCGGCACCGGCCTGTACGCCGGGCTGTCCAGCTCCTCGCAGTGGCGGCGGCAGTCCTACGACGCCAGCTTCGCCCAGCTCCACGTCCATGACCTGCGCGTGCACCTGGACGCCGGGAGCACGGTCGAGCAGGGCCGGCTCGCCGGTCTCGTCCGCTCCCTGCCGAGCGAGCCGGATGTGGCCGGCGTCGCCGAGCGGCTGATCTTCCCGACGGAGGTCGAGGTCACCGCCGGTGGGCAGGACGTCCTCGCGCGTGGTGAGGTCGTCGGGACCGACCTGACCGCGTCGCCGCCGGTCGACTCCGTCGGGGTCGAGGCCGGCCACGGGCTCGGTGTGTCCGCGGGCGGTGCGGCCGCGTCCGCGGCCGCGGGCGGACGGCCCGTCGGCGTGCTGGATCGCACGTTCGGGCGGGCGAACCACCTGCCGCCGACCGGAACCGTCCGGATCAGCGGCGGCACCGAGGTCACCTATGTCGGGCAGGGCCAGTCGCCCGAGTACTTCGTCCTGCCGGGGGAGCAGCCGGGCCTGATCACCCAGACCGGGTTCGCCGCGCTGTTCACCTCGCTCCCGACCGCGCAGCGCCTGGCCGGCCTGCCGGGCCGGGTCAACGACGTGGTGCTCACCGTCCGCCCGGGCACCGACGTCGACGCCGTGCGGGCGCAGCTGTCCGCAGCGCTGGCCGCGAGTTTCCCGGACGTCAGTGCGACCGTCACGAACCGGGACGAACTGGCGTCCTACCAGCTCCTCTACGACGCGATCGACAGCGACCAGCGGCTGTGGGACGTGCTGGCCGTCCTCGTGCTGGCCGGTGCGGTCTTCGCCGCGTTCAACCTGGTCGGCCGGGCGGTCGACGCCCAGCGGCGGGAGATCGGCATCGCCATGGCGCTCGGTGTGCGTCCCGGCCTGCTCGCGCTGCGGCCACTGCTGCTCGGCGTGCAGGTGGCGGTGCTCGGTGTCGTCGCCGGCCTCGGCGTCGGCCTCCTGGTCGCCGCGGCCATGGGCTCGCTGATGCGTGACATCGGCCCGCTGCCCCACTGGCACACCGACTTCCAGCCCGCCATCTTCGCCCGCGCCGCGGTCATCGGGCTGCTGCTTCCCCTGCTCGCCGCTGTCGGGCCGGTCCTGCGGGTGGTGCGTTCCGAGCCGGTCGACGCGATCCGGGTCAGCGCGGTCGCCGGCCGCTCCAGCGCGCTGGTGCGGGCCGTGCGGCGGCTGCCGTCTCCCGGCGGGAGCATTCGGCGGATGCCGGTGCGCAACCTGGCCCGTACCCCGCGCCGGACGCTGCTGACCGCCCTGGGCATCGCCGCGGCCATCACCGCCCTGGTCGTCTTCACCGGTCAGCTCGACACGTTCAACCGGACGACCGACAGCGCCGAGGCGGAGCTGACCACCGGCGCCGCGGACCGCCTGCGGGTGACGCTGCCCGAGGTGGAACCGGTGGACGGGCCGACCGTCGCCGCCGTCCGCCGCCTGCCCGCGGTCGCGGAGGTCGACGCCGGCCTGGCACTCCCGGGGCAGCTGCTGCCGTCCGGTGCCGGCGCTG
Source organism: Frankia sp. CcI49 (assembly GCF_001983215.1). NCBI lineage: Bacteria > Bacillati > Actinomycetota > Actinomycetes > Frankiales > Frankiaceae > Frankia > Frankia sp. CcI49. The sequence continues at coordinate 185,192 of NZ_MOWP01000008.1, forward strand.
GGCCTGGTGCGAGTACGGGCGCTGGTGCCGGCGTGAACGTGCTCACCTACGTCTTCGCCTACGACCACGCGATGTGGACCCCTCGAGTGACCGACGGCGGGCCCACCGGCGGACTGCTCATCGCCCAGAAGGCCGCCGAGGACCTGGGCGTCGAGCCCGGGGACACGGTGACACTGCGTCATCCGGCCCGGGTCGACGGCGGGCTGCGGACCGTCGACACGCCGCTGCGGGTGGCCGGTATCCACGCGTTCCCGGTGCGTTCGGTGGTGTTCCTCGACAGTGGGTCCGCCGGTGCGTTCAACCTGACCGGTGTGACGAACTCGCTGATGGTCCGGCCCGCGCCCGGCTATGACGAGAACGCGACGACCCGGGCGGTCCTCGCCGTCCCGGGGGTGGGCGCCGTCGTGCCGGCCACAGCGAGCACCGAGGAGATCCGCGCGCTGTTGCGCAACTTCGTCGGCATCCTGCGGATCGCCGAGCTCATCGTGCTCCTGCTCGCCCTGCTCATCGCCTACAACGCGATGACCATCGCGATGGAGGAGCGCCGCCGCGAGCATGCGACCATGCTCGCGTTCGGCCTGCCGGAGCGCACCGTGCTCGGCCTGACCGTGGCCGAGAGCGCGCTGGTCGGCCTGCTCGGGACGCTGCTGGGCCTGCTCGCCGGCTACTGGGCGCTTCGGTACACGGTCGAGGTGCTGGTCGCCGAGACCCTGCCCGACCTCGGGATCCCGGCGACCCTGTCCGCGCGGACGGTGGCCACCAGCCTGCTGCTCGGGGTGCTGACGGTGGCGGCCGCCCCCCTGCTGGCCGCGCGGCGCGTGCGCCGGATGGACGTCCCGGCCGCGCTGCGCGTCGTCGACTAGACCCGCGGGCGGACCCCCTGGGCGGTTTTCACCCGGTCGGGCCGCAGGACCAGCTCCACGCCGATCAGCTCGATCCGGGCGGCACCGTCGTCGTCGACGACCGCGACATCGCAGAAGGTGACGCTGTCGCCGTTCATCCCCGCCGCCAGCACGACCGCGCGGGCCGGCCGGGTCAGCAGGCCGGGCTGGTGGATGCGGCACTCCCGGACGGCCACCGGCAGGGCGCCGCCGAGCACCCGCCAGGCCCAGACACCGGCGAGCTGCATCCCGCCGTCCAGGGCCGCGACGTCGAGATACCAGTCGGCGCCGCCGCCCCAGTCCAGCGCGTCGACCCCGACGACGACGGCCTCGGCGCCCTGTTCGGACATGGCCGTCATCTGGGTGATGGCCTGGAAGCGGGGGCCGTGGAAGAGGGCGTCCTGGGCGTAGATGCGGGTCTGGTCCTGATCCGGGCCGCCGGGGATCAGCCCGTCCGGAGTCGGCCAGGAACCGTCGGCGGAGCCGGCCGCCCCGGCCGCCCCGGCCGCCCCGGACGGCCCGGACGGCCCGGACGGCCCGCGTCGGCGGTCGGGCTGGCGGGTCAGCCGCGCGGAGTACCGGGGCGCGCCGTCATCGCCGTACAGCCGCAGGACCAGCTCCGGCGGGCCGGGCGTGCCCGCCCGCTCGGGTGCGCCGGCCGCGTCGGCCGTGTCGGCGCGGACCAGCAGGTGGTGGCCCTGGTCGGCCAGGTGGGGGAGCGAGGCCTTGCGCAGCACCCGCAGATCCCGCAGGAGCAGGCCGGACTCGACGTCACGGGTGCTGGCCCGTGCCCCCCGCGCCAGCCAGTCGAGGGCCAGCGCCAGCGGCGCCACCGCCGTGCCGGCCGGGCTGTGGTCCGAAAGCCAGGAATGGGTCTGCCGGCGCACGGTGACCTGCCCCAGCAGCCCGGCCCTCGCCCAGCCGGCACCGTCGGCCGTGTCGTCGGACCGGTCGAGGACGTCCAGATGATCAACGGCGGTGGCGTTGGGGCCCGACGCGGCGATCATGATCCGGGGATCCGGCCGGTGCCGGGCGATCTCGTCGGCGAAGGCGGCGGCGCCCCGGGCGACCGGGATGGCCGCGACACCGGCCTGGGCGAAGACGCCGGCGAGCAGCGGGTCGACCATGCCCCCGGCCCACGGCCCCCAGGCGATCGACCGGACCACCCGATCGCCGCGATCGCCCGCCCGATCACCCGACTGATCGCCCGCCCGGCTGTCGCCGGGTCGCGCGGCCTCCCCGCCCGCCGCGAGCACCGAGGCCACCTGATCCACAGTGGCGTTGGCCATCGCGTAGTCGCACTGGCCGGCGTTCCCGAACCAGCCGGTCACCGAGGAGAACAGGCAGATCAGGTCGAGTGGGTCGTCGCGCAGCTGGGTGAGCATGGTCAGCAGGCCACCGGCCTTCGTGGCGAGAACCCGGTGGAACGCCTCGTCCGACTTGTCGGGGATGAGCTTGTCCGCGAGGGTTCCGGCACCGTGGACGAACGCGGTCACCGGCCCCCACTCCCGCCGGATCTCGCCGAGCGCCGCCGACACCGCGTCGGCGTCGCGCACGTCGGCGACCAGGTAGCGGGCCGGGACGCCGAGCTCCGCCAGCGCGGCGAGGGTGGCACGCACCTCGCGGACGGCGAGCACCTCGCGTGCCTCGGCGCGGATCCGCGCCGGTCCCACCTCCGGACCGCGCTGGGACGCCAACAGCTGGATCAGCCCGGCCTCGTCCGTCGCCGCCGCCAGGCCCGCCGGCTCGTCCGTCAGCCTGGTGCGACCCAGCAGCGCCAGCCGTGGGCGGTAGCGCCGCGCCAGTTCCAGCATGGCGGCGGCGGTGATCCCGCGAGCCCCGCCGGTGGCGACCACCACCGAGTCGGGGCCGAGGCGCAGCCCCGCCTGCGGGCTCGCCCCGGTCCGGCCTGCGCCGGACGTCGCGAGCGGGGCCGGCACCGTCCGGGCGGCGACGCGGGTGCCGCCGGCCGACAGCCCGACATCCCGTTCGGCGCCGCCCCAGAGCAGCTCCTGCGCGATGGCGGCGGCCACCTGGCCGGCGTCCCGCCCACCCCGCTCACAGTCGATGGCCTTCACCGAAGCCTCCGGCCACTCGGTGCCCGCGGCGCGGGCCAACGCGGCCAGACCGCCGAGCCAGGCCCGGTCGCCGTGGCGGCCGGACAGCCCGAAGTCGCCACCGGTGTCCTGGACGGTCACGAGGACGCCGGCGCGGGCCACGGCGGTGGCGGCGGCCGCGCGCACCCAGCGGAAGGACTCCTCCTGAACCGCCAGGGCCGCCACCGCCGCCGGCTGTGCCGGCTGGGTGGCGCCGAGCTCGGCCAGCGCGCCGAGCAGGATCAGGCCACCGGTCTCGGCGGGCAGCATGCCGTCCGGGGACAGCTCATTGCCCGGGGGTGACGTGCCGTCCGGCTTCGGCTGGTCACCGCCCCGGACCGTCACGTCGAGGCCGGCCGCCCGCAGCCGGTCCGCCAGCGGTGCGGCCACCCCGCTCCCGCCGTCGACGATCACCAGGGGTCCCAGGCCCAGCCCCGGCAGCGCCAGTCCGGGAGCCGGTGCCCGGACGACCGCCTCGACCGAGGCGGTCAGCCCGGCCGCGTCGTCGGATCCGCCTCCGCCCTGACCGGTTGGCGCGCCGCCTCGAAAGGGGGCCTCACCCCCGGCGGCCGGTGCGGCCGGGTCGTCGGGGGCCGGCTGCTGCCCGGTCGGCTGCCCCACCTGGACGTTCTGGCCGCCGGCCGCCTCGTTCGCCAGCGGGCTGGTACCGGCCGCGGCTCCGGCCTCATCCCCGGCTCCGGCCTCGCCCCCGGCAGCCTCGTCGATGTGCCGGCGGATCAGCTCCACCACGTCGCGCAGTGTCCGGGCCGCGCCCAGCTCGGCGATGTTGTCGCCCTCGCTCATGTCGAGCACCGCGTCGCCCGCGTGCTGGCGCAGCGCGGACAGGATCTCGATCTTCTTCAGCGAGTCGATGCCGAGGTCGTTCTCCATCTCCATGTCCAGCGAGAGCACCGAGACCGGATAACCGGTGCGCTCGGCCACGGTGTCGATCAGCAGCCGTGCGATCTCCTCGGGATCAGGTGCGGCCGCAGGCGGCGGAGGCATGGGCTCGGAGGTCTGCGGTGGCTGCATCGCCACATCCGGTGCCGCGCTCGTCGGGGTGCCGGCGGGCGCGCCGACGGGCGTGGGGCTGGGCGCTTCCTGGGCAGGGGCGGCCGGCACCGGGGCTACCTGGGCAGGGGCCGCGACGGGTGTCGCGATGGGGACGGGGGCAGGGGCGGGAGCGGGGGCGAGCGGTGCCGGTGGGCTGGACGCAGCCTCGGTGTACAGGACGTCCCCGGCGACCGCTTCGTCCTGCCCGGCGAGCAGCCAGGTGAAGGCAGTGCCCGACATGCGCAGGAACTCCAGGTGCGCCTCGGTCATGAGCTGCGCGAAGGCGGTGTGCGCCTCCGTGGTCCGCCGGTGTACGTCGACGAGTGCGGCCGACCAGGCCGATCCCGGCATGTCGATCGCCCCCGGCGCCGCCGTCGCGCCGGGCACCGCCATGGGCTCAGACGTCGAAACGGGCTCCGGTAGCGGCATCGCGTCCGGCGGTGCCACGGCCGCCGGCGGTGCCATCGGCTCCGGAGACGCCGCGGTCGCGGGCGGTGCCGTGCTCGCGGGCGGTGCCATGGCCTCCGGCGGTGTCATGGTCTCCGGGGACGCCGTGGTCTGTCGCGGTGCCGTGGCCTGCGGCGATGGCGTCGGTTCCGCCGGGGCGGGGGACGGCCGCGGCGGCGTGACCGGTGCCGGCGAGGACAGGCCGCGCGTCGGATAGTGCCCGTTACCGGTCCCGTTCGGTGGCACCGTGACAGAGCCGGCGGAGACCTGCGCCTCGCGTGACCCGGTCGACATGCCCAGATGCCCGTAGTTCGCTCCGTCGATCTCCATCGTCATCACCGGCCTCCGGGTCGGCGTCGCGGGTCGCGGTGCGTCCGTGACCAGACGCAGGTCGAGGGGCACGCCGTGCACGGCCAGCAGGCCCAGAGCGGACTGGAGCGACGCGTCACCGTCCTGCCCGGGGCGGTCCAGGCTGACGGCGACGTGGTCACGGCCATCGAGGATCTGCCCGACCAGCCCGGTCAGCGTGGAACCGGGGCCGACCTCGACGAACACCCGCGCCCCGGACGCGTACAGGGCCTCGATCTCGTCCAGGAACAGCACGGGCGAGGTGAGCTGCTCGGCGATCCGGTCGCGGATCAGCTCCGGGTCGTCGGGGTGCGGCCTTCCGTCGAGTCCGGCGTGCACCGGAATCCGCGGCGGGCGCATCGGCACGTCGTCGAGGAATCGTCGCAGCGGGTCGCGGGCCGCGCGGACCAGCGGGCAGTGGAAGGCCGTGGCCGTGTCCAGCCAACGGGTGGTGACGCCGTCGGCGGCGAGCCGTTCGCGCATGGCCTCCAGGCACTCGCCGGAGCCGGAGAGAACGACCTGGCGGGGAGCGTTGTGGTTCGTCAGCCATACCTCGGAGAGCCCGGCCCCGTCGATCACGGAGATCACGTCGTCGCGCGCGGCCGACACGGCGAGCATCCGGCCCGGTGTCGTGGCGATGGTCCGGCGCATCAGCTCACCGCGGAAGTGGGCGAGCCGGATGAGCTGGTCCGCGTCGAAGACCCCGGCCGCGTGCAGGGCGGTGAGCTCACCGAAGCTGTGCCCGGCCACCGCGGCCGGCTCGACGCCGTAGGACGCCAGCACCGCGAGCAGGGCCAGGGAGTGGGCGGCGATGGCGGGTTGCGCGGCCGCGGTCAGCGCGTCCCGGTGCGCCGCGCGTTCGGCGGCGGTGAACGCCGGTGGCGGGAAGACGATCCGCCGCAGCGTGTCCGAGCCGTTCGCGGTGCTGCCGTTCGCCGAGCTGTCGCCGGCCGCGCTGTCGTTCGCGGGGCCACCGTTCGCCGGTTCGCCGATCTTCAGGTCGCCGAACCGGTCCCAGACCGCCTTCGCGGCCGGGTAGCGCACGGCCACGTCCACGCCCATCCCGCTGAACTGGCTGCCCTGGCCGGGGAAGAGGAAGACCGGCCGCGCGGATGGCGGCGCGCCGGCGGCGTAGTGCACGCCCCGCGGGCTGGTGAAGGACTGCCCTGGCCGCTGGGCGATCAGGTTCGCCGCCTGGTCGAGCGCCTCGGCGAGGCACTCGGTGGTGTTCGCGACCACCGCGAGCCGGGCGGGGTGGCGAGGGTCGAAGTCCGCGGCACGCTCGCGGGCGACCTCGGCTGGCGGGCGCGCCTCGACCGCGCGGACGGCCCTGAGGAGATCCTCCGGGGACTCGGCGGAGAACAGGATCAGCTCGCTCCCGGGACCGGGCCAGGACCGGTGCGTGGACGTCGACACCGTGGAACGGGACGACTCGGTGGAACGGGACGACTCGGTGGGACGGGGCGACTCGGTGGGACGGGACGACGCGGGCGCGTCGCCATCCGGCCGGTCGACCGGATCCGGGGCCTCCTCGACCGCGATGTGGAAGTTGATGCCGCCGAAGCCGAAGCTCGACACAGAGCCACGGCGCGGATAGGCGGCTGTGCGCAGCCACGGCCGGCTGACCGTGTTCAGGTAGAACGGCCCGGACTCGAGATCAAGGTCGGCGTTCGGCTCGCCGACCTTGATGGTCGGGGGGAGCACCCGGTGGTGCAGGGCGAGCACGACCTTGAGCAGGCCGGCCGCTCCGGCCGCCGACTTCGTGTGCCCGATCTGCGACTTCACCGACCCCAGCGCACACCAGCGCCGATCGGGACGCCCGCTCTCCCCGAACACCTCGGACAGCGCGTTCACCTCGATCCGATCTCCGACCGGTGTGCCTGTGCCGTGTGCCTCGACCAGCTCGACCGTGTCCGGCCCGTACCCGGCGTCGGCGTAGGCGGCCCGCACGGCGCGGACCTGGCCGCCGATCGCCGGCGCGTAGATCGCCTGGCCCTGGCCGTCGGAGGAGGACCCGATGCCCCGGATGACCGCGTAGATCCGGTCACCGTCACCTTGCGCGTCGGCGAGCCGCTTCAGCGCGACCATGCCGACCCCTTCGCCGAGCAGCGTTCCGTCCGCCGCGGCGGAGAAGGGCCGGCAGTCCTCGGACGGGGACAGCGCCGGTGTCTTGGAGAAGCTGACGAAGGTGGTCGGGTTGTTCAGCGCGTCCACCCCACCGGCGATGATCATGTCGGCCCGGCCGAGGACCAGCTCGTTCACGCCGGCGGAGACCGCCGCCAGCGAACTCGCGCAGGCCGCGTCGACGGTGTAGTTCACCGCGTGCAGGTCAAGCTTGTTCGCGACCCGGCCCGCGACGATGTTGCCCAGTCCGCCCGGCAGGGTGGCCTCCTGCCACTGCGGATAGTCCCGGAGCATGCGCTGGCAGATCCGCTCCGCCTCCTCGGGCGGGTAGCCCAGCTCGCGCAGGGTCCGCAGCCAGGTGGGCCGGCCCAGCCGGGTGGAGACCTCGGTCAGCAGCTCCAGGTTCCCGCTGCCGAGGATGATCCCGATGCCGCTGCGGTCGGCGGAGTCGTACCGGTCGCCCAGGGCGTCGCGAAGGGTCTGGTCGGCCACCAGCAGCGCGAAGAGCTGGGCTGTGTCCGTCGCGGGGATGATGTTGGGCGGTATGCCGAACCGKGTCGGGTCGAAGGCCACGGTGGGCAGGAAGGACCCGCGGCGGACGTAGGTCTTGTCCGGCGTGGTCGGGTCCGGGTCGTAGTAGTCGTCAACCAGCCAGTGGGACGGCGGGACCGTCGTGATCAGGTCCTCACCTCGGATGATCGAGGTCCAGAAGCCCGCGGCGTCGGTCGATCCCGGCATGATGGCCCCGACGCCGACCACCGCGATCGGGGGCTGTGGGGCGCGTTCGGCGTCCGACATCTGGTCATCCTCCTTGTCCGCCGGCCTGTCGCCGTCTGTTCTCCGTTCCCACCGTCTGGTCGCGAACGTCGGCCTATCGCGGTTCGAGGGGGCGTGGGGCGAACCGCGCGACCGGCATCGGGAGCCCACAGGCACGCAGCTGCTGGAAACGGGTGTGCACGACGGCGCCCTCGAGCAGGTTGAGCGCGATCTGGACGACGGACCGGTTGGCCGGATCGGCCAGATGGCTGCCGCGGACCCAGTCGTTGAAGGCACCCATCGCCGGCCCGCACCAGATCTGGTAGTCGGCGCGCCGGCCGGTGTCGCCGGCGAGCGCCCACCGCCCGGAGCTGCCCAGGTACCACCGGAACACCAGGGCCATCCGGTGTTTCGGATCGTGCGAGGCGCGGTCGAGCTGGCCGGGATCGCGCTGCTGCCAGTAGTCGCGGGTGCGTGCCCACACGTCGTCGAACGTGGCGCCGAAGACGTCCCGCTCCAGCCTGGCCCGGGCCGGGCCGTCGATCGCCTCCAGCGACGGGTACTGGCGATAGGCGTCGTAGAGCGCACCGGCCCTGGCCGCGTACATCGTTCCGCGGCGCAGCACCTGGACCTTCGCGCCGAGCTCGAACATGTCCGCCGCCGGGGCCATCGCCACGTCGGCGATGCCGGCCGACGCCAGCATCGCCTGCGCCGGCCCGGACTGCCCGGACTCGGCGCTCACCTGGTTCACCGACCCGGTGAGCACGTAGGCCGCGCCGAGCGCGAACGCCGCCGCGACCGCCTGGGGCGTGCCGAGCCCGCCGGCCGCGCCCACCCGGATCGGCTCGCGGTAGCCGAAACGCGCCACGACCTGGTCCCGGGTGGCCTGCACCGCGGGCAGCAGCACGCCCAGCGGGCGCCCGTCGGTATGCCCGCCGCTGTCGGCCTCGACGGTGATGTCCTGCGCGATCGGGATCCCGGCGGCCAGCTCCGCCTCCTCGGCGGTGATCTCACCGCGGGCGGCCAGCGTGCGCAGCACCGACACGGGTGCGGGCGACATGAACTGCTCGGCCACCTCCGGCCGGGAGATCTTGGCGAAGATCCGGCGGGCGCGAACCACCGTCCCGTCCGGGGCCCGCCGCAGCCCGTCCACCGCGCAGCGGACCACGGCCGGCGTGATCGTCATGAACGCCGACGCGCAGATGCGGGGAACCGGGTGCCGCAGCAGGATCGCGGCGGTGGCCTCCTCCAGCACCGGGATGCCGGGCGAGTGCAGCAGGTTCACGCCCCAGTTCGACCGGCCGGCCAGATCCCGGGCCAGGGTGCGGACGGCGTCCTCGATCCGGTCGGGAGCCAGCCCGCCCGAGCCGAAGAACCCCAGCATCTGCGCCCGGGCCATCGCCGTGACCAGGCCGGTGGTGGCGATTCCGGTGGCCATCTCGCCGGCGATGTAGGGGAAGCGCACCTGGTGTGCCTCGGTGAAGGAGCGGTCACCCAGCCATTCCGGGTACAGCGGCGGCAGCGTCGCGACGACCGTGGGCCCGGATCCACGGCCGGGGCCGACCCGGCCGCCGACTCCGAGGCCGAGTCCGGTTCCCCGGCCGGGCACCGACAGCAGGTGCGCTGGCTCGCGTACCAGGCGTGCGGCCGCCGCCAGCTCCGGCCCGGTGAACGCGGCCGGCTGGGTCCCCGGCTGCCAGGTCGGCGGGCCGTACGCGGGCCGGCCGACCGGTGCGGCGCCGCGGATGTCGGGCCGCGCCACGCCGCGGGTCCCGAGCCGTGCCGCGCCGCGGGTCCCGACCGGGGCCGTGCCACGTGCGCCGACTCGTGTCGCGCCGGTCGTCGGCCGCCCGGTCGTCGGCCGCCCGGTCGTCGGCCGTCCCGTCGTCGGTCGCCCGGTCGTCGGTCGCCCGGTCATCGGGCGCCCTCCGGGGCGAGGGCGGCGCGCAGGCGCTCGGACAGCGCCTGGTCGAGATCATGGTCTCCCAGGGCGTCGCGAGTCTTCGGGGCGGTCGCGGCGCCGATCGCGGACAGCAGGTAGTCCCGGTCGACCGTGGTGTCGGACGTCCGCTCACCCAGCGTGGTCCGCGCCCGGGTGTCGTCGAAGACGTGCCGATGTTCCAGGTACCTGGGGAACCCCGGGATTCGGTAGATCAGCTCCTCGAGCGCGGTCGGATCCCGTGGGTAGTCGGCGACCAGCTGCATCCGTACCGCGAGCTGGCTCTCCAGCAGCTCGCACAGGGTCGAGACCGGCAGGTTCTCGCCGTGCACGATGTGAAACGTGCTGACCCCGCGCGGGCGGACCCGCTGCGCGATCCGGACCATGTCCCGCGCGGCGTCCTCGACCGGCATCATGTTCCAGCTGGCACGGGGGTTGCCCACGATGCGGAGGGTCCGGACGCGGCCCGGGTCCTGCGGGCCGGTGCCGAGCCCCCGGTCGACGGCCAGCGCGGCGACCGTCACGATCGCCCGGGTGACGGCCGTCAGCGTCTGCTCGGGCAGGTCGGGGCGCGGCGGCTGGTCCGTGACGAGGATGCTCGGCCGGTACACGACGGCCGGGCGGCCGGTTGCGGCCGACCATTCGTGGACGAGCACCTCGGCGTCGTACTTCGTGTGCTCGTAGTCGGTCTCGAAGCCGTCCGCGGGCCGGGCGAGGTCATCCTCGTAGATGACCGGATCGGACCTGCGGCCCACCACGAACGCGGTGCTCACATGGTGGACGACCGGCCGGCGCGCGCCGGCGGCCGCCAGCTCCAGGACGTGCCGGGTGCCGTCGACGTTCACCCGCCGCAGGTCCGCGAGCTCGCCGCTGAGGCTGGTGGACGCGGCGGAGTGCCACAGGACGTCGATCTGGTCGGCCAGCTCCTCGAAGGCGGCCTCGGTCAGGCCCAGCCGCGGCCGTGCGACGTCGACGTCCACGACCCGGACCCGGCGCAGCAGCTCCTCGGTCCGGCGCGGTCCGGCGCCGGTGGCCGTCAGGAAACAGGAGAGCCGGTCGATCGCCGCCGTGGATCCGGTGTGGGCGAGCAGGATCAGTGAATCGTCATGATCGCGATCGAGCAACGCCTGGACGAGACGGAGGCCGAGGAACCCGGTCGGGCCCGTTACCGCGGTTGCCATTGCGCATCACGCCCCTGACCAGCCGGGATACGGACGTGCCTCCCGGTGATCCGTGCGGGCGCGCAGCGGAATCCGTGCGCGGCCGAGGAAACGGGGCAGTTCCCCCCGACCCGGGATCAGAAGCCGGGAACACTCTTGCCGAGGGGGGATACCCGTTTGATAGGCCGGTAACAGTGTGGTCTCTCTTGGTGACCACGTGTTCGCGCCCGTTCGCCCGGCCGGTCTGGATCCGGCCCTCTGGATCAGGCCCTGCGGACCAGGCCGACCGGGCGGTTGGCCGCGATGCTCAGCTCTGCCAGGCGGTCTCCGTGACCGGGGAGCGCCCGATGAGGGGGCGCCACCAGGACTCGTTGTCGCGGTACCAGCCGATCGTCGCCTTCATCCCGTCGGCGAAGCTGATCCGGGGCTCCCACCCGAGCGCGGTGCGCAGCTTGCCGGAGTCGAGCAGGTAGCGGCGATCGTGGGAGGGGCGGTCGGGCACGATGGTCTTCAGCGACGCCGGCAGGCCCAGCTCACCGAGGATCATGTCCGCGATGGTCTCGATGTCGGCCTCGATCCCGCTGCCGACGTGGTACGTCTCGCCGACCGTGCCCCGTTCGAGCACCGCCTCGATGGCCCGGCAGTGGTCGATCACGTGCAGCCATTCGCGCCGGTTCTTCGTCGAGGCGTAGAGCGGCAGCGACTCGCCCTGCAGCGCCCGGGTCACGAACAGCGGGATGACCTTCTCCGGGAACTGGAAGGGCCCGTAGTTGTTCGAGCAGTTCGTGATCGTGATCGGCAGCCCGTAGGTGTACCCGTAGGCACGTACGGCATGGTCCGAGCCGGCCTTGGCGGCGTTGTAGGGCGTCCGCGGCAGGTAGGGCGAGTCCTCGGTGAACGCGCCCGGGTCGTCGAGATCCATGTCGCCGTAGACCTCGCAGGTGGAGATCTGGTGGAAGCGCGCGACACCGACCGTGCGCGCCGCCTCCAGCAGCGCCTGCGTGCCCATCACGTTGGTCGAGAAGAAGTCCCCGGGACGGATGATCGCGAGGCTGTTGTGCGACTCGGCGGCGAAGTTCACGACGACGTCGACCCGGTGCTCACGCAGCAGGGACTCGATCCGGTCACGGTCGCGGATGTCGCCGTGGACAAAGGTGATCCCCACCTCGATGTCCGCGAGGTTCTCCCGGCAGCCGGCGTAGGTCAGCGCGTCGAGCGCGACCACGCGGTCGCCCGGGTGCGTGCCCAGCCAGTACCGGACGAAGTTGGACCCGATGAATCCGGCAGCTCCGGTCACCAGCAGAGTCGTCATCCGTTCGCCTTTCGCCGCGTCATTCGGTGCATCGTCGCATCGGTCGCAGGTACATACTCGCCTACGCCCGGCGCCGGCCGGCGGTGAGGCCCACCCCGCGTCGCCCGATGGCCGACGGGCGCTCGGCAGCCGGCACGCAGCCGGCACGCGGCCCGCGGTCAGCTGGCGGGCAGGCGGCGGACCGACACCGGAGCGTCGTGTGCTGAAGATCGTCTGACCAGCGACGATGCCGACATGCGGAGGTAACACGGAACCCCTACGCTGCAGCCCGTGGCCGACCTGTTCGAGGGGTATGCGGCGGAGGTCGTTGCGGCGGCTGCGTGGGACGAGGTCTTCGACCCGACCCACCGCCCCCGGGATGTGTACTCCGCCCTGCACGACGCGCTCCAGCCGCTGAGCAGCGCCGACCTTGCTGCCCGCAAGGTGGCGTTGGACCGGGCCTTCCGGGACGCCGGCATCACCTTCAACCTCTTCGGGGAGGAACGTCCGTTCCCCCTGGATCTGGTCCCCCGGCTGCTCTCCGGGGACGAGTGGGACGTCATCGAACGCGGTGTCGTGCAGCGGGTGCGTGCCCTGGAGGCGTTCCTCGCGGACGTCTACGGGCCCGCCGAGGTGCTCGCGGACGGCATCGTGCCCCGCCGGCTCGTGCTGTCGAGCTCGCACTTCCACCGCGCGGCGCACGGCGTCGACCCGCCGAACGGTGTCCGTGCCCACGTCAGCGGCATCGACCTTGTCCGCGACGAGAACGGGGACTTCCGGGTCCTCGAGGACAACGTCCGCGTCCCGTCCGGAGTGAGCTATGTCATCGAGAACCGGCGGGCGATGACCCGGGTCTTCCCGGAGCTGTTCGCGACGCACCGGGTGCGTCCGGTGGCCGACTACGCCACCCATCTGCTGCACGCCCTGCGTGCGGCGGCTCCGCCCGAGGTCGCCGACCCGACCGTGGTCGTGCTCACCCCGGGGGTCTACAACGCTGCCTACTTCGAGCACGCGCTGCTGGCCCGGCAGATGGGTGTCGAGCTGGTCGAGGGCCGGGACCTGTCAGTGCGCAACAACCGGGTCACGATGCGCACCACCGAGGGTGACCAGCCCGTGCACGTGATCTACCGGCGGGTCGACGACGACTGGCTCGATCCGCTGCACTTCCGCCCGGAGTCGATGGTCGGGTGCGCCGGCCTGCTGAACGTGGCCAGGGCCGGCAACGTGACGATCGCCAACGCGGTCGGCAACGGCGTCGCCGACGACAAGCTGATGTACACCTACGTCCCGGACCTCATCCGCTACTACCTGGGTGAGGAGCCGGTTCTTCGCAACATCGACACCTTCCGGCTGGAGGAGTCCGACCAGCGGGCGCACGTCCTGGACAACCTCGACACGCTGGTGGTCAAGCCGGTGGACGGCTCCGGCGGCAAGGGAATCGTCATCGGGCCGCAGGCGACCGAGGCGGAGCTCGCCGAGCTGCGGGCCCGGGTGCTGGGCGACCCGCGCGGCTGGATCGCCCAGYCGGTCGTGAAGCTCTCCACCTCGCCGACGCTCGCCGGCGACCGGCTCGGCCCGCGGCACGTCGACCTGCGCCCGTTCGCGGTCAACGACGGGAACCGGATCTGGGTGCTGCCCGGCGGCCTGACCCGGGTCGCGCTGCCCCGCGGCAGCCTGGTCGTGAACTCCAGCCAGGGCGGGGGCTCCAAGGACACCTGGGTGCTCGCCCCGGAACGGCTCGGCCGGGAGACCGCGCCGCCGGTCCGGCGAACCGGGCCGTCCCCGTCGGTGGCGCCCGGGCCCGACCTCGGCCCGCACTCGTCCGACGAGCAGCAGCAACAGCAGTCCGAGCAGCAGAACCAGGCCCGGTCGAGCGCGATGGGGGAGGAGGCGCAGGCGTGCTGAGCCGCATCGCCGAGTCGCTGTTCTGGATCGGCCGCTACGCCGAACGGGCCGAGTGCACCTCGCGCATCCTGGACGTGCACGTCCACCGGGTGCTGGAGGACCCGTGGCTCGACGAGACGTCCGCCGGCGCCCAGCTGCTCGCGGTCATGGGTGTCGTCGACCGCACCGAACCCGCGGACTCACGGTATGTCACCGAGGTGCTCGCCTACGACGCCACGAACTCGTCGAGCATCCGAGGATCGCTGTCGGCGGCGCGGGAGAACGCGCGCGGTGCCCGTGTCGTGGTCTCCAGCGAGGTCTGGGAATGCCTGAACGCCACCTGGAACGAGCTGCCGCACACCGAGGAGCTCGCCCGCCGGATGGGGCCGAACGTCTACTTCCGCTACGTGCGGGATCGCACGGCCATGCTCGCCGGCCTGGTCGACGCCACCCTGGCCCGCGACGACGGATGGCGCTTCCTCGTGCTCGGCCGGAGCATCGAGCGGGTCGACATGACCGCCCGGCTGCTGTCGTCCAGCATCAGTGAGGACCCCAACTCGCAGAGCTGGATCAGCCTGCTGCGTTCCTGCGGTGCGCACGAGGCCTACCTGCGGACCTACCGACGTGCCGTGGACGCGGCCCGGGTCTCGGAGTTCCTGCTGCTGGACCGGCTCTTCCCACGGTCCATCTACTGGTCGCTGGCGCTCGCCGAACAGATCCTGGGCGAGCTGGACACCGGTCGTGGGGTGGTGCGCGCGACCGTGGACGACGCCGCGCGCCGTAGCGTCGGGCGGGCCCGGACGGAGCTGGAGTTCCGCGGTATCGACGAGCTCGTCGCGGAGATGCCCGACCTGCTCGCGGCGCTGCAGCGGACCTGTTCGGCGGTGAGCGCGGCGGTGACGGCCCGCTACTTCGCCCGGGAGAGTCCGCACACCTGGGCCAGCGAGGTACCGGCCTGACCGGGCCGACCGGCGTACCGGGCTGTGGGGTCCGCGCTGTGCGATCACGGATCCGGTGGGCCGCGGCGCCGGGCCGTACGGGTCTGGGCTGTACGGGGCTGGGGGTTACGGAGCTGAGTGTTACGGAGCTGAGGGGACGAGGAGACACACGACGATGAGCTGGCAGATCCGGATCGAGCACTCGACGGGCTACCGGTATGCGAGCCCGGTGATCTCCTCGTACAACGAGGCGCGGATCATCCCCCAGACCGGGGACCGCCAGCTGACGCTGGAAGCCACGGTACGGACCGAGCCGGCCTCGTCCACCTACCGGTACTGGGACTACTGGGGGACCCAGGTCACCGCCTTCGACCTGCACACCCCGCACACCGAGCTCGTCGTCACCGGGCGTTCGGTGGTGCAGACGGCGCCCGCGCCGCAGCCCCCGGTGGACGTCCCGAGCTGGCGGGATCTCGCCGACGACACCGTCGCGGACAGGTTCGTCGAGTTCGTCCGGCCCACTGCCTCGACCCCGGAGCACCCCGAACTGGTCGCGGCGGCCCGCGAGCTCGCCGCCGTCCACAGCCCCGCGGACTTCCTGCCCGCCGTCGGTGACTGGGTGCGGGAGAAACTGACCTACCAGCCCGGGACGACGGAGGTGCGCACGTCCGCCGTCGAGGCCTGGGAGCAGGGGGTCGGGGTCTGCCAGGACTTCGCCCACCTGGCCCTGGTGCTGATGCGGGCCGCGGGCCTGCCGGCGCGATACGTGTCGGGCTACCAGCATCCGTCGGCGGACGCCGAGGTGGGGGAGACCCTCAGCGGGCAGAGCCATGCCTGGGTCGAGGGCTGGCTCGGCCAGTGGTGGGCCTTCGACCCGACCAACGGGGTGCCGGCCGGCGAACAGCATGTCGTCGTCGCGCGCGGGCGTGACTACCACGACGTGCCGCCCCTGCAGGGCGTGTACTCGGGCGGTGAGTCGACGTCCCTCGGCGTGACGGTCGCGGTGACCCGCCTGGGCTGAACCCCGGGCGCGACGCCCAGCCGCCCGATCAGGCCTCGAGGATGCTGATCGCGTCGGTCGGGCAGGCCTCGGCGGCCTCATCAAGATCGTCTCGGAGGTCCTCGTCGGGCTCCTCGTCACGGAGATAGAGGTAGCCGTCGTCTCCGAGCTCGAAAACATCGGGTACCAGCTGGACGCAGGTGCCGCTGCTCGCACAGCGGTCGAAGTCGACGTGGACCTTCATCCGTTCGCTCCGGGGCTGGTCGCGGCCTCGATCGGGAGCGATGGTCCCACAGCGCGGCGGCCCGCGTCCGTGCTCTCGGCAACATGTCGACGACACGGCCTGGAGCACGGCGCGAGGTGCGCGCCTCGCGCCGTGCTCCAGGCCGCTGCCCGCGCTCTGTGATCTGCGGCGTGGCACTCGCGGCCCACGGTCCGTGGGCTGTGGCCGCGGCCCAGACGTCAGACCGACTTGATCGCGGAGACGTCCAGCTCGATCTTGATCTTGTCGCTGATCAGCACGCCGCCGGTCTCCAGCACGGCGTTGAACGTGATGCCGAAGTCCTTGCGGCTGATGCTCGTCGCGCCGGTGAAGCCGGCCCGGATGTTGCCGAACGGGTCCTTCGAGCTGCCCTCGAACGTGATCGCGAGCTCGACGGGCCGGGTGACGCCGCGGATGGTGAGGTCTCCGGTCAGCACGTAGCTGTCCTCGTCGGAGCCGGTCTTCGCGCCGGTGCTGACGAAGGTGATCGTCGGGAACTGCTCGACGTCGAGCAGGTCGGCCGACTTGACGTGCCCGTCGCGGTCAGGGGTGCCGCTGTCGAACGTGGCGGTCTCGATGGTCACGTTCGCCGTCGACGCGGTCGGGTTGGCGCCGTCGAGCTCGAGGGTTCCCTGCACGCCGGTGAACTGGCCGCGCACGGTGGTCACCATCGCGTGGCGGGCGGCGAAGCCGATCCGGGTGTGCGCGGGGTCGAGGGTCCAGGTGCCGGTCAGGTCGGTCAGGGGGGTGCTGGCTGGAGCGGTCATCGCGGATCTCCTCGTGGTGGTCGTCGCGTGTTGATGTCGCTGTCGCTGTCGGTGTCGGTGTCGCTCGCCGTGCCGCCGAGCCTGCTGGCGGGCCCGGCTTCGTTCGGTACGTTACTTGAGCCGTCAACCAAAGTGTTCGCGGGTCCATTCCGCATCTGTGGATGAGAAACGGATGTCCACAGTTAGGCGCCCAGGCGCCAGGGGTGCCCGGATTGTTCCTACGTTGCGTGCATGCACAGGCACTCATCGCGTCAGGGAAGCTGCAGGGGTGACACTGCCGGCGGTGGCACCCACCACGCCGGCGGCGGCACCCACCACGCCGATCACGCCAGCCAGGCCGCCGCCGTCCACGTCGACGACGCCGTGACCGAACCGCTGGGGCGGTCCTGGCCGGCGTTCCCGCCGTCAACTCGGCATCCGGGCCGGGGCACCGGCTCCACCGGCGAGCTGGACGCCGGCTGGTCCGGCAGCGGCTCCGACAGGGGGTCCGACAACGGCTCCGACAACAGGTCCGACGGCTGGTCGGATGACTGGTCGGACCTCGACGTCGACGGCTGGTCCGACGAGTGGGCGGGCAGCCGGTCGGTCGAGAACCGGCGTCGGGCTCATCCTGAGGATCTTGATGATCGTGACGGTCCCGAAGCTCCGGGGGATCCTGACGATGCCGGTCACGCTGGTGGTGCTGGTGGTCGCCGCGGCCTGGAGGGCCACGACCGGCGCGGGAGGCACCGCCAGCTGTCCGACCGCCTGCCGCCCGCGCTGCGCGGTGCGATCCTCGCGCCGAGCGCGCGGGCGGCCCTCGTGCTGGTCGTGGTCGCCGTCGCGGCCGCGGCGACCGCCGGCTGGCTGGCCTGGCGCGGCCGGCCGGTGGAGCTCGCCTCGAAGGGGCCGGGCCAGTCGGCTCTCGTGGCGCAGGAGGCCACGACGACCGCGCGGCCGGCCGCGGGCTCCTCGGTTTCGGGGGCGTCGGCGCCGGCCGTGCCCACCTCTTCGTCCGGGCGTCCGGCGGGCACGGAATCCGACGCCGGGCAGGAGATCGTCGTCGACGTCGCCGGCCGGGTCGCCCGGCCCGGAGTGGTGCGGCTGCCGGCCGGATCCCGGGTCGTCGACGCGCTGACCCTGGCCGGCGGAGCGCTGCCGGGCACCGACACGACCGGGCTCGCGCTGGCCCGTGTCCTGACCGACGGCGAGCAGATCCTGGTCGACGGCCGCGCGGGGCCGGCGCCACCACCCTCCGGGGGCGGGCAGGCCGCCGCCGGTGCGGCGGGTGGGGCAGGTTCGGCGGCGGGTGGCGGTCAGGCGCCGCTCGATCTCAACGCCGCGACGGCGAGCCAGCTCGACGAGCTGCCAGGCGTGGGCCCGGTCCTGGCCCAGCGGATCGTCGACTGGCGCGCCGCGAACGGGCCCTTCACGTCAGCCGACCAGCTGGGCGAGGTCACCGGGGTCGGGGATCGGCGGCTCGCGGATCTGCTGCCGCTGGTGACGGTCTGAATGGTCTCCGTCGTCATGGAGGTCGGCGTCGGTCTTCCGGCCGACGCGAAGGACGCGCCTCGAGATCGCCTCGACCTGCGCCTGGCTGTGCCGGCCGGCGCGGTCTGGGCCGGCGCGGCGCTGGGCGGTTACTGGGTGCCCAGCCGGGAGCTCCTGGGAGGCGTTGCCGTCGTTCTGGCCGGCTGCGCGCTCGCGGTGCTCGCCGGGGCCTGGCAGCGGGGCGGCGGGCCGGCCGGCGCGGCTGCCGGGCCCGGGTGGCGGCTTGCCGGCTGCGTCGCCGTCGCCTTCCTCGCGGCGGGGCTGCTGATCGGAGGCACGGCCGGGCGGGCGAGGGCGGTCGGGCCGCTCGCCGCGCTGGTCCGCACCGAGCGGACAGTGGAGGCCGTCGTGGTCCTCACCGACGATCCGAAGGTCTCGCGGCCGCCGGCCGGGGCCACCGGCACCGCCGCGGGAGGTCCGGGCGGTGCCGCGTCAACGGCCACGGTGCGAGCCCGTCTTGAGGCGGTCACCGGCCCTGAGCGCCGGGTACGTGCCGCGGTTCCTGTGCTGCTGGTCGGGCGGGCGGGCTACCTAGTGCCCTACCTGCCGGGGCAGCGGCTGGCGGTTCGGGCCACGCTCGCCCCACCAGGGCCGGGCGAGACGATCGCCGCGGTCCTGTTCGCCCGGGCGCCGCCGCACCCGCAGGGGCGGCCGCCCATGGCACAGCGGGCGGCCGGGTGGTTGCGCGCGCGCCTGCGCACGGCGGCGAGTGTGGTCGCCCAGCCTGCGGGTGGGCTGCTCCCAGCCATGGTCGTCGGTGACACCTCGAAGCTCGATCCAGAGCTGAAGGACGACTTCCGCGTCGCCGGGCTGAGTCACCTCACCGCTGTCTCGGGAGCGAACGCCGCCATCGCCACCGGTGCCGTCCTCGTCGTCCTCGCCCGTACCCGGCTCGGCTCGCGGAGCAGGGCGTTCGCCGCCGCGGCGGCGCTTGTCGGCTTCGTGATCCTGGCCCGGCCGTCCGCGAGCGTGGTCCGAGCGGCGGCGATGGGGCTGGTGGGCCTCGCGGCGCTGGCGGCCGGGCGGCCACGTGCCGTTATGGCCGCACTGGCGACGGCGGTGCTGGCTGTCATCGTGCTGGACCCGACCTTCGCTCTCTCCGCCGGCTTCGCGCTGTCGGTGCTCGCCACCGCCGGGATGGTCGTCTGGGGGCCGGGCTGGTGTGACGGGCTCGAGCGGCGGCTTGCGGCGCGCCGGCCGCAGCCGTCGCGCCGACTCCTCGCCGGTGCCACCCGGATCGCGCAGGCGGTGGCCGTCGCGGCGGCGGCCCAGCTGGCGTGCACTCCGGTGCTGGCGTGGCTCGGCGGTGGCATCAGCCTCGTCGCCATCCCGGCGAACGTGATCGCGGCGCCCGCGGTCGCGCCAGCCACCCTGCTCGGCCTGCTCACCATGGCCGTGGCCACGCTGCACCCGTCCGCGGCCGAGCTGTTCGCCCGGCTGGCGGGCCTGCCGTGCCGGTGGCTTGTGCTGGTCGCCGGCCGGGCGGCCGACCTTCCGGGGGCGGCGATCGGCTGGCCGTCCGGGCCGCTCGGCGCGGCGGCTGCGCTCGCCGGGGTCGTGCTGGCCCTCGCCCTGGCCCGGCGTCCGCCGACCCGCCGGTTGCTCGCCGTGGCGCTCGCGAGCCTGCTGGTGGCACGCCTGTTCCTGGTGCCGAGGCTGGCGGGCTGGCCACCGGCGGGCTGGCGGCTGGTGGCCTGCGACGTGGGCCAGGGCGACGGGCTGGTGCTACGGGCCGGAGCCGGCTCGGCGGTCGTGGTCGATGTCGGGCCCGACCCCGAGCTGATGGCCGCCTGCCTGGCCGATCTCGGGGTCCGGCGGGTGCCGCTTCTGGTGCTCAGTCACCTGCACGCCGACCATGCGGCGGGTCTGAGCGGGGTGCTGGGCCGGTTGCCGGTGGGTGAGATGATCGTGAGCCCGCTGCCCGAGCCGACGGAGCAGTGGGCCGAGGTCGAGCGCGGTGCCCGGGCGGCAGGGGTCAGGGTCCGCTCGGTGCTCTCGGGCTCGGCTGGTGCGTCCGGCACGGTCGGGGATGTCCGCTGGCAGGTCATCGGCCCGCAGCGGGTTCTGCGTGGCACGGCCAGTGATCCGAACAACGCCAGTCTTGTGCTGCTCGCGGAGGTCGGTGGCGTGACCATGCTGCTGAGCGGGGACGCGGAACCGCCGGAGCAGCGCCAGGTCGCACGGGCCGGCGCGGTGACGGTGGACGTGCTCAAGGTCGCCCACCACGGCTCCGCTGATCAGATCCCGGAGTTCCTGACCGGGACGGGCGCGCGGGCCGCCCTGATCAGTGTCGGGGCCGGGAACACGTACGGGCATCCGGCGGCCGCGACGCTGGCGAGCCTGCGCGCGGCCGGGATCACCGTCGGCCGGACCGACCTGCACGGCGCGGTGGCGGTCGTCCGGCAGCCGTCCGGCCGGGTGGCGCTGGTGGCGCGTCGGCCCGGTCGGATGTGAGGGCGGCGGGGTGGCGTGAGGGCGGCCGTCCGGCGTGACATGCTGATCCGCGTGCCACAGCCCGCTGCCCCGCCGCCGCTGGTCGTCGTGAGCGGTGACGAGGAGCTCCTCGTCGCGCGTGCCGTGCGGGAGGTCCTCGCCGCCGCTCGGGCCCGCGATCCCGAGGTCGAGATCGTCGATCGCGCACCGGGCGAGCTCACCGATGCCGACATGATCGATCTCGGTGCCACCTCGATGTTCGGCGGTGGGCGGGTTCTGGTCGTCCGTGGTGCCGCCGAGCTGTCGGAGGATCTGCGGGATGCGTTGCTCGCGTACGTCGGGCGCCCGCTCGACGACGTGACGCTGGTCGTGGTGCACAGCGGCGCGGTGAAGAACCGCAAGCTCGTCGACGCGATGAAGAAGGCCGGCGCCAAGGTCATCCCAGCTGCCAAGATCACCCGGCCGCGTGATCGGCATGACTTCGCGGTGGCCGAGATCCGCCGGCTCGGTGGCCGGACGACCGACGGCGCGATCCAGGCGCTGCTCGACGCCGTGGGCGGCGACCTGCGGGAGATCGCGGCCGTGTGCGACCAGCTCGTGGCGGACACCGATGGTGTGATCGACGAGGCCGCGGTGGGTCGCTACCACCGTGGGCGTGCCGAGACCAGCGGCTTCGCGGTGGCGGACGCGATCATCGGTGGCGATCTCGCGGGTGGGCTCACCCTGTTGCGCCAGGCTCTCGAAGGCGGTACCGCCCCGGTGCTGATCACGAGTGCCATCGCGGGTGGCCTGCGCGATCTGGCCCGGGTGGCGGCTGCCGGCGGCGGATCCAAGTGGGACATCGCCAAGGCTCTCGGGATGCCGGACTGGAAGGTCGAACGGGCCCAGCGATCCGCCCGTGGCTGGTCGGACGCCGGGCTGGCCCGGGCGATCCGGGCGGTCGCGGTGGCCGACGCGGGCGTGAAGGGCGCGGCAGTGGATGCGGGGTACGCGCTGGAACACCTGCTCCAGGAGGTCGCACGAGCCCGGGGCCGGTCGGTCGGCACCGAGGAGCGTGGCCGGGCGGAGTTCGCCGGCCGGGGAGGACGAGCACGATGAACGCGTCAGCAGGGCAGCACCGTGACTCCAACGGGCCCGGGGGGACCGCGGCATCCGGTGACGGGCACGAGCAGGTGCCACCCGGTGGCATGTTCGGCCTACGGGTGCTGCCGGCGGGTTGGATGCGCGTGTTGGTCGTGACCGTCACCGTGCTGGTGACGCTGGTCATCGCGATGGGTGACCTGGCCAGCGCCTGGGTTCTGTTGGTGCTCCCACTGGCGGTTGCGGCACTGGTCGCCTACGCCGAGGTGCTCGAACGCGCCCTGGACCGCGACGGCTGAGGGGGCCCGCTGGGCCCGCACCGAGAGAATGCGTGGGTCCGCACGGAGAACCCCGAGCGGACTCCCGAGCGAGGGCGGTCGCCGCACGCGGTCGCCCCAGGCATGACATCGCCCCGAGCATGACAAGGGCCGGGATCTTCCCGCTGGGAAGCCCGGCCCCGACCCGACAGGACGTCAGGCGCTGACGCCCGCGTTCGCCTTCGCCATCGCCGACTTGCGGTTAGCGGCCTGGTTCGGGTGGATGACACCCTTGCTGGCGGCCTTGTCCAGCTTCTTGGCGGCGAGACGGAAGGCGGCGTCGGCGCGCTCCGCGTCCCCGGCCTCGACGGCGTCGCGGAAGCGGCGGACGTGGGTCTTCAGCTCGGACTTCACGGCCTTGTTGCGCAGCCGTCGCTTCTCGTTGGTGAGGTTGCGCTTGATCTGCGACTTGATGTTGGCCACGCGGGAGAACCTCTGGGTTTCGAGTCGGGATGGTACGTGGGGAGGCCCGCCGTGCAGAAGATCTCAGCCACCCCGAGATCTCACTGGAGTCCCACCGACTCGGGCTGCCTCAGGACCCTGGAGCCAGATGAACTGGTCGACTCCAGAACCCGCAGGCTGCCCCAACCAGGGCCCACAGCGAAGCGCTACCGACATTATCAAACCAGCCGGCGGTGCCGGCTGCAGGGCGTGCCGGCTGCAGGGCGTGCCGGCTGCAGGGCGCGGCCGCGAGGGCGGGCGCCTGTGCCCGGCGCGCCGGCCTGTGCCTGGCACGATGGAGGCCTGGCACGATGAAGCACGCGAGACAGACCGACGAGCAGCGAAACGAGACCAGCCCGCGTGTCCGAAGCACCGCACGAGGCAGCCGGCGTCGACCCGGCGTCGATCCGCAACTTCTGCATCATCGCCCACATCGACCACGGCAAGTCCACGCTCGCCGACCGGATGCTGGGCGTGACCGGCGTGGTCGAGGCCCGCAACATGCGCGCTCAGTACCTCGACCGGATGGACATCGAGCGCGAGCGTGGCATCACGATCAAGGCGCAGAACGTCCGGCTGCCGTGGCGGGCGGATGACGGTGCGGACTACGTCCTGAACCTCATCGACACGCCCGGCCATGTGGACTTCTCCTATGAGGTGAGCCGCTCGCTGGCCGCCTGCGAGGGCGCGGTCCTCCTGGTCGACGCCGCGCAGGGCATCGAGGCCCAGACGCTGGCGAACCTCTACCTGGCGATCGAGAACGATCTCACGATCATCCCGGTGCTCAACAAGATCGACCTTCCGGCCGCGCAGCCCGAGAAGTACGCCGAGGAGATCGCGACGATCATCGGGTGCGATCCGGGTGACGTGCTGAAGGTCTCCGGCAAGACCGGGCAGGGCGTCCCGGAGCTGCTCAACGAGATCGTCCGCCGCATTCCGGCGCCGAGCGGCGACCCGGACGGCCCGACCCGCGCGATGATCTTCGACAGCGTGTACGACATCTACCGCGGTGTCATCACCTATGTCCGGGTCGTGGACGGGACGCTGTCGACCCGTGACCGTTGCCTGATGATGTCCACCGGCGCCAGCCACGAGACGCTCGAGGTCGGTGTCATCTCCCCGGAGCCGCGGCCGACCGGCTCGCTGTCGGCGGGCGAGGTGGGCTACGTCATCCCCGGGGTGAAGGACGTCCGCCAGGCCCGCGTCGGCGACACCATGACCTCGGCGCGCCGGCCGGCGACGGAGATGCTCGGCGGGTACCGCGATCCGCGTCCGATGGTCTACTCGGGCCTGTATCCGCTGGATGGCAGCGAGTACCCGGCCCTGCGCGAGGCGCTGGACAAGCTGCAGCTCAACGACGCGGCACTGACCTTCGAGCCGGAGACCTCGGCGGCGCTCGGGTTCGGCTTCCGCTGCGGGTTCCTCGGTCTGCTGCACCTGGAGATCGTCCGTGAGCGGCTCGAGCGCGAGTTCGACCTCACGCTCATCTCGACGGCGCCGAACGTGGTCTACCGGGTGGTCATGGAGGACGCCTCCGAGGTCACCGTGACCAACCCCAGCGACTGGCCCGGGGGCAAGATCGCGGAAGTGCACGAGCCGGTGGTCGAGGCGATGCTGCTGCTGCCGACCGACTTCGTGGGCGCGGTGATGGAGCTGTGCCAGGGCCGCCGCGGTGTGCTCCAGGGCATGGACTACATCTCCACGGACCGGGTGGAGCTGAAGTACACGCTGCCCCTCGGTGAGATCATCTTCGACTTCTTCGACGCGCTGAAGTCGCGCACCCGCGGCTACGCGAGCCTCGACTACGAGCCCGCGGGCGAGCAGACGTCCGATCTGGTCAAGGTGGACATTCTGCTCCAGGGGGAGGCCGTCGACGCGTTCTCGGCGATCGTGCATCGGGAGAAGGCCTACGCGTACGGGGTCGCGATGACCTCGAAACTCCGTGAGCTGATTCCGCGCCAGCAGTTCGAGGTGCCGATCCAGGCCGCGATCGGCAGTCGGATCATCGCCCGCGAGAACATTCGCGCCATCCGCAAGGACGTGCTCGCCAAGTGCTACGGCGGTGACATCAGCCGCAAGCGCAAGCTGCTGGAGAAGCAGAAGGAGGGCAAGAAGCGGATGAAGACCATCGGTCGGGTGGAGGTCCCGCAGGAGGCCTTCATCGCCGCCCTGTCGACGACGGAGAGCCCGAGCTCGTCGGGGTCGAAGCCAGCGCGCTGACGGGGCGCGGGTGCCTGGCCTGGCCTGGCCTGGGCGCGGCCCGGCCGGCCGCCGGGCGTGGCTGGCACGGCGGGCATCGTGAGGTGCCGCCGCCGGGGCTCCGATGTCCGGCATCAGGTGCCGGACATCGGCGGCTCCGGTCGCGGTGCCGCCCGGCGCGTCAGCGGGTCGGGCCGGCGGGTCGGGCCGGCGGGTCGGGCCGGCGGAGCAGACGGTGTCCGCGGTCAGACGGTGTCCGCGGATGGGCCGATCCGGGGTACGCGGATCGGCTCGGTGGCCGGCTCCGCCTCCGCGAAGCCGAGCGCCAGGACGGATCCTGACCGGTACTCCGTGGTTCGTGGTGGTAGCAGTTCCTCGATGGTCACGATTCCACTGGTGAGCTCCTCCTGCATGGTCGGATCATTTCGCAGCCAACTCGACTGAGCCATGACCGGTTGCCCACCGTTTGGCCCTGCCACTGTCAACAGATCGCAAACATGTGATTCCGGCCCCGAGTGGGCGCCGACGGTGCCTCGGATGGCGCATTCGGGCGGCCCGTGAGCCTCCTTGTCCGATACTGGTCCTGATGTCGCCAGGTGATGATCGAATCACTGTGGTGGGGCCTGTTGACAAAACAGAGCGTTGCGGTCTGTGCGCGCGTTGGGAGCACACTGGGGTCATGCCATCCAAGCCTCTCGAAGGGGCGCCGGCGCCCGTCGACGGCGCACTCCCCGACGCCGCGCTCGCCACGGTCGGTTCCCGGCCGTTCGGCGTCTACGTTCACGTCCCGTACTGCGCGGCACGCTGCGGCTACTGCGACTTCAACACCTACACCCCGGCCGAGCTCGGCGCGGGCGGCCAGGGTGGGGCCGCGTCCTTCGTCGACTCCATCGCCACCGAGGCCCGCCTCGCGCGTTCGGTTCTCGGCGAGCGGGAGCTGCCGGTGGCGACGGTCTTCGTCGGCGGTGGCACCCCGACACTGCTGCCCGCCTCCGACCTGGCGAAGGTGCTGCGGATCCTGGACGACACCTTCGGCCTCGCGGGCGACGCGGAGGTGACGACCGAGGCCAACCCGGAGTCCGTCGACCTGGAGGCACTCGAGCATCTGCGGGCCAGCGGATTCACCCGGATCTCCTTCGGCATGCAGAGTGCCCGCCCGCACGTGCTGGCCGCGCTGGACCGTCAGCACACTCCCGGCCGGGTCGCCGAGGTCGTGGGCTGGGCCCGCCAGGCCGGCTTCGAGCAGCTCAGCCTCGACCTGATCTACGGCGCACCGGGCGAGTCGGAGGCAGACTGGGCGGCCAGCCTGGAGACGGTCATCGAGCTCGCTCCGAACCATGTCAGCGCCTACTCGCTGACGGTGGAGGAGGGCACGAAGCTGTCCCGGCGGGTCCGCCGCGGCGAGCTCCTGGAGCCGGATGACGACCTGCTGGCGGATCGCTACCTACAGGCGGACGAGGCGTTCGCGGCCGCCGGGCTGAGCAACTACGAGATCAGCAACTGGTCCCGCGACCGGGCCTCCTGGTGCCGGCACAACCTGGGCTACTGGCGGGGCGACGACTGGTGGGGCCTGGGGCCGGGCGCGCACAGCCATGTCGGTGGGGTCCGGTGGTGGAACGTCCGCCACCCCACCGAGTACGCGACGAGGGTCGGCGCGGGCCGCAGCCCGGCCGCCGCCCGTGAGGTGCTCGACGCCGCCGCGCAGCGGGTCGAACGGGTCATGCTGGGGGTGCGGCTCGTCGAGGGGCTCGAGACGGTCGCGCTGTGCGATCGGGGGCGGGCGGCGGCCGACGAACTGGCGGCGGACGGCCTCATCCTCGACCGGGAGCTCGCGGCCGGGAGAGTGGCGCTGACCCGCCGCGGTCGCCTGCTGGCCGACACCGTGGTGCGTGCGCTGCTGCCCGACTGAGCGGTGGCCCTCACCCGGCCGGGCGGGGCGGCTACCCGGCCGGGTGGCGGTGCCAGCCCGGCTGGGTGGCGGTGCCAGCCCGGCCGGGTGGCGGCGCGGCTACCCGGCTGGGCGGTGGCGGTCACCTGACGGAGCTGTGACGGTCGCCTGACCAGCCTGTGACGGTCGCCGAACGCGGGTCTGGTCACGATGGCTGCTCCGACCAGGGCGGGAAGCTACACTTGGCACTCGTGGCGGAAGAGTGCCAGGGCAGGTGACTGCGCCGGCACACCGCCATCCCCGCCTGGCGTAGGGAACCGGCTGAGGGGGTGTGGTCACGTGTTGGAAGAACGGCGCCTGGAGGTTCTGCGGGCAATCGTCGAGGACTTCGTGCTCAGCAATGAGCCGGTGGGATCCAAGACGTTGGCCGAGCGTCATGCCCTGGGGGTATCGCCCGCCACGGTGCGTAACGACATGTCCGCGCTGGAGGAAGAGGGCTACATCACGCAGCCACACACCAGCGCCGGCCGGATCCCGACGGACAAGGGCTACCGCCTCTTCGTCGACCGGCTGTCCGGTGTGAAGCCGTTGTCACGAGCCGAGCGCAAGGCCATCCAGAGCTTTCTGGAAGGCGCTGTCGACCTCGACGACGTGGTCCGCCGATCCGTGCGGCTGCTCGCACAGCTCACCCGGCAGGTGGCGGTGGTGCAGTATCCCTCGCTGTCGATCAGCAGCGTGCGGCACATCGAGATCGTCACGCTGAACCCGAACCGGCTGTTGCTGGTCCTGATCACCGACACCGGCCGGGTCGAGCAGCGGGTGGTGGACATTCCCGCGCCGGTCGACGACGGGGTCGTGGGGGAGCTGCGGGGCCTGCTCAACGGGTCCCTGCGCGGCCGGCGGATCGCGGACGCCACCGAGGCCGCGGCCGACCTGCCGGACACGGTCCGCCCCGACCTGCGCCCCTACCTGACGACGCTGACCACGGTGGTGCTGGAGGCCCTGCTGGAGCGCCAGGAGGAGCGCGTCGCRCTGGCCGGGACGGCCAACCTCACCAGGGCGTCCGTGGACTTCGCCGACTCGTTGCGCTTCATCCTGGAGGCCTTGGAGGAGCAGGTGGTGCTCCTCAAGCTGATCGGTTCGGCGCGTGAGACCGGTACTGTTACGGTGCGCATCGGGCGCGAGACGGACGTCGACGCCCTGCGATCGACCTCTGTTGTCGCCACCGGGTACGGTCTCGGCCCGGCTGCACTGGGCGGAATGGGAGTCGTCGGCCCGATGCGGATGGACTATCCGGGAACGATGGCGGCTGTCCGGGCCGTCGCCAAGTACGTGGGTGAACTCTTGGGTGCCGACTGATGGCAGTGGATTATTACGCGACACTCGGTGTGCGGCGTGACGCAACCGGTGACGAGATCAAGCGGGCGTACCGCAAGCTGGCCCGCGAGCTGCATCCGGACGTGAATCCGGATCCAGAGGCGCAGCAGCGCTTCCGGAACGTGACGAACGCCTACGAGGTCCTCTCGGACCCCGAGAAGCGTCAGATCGTCGATCTTGGTGGTGATCCGCTCGCGCCCGGTGGTGGCGGGGGCGGTGCCGGCTCGCCCTTCGGTGCGGGTTTCGGCGGCCTCGGCGACATCATGGACGCGTTCTTCGGGGGCGGGGCCAGCCGCGGCCCGCGCTCGCGGGTCCGGCGTGGCAACGACGCGCTCCTGCGTCTCGAGCTCGACCTCGCCGAGACCGCCTTCGGGGCGACCCGGGACATCACCGTCGACACGGCGGTGGTGTGCCCGACCTGCACCGGGGCGGGTGCGGCGCAGGGCACGCAGCCGTCCACCTGCTCGACCTGCCACGGCCGTGGCGAGGTCCAGCAGGTGACCCGCTCGTTCCTCGGCCAGATGGTGACGTCCCGGCCGTGTCCGCGCTGCTCCGGCACCGGAACCGTCATCGAGCACCCGTGCCGGGAGTGCTCGGGCGACGGCCGGGTCCGCAAGCGGCGCACCCTGACGGTGAAGATCCCCTCCGGGGTCGAGGACGGGATGCGCATCCGCCTGTCCGGCGAGGGTGAGGTGGGCCCCGGCGGCGATCCGCCCGGCGACCTGTACGTGGAGGTCTCCGAGCGCCAGCACGCCGTGTTCACCCGCGAGGGTGACGACCTGCACTGCGACCTGCGGCTGCCGATGACAGCCGCGGCGCTGGGCACGGTGGCGACGCTGGAGACGCTCGACGGCTCCGAGACCATCACGGTGAAGCCGGGCACCCAGCCCGGTGAGGTGATCCGGCTCGCCGGGCGCGGTGTTCCGCACCTGCGCGCGGTCGGGCGAGGCCACCTCCACATCCACATCGTGGTCGAGACGCCGACGAAGCTCGACGCCGAGCAGGAACGCCTGCTGCGGGAGCTGGCGAAGCTGCGGGAGGAGGAGTCGCCGGCCGTGGCGGTCGGCGGTTCCTCCGGTGGCTCGGGCCTGTTCTCCCGGCGCCGCAGCGGGCGGCGTAACCGCTGACCGCCCCCGTCTTCCACCTTGATCCGCTGCCGTCGACGGACGTCTTCGTGCTTTCCGGCGCGGAGGGCCGGCATGCCGCCACCGTTCGCCGGCTGCGGCCGGGTGAGCGCCTGGACGTGACCGACGGCGCCGGTACCGCGCTGGAATGCGAGGTCGGCTCGGTCGGCCGGGACGAGCTCGAATGCGTGGTGCTGCGTCGTCGGAGGGTGCCCGTACCGGTCCCGCGGCTGGTGGTGGCGCAGGCGCTGGCCAAGGGCGACCGCGGCGAGCTGGCGGTCGAGATGATGACCGAGGCCGGTGTCGACGAGATCGTGCCCTGGGCGGCGTCGCGGTGCGTGGTCCGCTGGGAGGGGGAGCGCGGCGAGCGGTCCCGGGCCCGGTGGGACCGCACGGCGCGGGAGGCCGCGAAGCAGTCGCGCCGCCTGGTCTGGCCCGAGGTCGGCGGACTGGTCACCACCGCCGCGCTCGCGCGGCGCGCTCGGCAGGCCGCGCTCGCCGTCGTTCTGCACGAGACGGCGTCGACGCCGGTGGCCGGTCTCGCCCGCGGGCTGTCCGTTCCGCAGGCCGTGCCGGCCCCGGCAGCACCACCTGGGACGGCTGGGACTCCCGGGATGCTCGGCACGGCACCGGATGCGCCGGAGGTGCCTGAGGTGCTGCTGGTGGTGGGCCCGGAAGGTGGTGTGTCCGACGAAGAGCTCGCGACGCTCACCGCCGCCGGGGCCGTCGCCGGGCGGCTCGGCCCGACCGTGCTGCGGACGTCGACGGCGGGCGTTGTCGCGGCGGCGGTGGTACTCGCCGACATCGGTCGCCTGGGCGGATAGACTGGGTTCGTCTGCGGGCCACCTTCGCCCCAGGCTGACACGATCGTGCTCCCGTGGCGATGCTCCTGTGGCCGTGCTCCTGCGGCTTGGGGGCTTGCCTGCCCTGGTGTTTGCGCGGCCCGGTGCCTGCGCGATGCCATGTGATCCATGCTCGTGTGATCCACGCTCGATGTGAGAGGTGCTCCGGCCCAGGCGGCCGTACTACATGCCCGATTCCGACGCTCCCCCAGACGCGCGGGCCATCACGCGCATCGTCGTTCCCGGCCCGCACAGCATGGTGAGTCTGCTCGGCCACCAGGACCAGTTGCTGCGTGCGGTCGAGAAGGCCTTCTCCTCCGACATCCACGTCCGCGGCAACGAGATCACCATCACCGGTGACCCGGCCGAGAACGAGCTCGCGGCCAAGCTGTTCTCCGAGCTCATAGCGCTGCTGGACGCCGGGACGGAACTCAGCCCGCAACATGTGGACCATTCGGTGGCGATGTTGCGCAGCGGTTCGGATGAGCGGCCCGCGGAGGTTCTCACCCTCAACATCGTGTCCAACCGTGGCCGGACGATCCGCCCGAAGACCCTGAACCAGAAGCGTTATGTGGACGCGATCGACCAGCACACGATCGTGTTCGGAATCGGGCCCGCGGGAACCGGCAAGACCTACCTGGCGATGGCCAAGGCGGTCCAGGCGCTCCAGGCGAAGAAGGTCAACCGGATCATCCTCACCCGGCCGGCGGTCGAGGCCGGTGAGCGCCTCGGCTTCCTGCCGGGCACGCTCTACGAGAAGATCGATCCGTACCTGCGCCCGCTCTACGACGCGCTGCACGACATGATCGACCCCGACTCGATCCCGCGGCTCATGCAGAGCGGGACCATCGAGGTCGCACCGCTGGCGTACATGCGTGGCCGCACCCTCAACGACGCCTTCATCATCCTGGACGAGGCCCAGAACACCTCGCCGGAGCAGATGAAGATGTTCCTCACCCGGCTCGGGTTCGGCTCGAAGATCGTCGTCACCGGTGACATCACCCAGGTCGACCTGCCGGCTGGCACGCACAGTGGCCTTCGCGTGGTCCGCGAGATCCTCGACGGGGTCGGCGACGTCCACTTCGCCACGCTGACGAGCACGGACGTCGTCCGCCACCGCCTGGTCAGCGACATCGTCGACGCCTACGCCCGCTGGGACGCGGCGAGCCCGGTGCCGGCCGCCGACTCGCGCCCGGCCCGGGCCACCCGCCGGGACCGCCGGTGAGCGCCCGGGAAGCGAGCGCCACGGAAAGGGAACGGTAATGGCGGTCTTCGTCGCGAACGAGTCGGGTGTGACGGACTTCGACGAGGTCACCCTGGCCGCGCTGGCCCGGTTCGTGCTGGACACCATGAAGGTCAACCCGCTCGCGGAGCTTTCGGTCATGCTGGTCGAGGTCGACGCGATGACCGACCTGCACGTCCGCTACATGGGCGAGGACGGGCCGACCGACGTGCTTGCGTTCCCGCAGGACGAGGCGTTCGAGCCGTCCTGGTCGGAGTCGGTGGAGGAGGACCCGACCACCCTGCTCGGCGACGTCGTCCTGTGCCCCGAGGTGGCCCGCAGGCAGGCCGGGCAGGCCGGTCACGGGATGGAGCGGGAGCTGCACATCCTCTGCACCCACGGCATCCTGCACCTGCTCGGCTACGACCACGCGGAGCCGGAGGAGGAACGGGAGATGTGGAAGCTCCAGAACAGCCTGCTGGCCTCCTGGGACATCGCGGCCGGCGCCGGCACCTCCTGAGGAGCCCGGTCCGTCATGGAGTCCGGTGATCTCCTGTTGGTCTTCATCGCCGCGGTGGCCGCCCTCGCCGCCGCGGGCCTCGGCGCGGTGGACGCCGCCCTCACCAGGGTCTCCCGGGTAAGCGTCGAGCAGTTCGGCCGGCAGCACAAGGCGGGCGCCGCGAACCTGGCCCGGGTCGTGGCCGATCCGGGGCGCTACCTCGCGCTGCTGCTGTTGCTGCGGATCGTCGGCGAGATGGCCGCCGCGGCGTGCATCACCGTCCTCGCCGTCCACGCCTACGGGGCCGGGTTCGCCGCGGTCGGCCTGGGCGCGCTGGTCTCCACCCTGGTGGCCTACATCCTGGTCGGGGTGATGTTCCGGACGCTGGGCCGCCAGCACGCCCCCGCGGTGTCGCTGGCCACCGCCGGGCTCACCATCCGGCTGGCGCGGATCTTCGGGCCGCTGCCCCGGCTGCTCATCGCGTTCGGCAACGCGGTCACTCCCGGCCCCGGCTACCGCGACGGGCCGTTCGCCTCGGAGGCGGAGCTGCGCGACCTGGTCGACCTCGCGGAGGAGAACGAGGTCATCGAACCCGAGGAACGGGACATGATCGCCTCGGTGTTCGAGCTGGGTGACACGCTCGTCCGCGAGGTCATGGTGCCGCGCCCGGACATGCTCTTCATCGAGTCCGACAAATCCGTGCGGCAGGCGATCTCGCTGGCGCTGCGCAGCGGTTTCTCCCGCATCCCGGTGATCGGCGAGAGCGTCGACGACGTCGTCGGGATCGCCTTCCTCAAGGACATGGTCGGCTGGGAGCGGGAAGGCCGGGAGGAGAGCCGGGTCGCCGAGATCATGCGGGCGCCTGTGCTCGTCCCCGAAAGCAAGCCCGCCGACGACCTGCTGCGCGAGATGCAGGCGTCGCGGACCCACATGGCGGTGGTCATCGACGAGTACGGTGGCACCGCCGGGCTGGTGACCATCGAGGACATCCTCGAGGAGATCGTCGGTGAGATCACCGACGAGTACGACAGCGCCACGCCCCCGGTCGAATGGCTCGACGACGACACCGCGCGGGTGACGGCACGGCTGGACGTCGACGACCTCGCCGAGCTCTTCGGCGTCGAGGACGTGCCCGGCGCCCGCGATGTCGAGACGGTGGGCGGGCTGCTCGCCAGCGCGCTCGGCCGGGTGCCCATCCCCGGCGCGACCGCGGACGTGGCCGGGCTGCGGCTGTCCGCCGAGCGGGCGGCCGGTCGGCGCAACCAGATCGGCACTGTCGTCGTCCGGCGGCTGACCCCGTCGACCCGCGACCCGGACGCGCCGGAAGGGCCGGCCGGGCCAGGCGGGACGGACGGGACGGACGGGCCGGAGCAGAGCAGAAAGGTGACATCGTGACGTCTTCCACCCCCCCTTCCAGCCCGCCGGCCGGACCGGTTCTGGAGGCGGAGGACACCAAGCTTGTGGTGCTGGCCCGCGCCGCCCGGCTGCGGGCCTACACGCCCGGCGGCCAGCTCGCGGAGGGCGCGGCGGTGCGCGACACCGACGGCCGGACCTACGCGGCCGCCACGGTCGCGCACGCCCGGCCGGAGCTGGCGACGTCGGCGCTGCGGGCCGCGGTCGTGGCCGCGGCGTCCAGCGGCGCGCGGCGTTTCGAGGCCGCGGCCGTGGTGACGGAGGCCGATACGGCCGCCGCCGACGATCTGGCCATGCTCGCCGAGTTCGGTGCGGGAGTTCCCCTCTTCCTGGCCGGCCCGGACGGCGTCGCGCGCACCCGGACGTCGAGCTAGTGGACCTGGACCTGGCGACGGGATTCCGCTCGGGATTCGCCTGTGTCGTGGGCCGACCGAACGCGGGCAAGTCCACGCTGACGAACGCGCTGGTGGGGACGAAGGTGGCGATCACGTCCGGGCGCCCGCAGACGACCCGGCACGCCATCAGGGGCATCATCCATCGTCCCGACGCGCAGCTGATCCTGGTCGACACCCCGGGTCTGCACCGCCCGCGCACGCTGCTGGGCCAGCGGCTCAACGACGTCGTGCGCGCGACGCTGTCGGAGGTCGACGTGATCGGCTTCTGCATGCCGGCCGACGAGCCGCTCGGGCGGGGCGACCGTTTCATCGCCGACGAGCTGGGCCGGCTGGCGCGGCGGACGCCGGTGGTGGCCATCCTCACCAAGGTCGACAAGGTCGCCGACCCGGACCGGGTCGGCGCCCGGCTGCTGGAGGTCTCCGGGCTCGGTGACTTCGCCGAGATCGTGCCGGTCAGCGCGGTGTCCGCGTTCCAGGTCGACCGGCTCGCGGACGTGCTGGTAGCCCGGCTGCCGGAGGGCCCGCGGCTCTATCCGGAGGGGGAGCTGACCGACGAGCCCGAGCAGGTGATGGTCGCGGAGCTGGTGCGCGAGGCGGCTCTGGAGGGTGTGCGCGACGAACTGCCGCACTCGTTGGCCGTGGTGGTCGAGGAGATGCTGCCGCGGGAGGGCCGTCCCGCGGACCGGCCGTTGCTCGACGTCCGGGTCAACGTCTTCGTCGAGCGCCCGAGCCAGAAGGCGATCGTCATCGGCTCCGGAGGCTCCCGGCTGCGTGACGTCGGCACCCGGGCCCGTACCCAGATCGAGGCGCTGCTGGGGACGCCGGTCTACCTGGACCTGCACGTCAAGGTGGCCAAGGACTGGCAGCGGGACCCGAAGCAGCTTCGCCGGTTGGGTTTCTGACGGCTCCGGGCCGGGCCGGGGCCGGGTTTCCGGCGGCGTCTCATGGCGCTCGGCGGCGTCGCCGGCCGTGCCGGCAGGCCGGGACGGATGCGGCCCCACCTGGTCGTGTGGAGCAGGCATGTAACCATGGGAACGTGCCGGTGTATCGCGATGAGGGCGTCGTCCTGAGGACGATGCCCTTCGCCGAGGCCGACCGTGTCGTCACGGTGCTCACGCGGCGTAACGGTCGGGTCAGGGCAGTCGCCAAGGGCGTCCGCAGGACGTCCTCCCGTTTCGGTGCCCGGCTGGAGCCGGGGACCTACGTCGACCTCCAGCTCCACGAGGGCCGGTCGCTGGACACGGTCACCCAGGCGGACATCCTGGGTGCCTACGGTGCGACGATCGCCCAGGAGTACGCGCGGTACACGGCCGCGGCGGTGATGCTGGAGACCGCGGAGCGGCTGACCAGCGAGGAACGCCAACCCGCCTTCCGGCTGTTTCTGCTGCTCGTGGGCGGTCTGCGTACGCTGGCAGCGGGCGAACGTACGCCGTCCCTGGTCCTGGATGCCTTCCTGCTGCGATCGCTCACCGTCTCCGGCTACGGGATGGCGTTGGACGAGTGCGCGCTCTGCGGCGAGCCAGGACCACACCACTCGCTGTCCGTCGCCAGTGGCGGCGTAGTGTGCCCGGAATGTCGACCGCGAGGCGCGGTGTCGACGTCTCCGGCCGCTGTGCGGCTGCTGGCCGACCTTCTGCACGGTGACTGGGACGGCGCGGAGGCGGCCGACGTCCGCACCCGACGGGAGGCCGGGGGGGTCGTTGCCGCCTACCTTCAGTGGCATCTCGAACGGGCGCTGCGGGCCCTGCCGCATCTTGAACGGACGTGAGGCCACGGGCATGAAGAGCCGATGGGCGCGGAGGCGGTGGCCTGACCGGGCACGGGCGTGTACGTCGGGCGAGGGGACCGTGTGAGGAGCGGGGACGGGATGTGTGCTGCGAGACCGGTGGTCCGGGTGGGCTCGGGCCGGCGGGGGTCGGTCGGTGAGGCGCCGGCCCGGACGAAAGGATGTCGGCTGTGAGCCTGCGTGAAGAGGTGGGCAGACGGTTCCGCGATCCGCGTCCGCATCCGTCCGGAGCGCAGCCGCCGCCGTTGCCGCCGGCCCTTGTCCCGCGTCATGTCGGGATTGTCATGGACGGCAACGGCCGCTGGGCGAAGCTTCGCGGCCTGCCCCGTACCAAGGGGCACGAGGCCGGTGAGGACTCGCTGTTCGACTGCGTCGAGGGCGCGATCGAGATGGGCGTGCGCTGGCTGTCGGTCTACGCGTTCTCGACCGAGAACTGGAAGCGCTCGCCGGACGAGGTGGCGTTCCTGATGCGCTTCACCGACGGTGTCTTCGGGCGGCGCATCGACGACATGCACGAGCTCGGTGTCCGCGTGCGCTGGGCCGGGCGGCGGCCCCGCCTGTGGGGGAACGTGATCCGGCGGCTGGAGGCGGCGGAGGAGCTCACCCGCGACAACGACCGGCTGACGCTGGTGATGTGCGTGAACTACGGCGGGCGCGCGGAGCTCGCGGACGCCGCCGCGGCGATCGCCCGGGACGTGCGCGACGGCCGGCTGCGCCCGGAACGCATCAACGAGGAGACGGTCGCGCGATACCTGGACGAGCCGGATATGCCGGACGTCGACCTGCTGATCCGCACCTCCGGCGAGCAGCGGCTGAGCAACTTCCTGCTCTGGCAGGCGGCGTACGCGGAGTTCTCCTTCGTGCCCACCCTGTGGCCTGATTTCGACCGCCGCGATCTGTGGCTGGCCTGCGAGGAGTACGCCCGCCGCGACCGGCGCTACGGCGGCGTGGTCGCGAAGCATGCCTGACCACCGGCCGGCAGCCGCCGCGGGGCCTGTGGTGGCCGCCGGGGCTCCGGTGGTCGCGGTCCTCAGGTTCGAGGTGCCTGAAGCGGCCTGGTCCGATTTCGCCGCGGCCGGCGAGCGGGTGGTCGCCGCACTGGCCGCGCAGCGCGGCTTCCGCACCGCCCGGCTCGGCCGCAGCGTCGACGAGCCGGGCGCCTGGCTGCTGGTCACCGAATGGGCTGGTCCGGGCGCCTGGCGGCGGGCGCTGTCCGCCTTCGACGTCCGCTGTGAGCTGACGCCCACGCTGGTCTGGGCCCAGGACGCCCCGGGCGCCTTCGAGGTCCTGTACGAACGCGACGCCGACGGGCCGGCCTACTCCCACGGCTCGGCTCTCGCGCCGGACGCGGCGGTCATCGCCCCCGGCGCGGGCGTCCGCACGGGGGCCCGCGCCGGAGGCGACGACGGCGTGTGGAGCCTGGACGCGCGGTAGCGGCCCTGCCACCCGGTAGCCTCGGCGGGGTAACACCCGATCACCGAGCTGCCGAGGCTGACCCGATGCTGACCATGCAGGACGCCCTGCTGACGTTGACCCGCTACTGGACCGAGCGCGGCTGCATGATCGTGCAGCCGTTCAACACCGAGGTCGGCGCCGGTACGCACAACCCGGCGACCATTCTCCGGGTGCTGGGCGGCGAGCCGTGGCGGGTCGCCTACGTCGAGCCCTCGGTGCGTCCGGACGACTCCCGGTACGGGTTCAACCCGAACCGGCTGCAGACCCACACCCAGTTCCAGGTGATCCTCAAGCCTGACCCGGGCGACCCGCAGGAGCTCTACCTGGGCAGCCTGCGTGCGCTGGGCATCGACACCGCCGCRCACGACGTGCGCTTCGTCGAGGACAACTGGGCCTCACCGGCGCTGGGCGCCTGGGGGCTCGGCTGGGAGGTCTGGCTCGACGGCCAGGAGATCACCCAGTTCACCTACTTCCAGCAGGCCGGCGGCCAGTCCCTCGACCCGGTGAGCGTCGAGATCACCTACGGGATCGAGCGCATCCTGATGGCGCTGCAGGAGGTCCGGCACTTCACCGAGATCGCCTACGCGCCCGGGGTGTCGTACGGCGAGGTGTTCGGCCAGTCCGAGTACGAGATGTCCCGGTACTACCTGGACGAGGCGGACATCGACACGGTGCGCCGGATGTACACCGAGTTCGCGGCCGAGGCACGCCGGCTCATCGACGCCCGGCTGCCGGTCCCCGCGCACACGTACGTGCTCAAGTGCTCGCACGCCTTCAACATCCTCGACTCCCGTGGCGCCGTCTCGACCACCGAGCGGGCCACCTCGTTCACCCAGATGCGTGGAATGTCGCGCGAGGTCGCCGCCCTGTGGCGGGACCGGCGTGTCGAGCTCGGCAGCCCGCTGGGCGAGACGCCCCGACCGGCCGCGGCGACCCCGGCCACCGTCGACCCGGCGGCGGTGCCGACCGGGCCGGCCACCCTGCTGTTCGAGATCGGCGTCGAGGAGCTGCCGGCCGCCGAGGTGACCCGGCAGACCGAGGCCGTCCGCGCGGCGCTCGTCGAGCGGCTCGCGGCCACCCGCCTCACCCACGGCGAGGTGCTGGTGCGGGGGACCCCGCGGCGGATCGTCGCCGTCGTCGCCGACGTCGCGCCCCGGGAGCCGGACGTGGAGCGGGTCGTCCGCGGCCCGCGCCGCGCGGCCGCCTACGACGCGGCGGGTGAGCCGACGAAGGCGGCGACGGGCTTCGTCCGCGGGCAGGGCGGCGACGTGGCCGATCTGACTGTTGTCGAGTACCGCGGTGTCGAGCACGTCGCGCTGGTGCGTACCGACGTCGGCCGGCCCGCGACGGAGGTGCTCGCCGAGGTGCTCGGCGCGGTGCTCGCCGGCCTGCGCGCCGAGCGGAACATGCGCTGGAACGACCCCGAGCTGTCCTTCAGCCGGCCGGTGCGCTGGGTGGTCGCGCTGCTCGGCGCCGCGGTGGTGCCGGTCGCCGTGTCCACGCTGGCCGCCGGCGCGACGTCGCGCGGTCATCGCCGCGCCGGTTCGCCGCCGATCGAGGTGGCGGGTGCCGACGGCTACGCGGACCTGCTCGCCGGGCACTCCGTCCTGCTCGACCCGGCGACCCGCCGCGAGCTGATCGTGGACGAGGCGGCGAAGCTCGCCGCCGAGCACCAGGGCACGATCGACCTCGACCTGGAGGGCGACGTCCTGGCCGAGGTGACGAACCTGGTGGAGTATCCGCGTCCGGTGCTGGGCTCGTTCGAACAGCGGTACCTCGAGCTGCCGGCCGAGATCCTCACCACGGTCATGCACAAGCACCAGCGGTACCTGGTGGTGCGTGACGCCGCCGGCGCGTTGCTGCCCTGCTTCGTGACGATCGCCGACGGGGCCGTCGACGTGCCGCTCGTGCGTGCGGGCAACGAGGCGGTGCTGCGTGCCCGGTTCGAGGACGCCGCGTTCTTCTTCGACGCCGATCTCAAGGTGCCGCTGGCGACGTTCCGCGCGGGGCTTGCGAAGCTCACCTTCGAACAGCGCCTCGGCTCGGTGGCCGACCGCGCGGACCGCATCGCCAGGCTGGCCGGAGTCCTCGCCGACCGGCTCGGCACCGGCGAGGGCACTGCGACCGGCGAGGGCACTGCGACCGGCGAGGGCACCGCGACCAGTGGGGGCACCGCGGTCGCCGGGGGCCTGTCCCCACAGGATCGGGCCACGCTGGAGCGGGCAGGGGCGCTGGCCAAGTTCGACCTCGCCACCCAGATGGTGATCGAGCTGTCGAGCCTGGCCGGGACGATGGCCCGGGAGTACGCCCGCCGGGCCGGCGAGCCCGAGGCGGTGGCCGTGGCGCTCTACGAGATGGAGCT
The DNA here is from genome assembly GCF_001983215.1 of Frankia sp. CcI49. Classification (NCBI taxonomy): domain Bacteria; kingdom Bacillati; phylum Actinomycetota; class Actinomycetes; order Frankiales; family Frankiaceae; genus Frankia; species Frankia sp. CcI49. The sequence goes on from NZ_MOWP01000008.1 coordinate 224,501, forward strand.
GCCGCGCCGTGCCGGCGGGGTGCTCCCGCAGACGGTGCCCGGCGCACTGCTGGCGCTCGCCGACCGGCTCGACCTGCTGGCCGGGCTGTTCGCGCTCGACGCCGCGCCCACCGGCAGCTCGGACCCGTTCGGGCTGCGCCGGGCCGCGCTCGGGGTGACCGCCATCCTGGCGCAGCGCCCCGCGCTCGCCGGCCTCGCCGTGGCGGACATGCTGGCCGAGGCGGCGAAGCTGATCCCGGTTCCGATGTCACAGGAGGCCCTGGAGCAGGCGGACGCGTTCGTGCGCGGCCGTTTCACCCAGCAGCTTCTCGACACGGGGGTGGATCACCGGCTCGTCGCCGCCGTGGCGCCGCTGACCGCTCGACCGGCCCGCGCCGCCTCGACCGTGGCGGAACTGCGCGTCCTGGTGGAGGACCCGTCGTTCGCGCGGCTCGCCGCCGCGGTCGGGCGGATCCGCCGGATCGTTCCGGCCGACACGGCGCCGGGCATCGCGATCGCGGATCTCGTCGACCCGGTCGACCACAGACTGRCCCAGGCCGCGACCGAGCTGTCCCGTCAGCTGGTGGTCCGCACCTCCGGCCGGGCGCCGGAGCTCGTCGACTTCGTCGCCGCCGCGGCCGCGCTGCCGGAGGCGGTCGAGGCGTTCTTCGACGGTGTGATGGTCATGGCCGAGGATCCGGCGCTGCGTGCCGCGCGGCTCGGCCTGCTCGCCGAGATCCGTGACGTCGCGGGTGAGGTGCTGGACTGGGACGCGCTCGGCGCGCTGCCGACGGCCTCGGCGGGTGCCGTCGAGGCCTCCTGAGCGTCGATCTGTGGCCGGAAGGTTTAGGCAGGTCCGCTGCGGCTAACGTGATATCGCGTGGACCTGTCCTTTCGGCGGCTTCTGCCCCGTCCGCCCTCGGCGGCCTGGTTTCGGGTGCCGTGGTGGCGCTGGGCGGTGCGCATCGTCCTGATGGCCGTCGCACTTCTGCTCGTGGGCTCTGCCGCGACCTTCGGGCAGGTGTGGTGGGTAGGGCGCGGCGACGACCGCCGGGCCTCCGACACGTTGATCGTCCTCGGCGCGTCGCAGTACGACGGTCGGCCGTCGGCGATCCTCACCGCCCGCCTGGACCATGCGCTCGAGCTCTACCGTGCCGGTGTGGCGCCGCGTGTCATCACGGTGGGCGGGAACCAGCCGGGCGACCGTTTCACCGAGGCGGAGGTCGCCGCGACGTACCTGCGTGACCACGGGGTTCCGGCCGGTGCCGTGCTGGCGGTTCCGCAGGGCAGGGACACGCTGTCGTCGATGATCGCGGTGGCCAGTCTGATGGACAGCCGGAACTGGGGGTCTGCGGTGGTGGTGACCGATCGCTGGCACAGCCTCCGGTCCCGCACCATCGCCGCCGATCTCGGCATCGCGGCGGTGGCGTCGCCCTCGACCAGCGGGCCGGCGAACCGGGGCTTCGGCACGCAGGTCCACTACATCCTGCGTGAGGGCATCGGCTATCGCTTCTACCAGCTCTTTCACCGTGCCTCGCCGGCCGCGGCGCACACCCCGGCGGTCTGAGCCCGCCGGGCGAACCACCGAGATGGCCGGCGGGTCGGTGGGCCCCCTGGTAGGTACCCCCGTCCGGGCTCGTGCCGGTGCCGCCAGCGGTGATCAACGCCACGGGGGTGGCGGCCGGCGGGGAACGGATGCGACACCGGGCGGTCCCAGCGGCCCTGCTTCGTGGGCCGTCCGGCACGTGCCCGCCGCCGGCGTGGGGCTCCTCGACGGCCGTCGTATGTGACGAAGGCCAGCTTTCCGCTGGTGTGGCGGGGCGGGGGTGCTGGTACGGTTCGGATCGCGGAGTGACGGGGTAGTGCGACAGGCGTCAGACGCCGGGTCGGCCGGCCCGCGGTACATACGACACTCGACCTGTGCGGGCCGTACGTTCACGACTGCCCATCACGCCGGCATGCCGGCAGGTGCACCGGCCTGACCAGGACGACCGAAAACAGCACAATGCTGACGAAGGAGACTGGTGTGGCAACTCCCGTGTCCGAAGTGGTTGGAGTCGCCGACCTGGAGACGGTTCGGGAACTCGCGCAGCAGCTGCGAGTCGACTCGGTACGTAGCAGCACCTCGGCGGGTTCCGGTCATCCGACGTCCTCCATGTCTGCCGCGGATGTCATGGCGGTGCTGCTCACACGCCATCTCCGTTACGACTGGGACAACCCGGACGACCCCGCGAACGATCACCTGATCTTCTCCAAGGGGCATGCCTCACCCCTGATCTACTCGATGTTCAAGGCCGTCGGCGTGATCTCCGACGAGGAGCTCATGACCGGGTACCGCCGTCTGGGCCAGCGCCTGCAGGGCCACCCGACCCCGGTCCTGCCCTGGGTGGACGTCGCGACCGGATCGCTGGGCCAGGGCCTGCCCGACGCGGTCGGCGTCGCGCTCGCCGGCAAGTTCCTGGACAAGGTGCCCTACCGGGTCTGGGTGGTCTGCGGCGACAGCGAGATGGCCGAGGGCTCCATGTGGGAGGCGCTGGACAAGGCCTCGTACTACGGCCTGTCCAACCTCGTCGCGATCGTGGACGTCAACCGGCTCGGCCAGCGCGGGCCCACCGAGCTGGGCTGGGATATGGAGGCCTACGCCCGTCGGGTCGAGGCCTTCGGCGCCCGGGCGGTCGTGATCGACGGTCATGATCTGGGCGTGATCGACGCGGCGCTGGCCGACGCCGAGGACGCGGCCCGGCCCACGGTGATCCTGGCCCGCACCCGCAAGGGCGACGGCTTCTCCGAGGTGGCCGACGCCGAGGGGTGGCACGGCAAGCCGCTGCCGCAGGACATGGCCGCCCGCGCGATCGTCGAGCTGGGCGGTGAGCGCAACCTGCGGGTGCGTGGCCCGGTGCCGTCGGCGGACCTGCCCCGGCCCACGCCGGCGCCCCGCCCGGCGATCACCCTGCCGACCTACGAGCTCGGTGCCAAGATCGCCACCAGGCGGGCCTACGGGCAGGCACTGGCCGCGGTCGGCGCGTGGACGAACGTGGTGGCCCTCGACGCCGAGGTCAGCAACTCGACCTACTCCGAGGACTTCACCAAGGTCCACCCGGACCGCTTCTTCGAGATCTTCATCGCGGAGCAGCAGCTGGTCGCCGCGGCCGTCGGCCTCTCGGTGCGCGGCTACGTCCCGTTCGCATCGACGTTCGCGGCGTTCTTCTCCCGCGCGTACGACTTCATCCGGATGGCGGCCATCTCGCAGGCCGACATCCGTCTCTCCGGGTCGCACGCCGGCGTGGAGATCGGTCCCGACGGGCCGTCACAGATGGCGCTGGAGGACCTCGCGATGATGCGGGCGATCGGCGGCTCGACCGTCCTCTACCCGAGCGACGCGACGTCCACCGCGAAGCTGGTCGAGGCGATGGCCGGGCTCTCGGGTATCAGCTACATGCGGACCACCCGGGGTGCCTACCCGGTGCTCTACGGGCCGGACGAGCAGTTCGTGCCCGGTGGTTCGAAGGTCCTGCGCAGCTCGGACGCCGACACCGTGACGCTGATCGGTGCCGGCGTCACCCTGCACCACTGCCTGGCCGCGGCGGATGTCCTCGCGTCGGAGGGGGTCGCGGCGCGGGTGATCGACCTGTACTCGATCAAGCCGGTCGACGCCGCCACGCTCGCCGAGGCCGCGCGGGCGACCGGCGGGCGGCTGGTCGTGGTGGAGGACCACTACACCGAGGGCGGTATCGGCGGCGCGGTGCTGGAAGGGCTCGCGGGAGTCCTGCGGGACGGAAGCGTGTCCCTGCGGCTCGCGCACCTGGCGGTCACCGAGCTGCCCGGCTCCGGCACCCCTGACGAGCTGCTGGACTTCGCCGGCATCTCCACGCCGCACATCGTGGAAGCCGCGCGCGGCCTGCTGCGCTGAGCCAGCCGTACACGGAACCCTGGCTGCACACGGATCCGGCCCCTCGGCGTTTGAGACGAGGGGCCGGATCCGTCAGGACATGGTGATGCGAGGGGTCGTGAGCGGGGTTGTGATGCGAGGGTGTGACAGGAGAGACCGGTACCAGGTCAGCCCTGCCGGCTCCAGCCGCCCGCGCTGACCTTTCGCCGGTGTCGACTCAGCCGGCCCAGCCGGCTCAGTCGTCACCGGCCGGGGACGGCCCACCACCGAAGGTCATGTCGACCAGGGTGAGATAGAGCCGATCCGGCCGCGGAAGGAAACTGATCTTCGAGAGAGCCTGGTCCTGACCGGCGGACTCGACGACGAACTCGCCATAGCCCAGGACCCGCCCGAGCGGGTCCCGGTTGTAGGTGAGGTCGGTGATCTTCGACAGCGGCATCGTCTGGACCTTCCGGAAGACGATCCCCGACACCTTCAGCAGACGCTTGTCTGTGATCATCAGGTGGTCGAAGTGCCAGTCCGCGATCTTCCAGAGCATCCGGAGGATCATGAAGAGGGCGAAGTACCACAGCACCGTGGTGATGGGCCCGGTTTCGATGCCCTGCGTCGCCAGGATGATGTTCGCGACGAGGGCCAGCAGTACCGCGCCCAGTGTCTGCCCGAAGATCGGCAGCATGATCGCCCAGTGCAGGCGCACCATCATGACCAGGCGCTCCTGGGAAGCCAGGTACTTGGTGTCCCGCAGCGCTGGGTCGGGAAGCTGGAGTCTCGGCACGATCAAAGTCTCGCAGACGCCGGGTCCGGCAGGTGCGGGTTCACAGGGCTGTGTCTGTAACGAACTCCGACGCTCCGTTCCCGATGTCCTCAAGCCAACCGATGACCCGGTCGATGATGCTCGCGGCGCTGTCCGGTGCGGTGACGACGAAGAAGATAAGGAACGCGATCGCACCGTACTTGACGATCTTGTCCACGGCGGGCCTCCGGGCCGAGTTGGGGGAACGGGGTGCGCCCAAAGTATCGTTGTTGCGATCGACGTAGGTACGAGAATCGGCCTGATACGCATAGCTTCGTGGTCAGTGAGTGGTATGAACCCGCTGGCGCGGGCCTCTGAACTCGCAAAACAGGCCGAAGGTCACCGTCGGTGAGTGTCTGTAGCCCCCCGAATCGGTGCTGATCCACAAGTCCGCTTCGGCGTGTCGCGCCCTCTCTGGGGGAGTGTGGTCGTCCGGTCGTTGGGTGCGGTGGCCGTCCGGCTCGCCGGGTTGCCCCGGCGGTGCCATCCCCGCGTCATCCAGGTGCTGCATTGTGCCGCCTGTGCTGTCCTGTCCCGCCTGCGCTGTCCTGCGCTCCTGTGTCGTCCCGGCCCGGCTGGTGTCCCCGGGCGTGGTCGGCGGGCCACCGGTGCGTCGCCGGCGAGGGGGCGATGTCGGCCGTTGCGGGGCACTGACGGGCCGACAGCTACCAACGGCACTGTGACCAGCGAAAAACGACGTACGCTGTGATCGCTGTCGACTGTGTTTGGGATGGGATGGGGTCGTGGCGCGACACTGGAGTGATGAGGGTGGTTCGTCGGTGGCTTCCGATGTGGCCCGTGTCGCATCATGGACCCTGCAGGGGTGTGCCGATCGGTGCCGGTCGTCGTCGCTGCGGCGCCAGCCGGGCCGTGTGACCCGGGTGGCTGGGGCCGTCCGGCCCTTGCCCGGCCGCTCGCGGGCGAGCGCGTGGCATGATCGACACTGTCGGCCGGATGACAAGTACCATCACGCGAAAGGACCGTTGACACCGACACCATCGGTGGCCTAGCCGGCTCGACGGCAGCGCCGTCCCGCCGGGCAGGCGGCCGGCAGCGTCGTCTGAGGTGACCGGACACATCGAGGCCCGCGACTCGCGCAACCCCAGGGCGGGGGGCGCCGTCTATCCAGTGAACTCGGAGCCCGTAGGTGGCGGGCCCGCCGGACGTGATCAGGGAGGGTTCGGTGGCCGGACGCATCCGCGACGCCGACATCGCTCTCGTCCGGGAGCGGTCACCCATCGCGGACATCGTCGGTGATCATGTCCAGCTCCGTCCGGTCGGTGGCGGCAGCCTCGTCGGCCTGTGCCCCTTCCACGACGAGAAGTCGCCGTCGTTCAACGTGCGGCCATCGGTCGGCTTCTTCCACTGTTTCGGCTGTAACGAGGGTGGAGACGTCTACGCCTTCGTCCGCAAGATCGACGGTCTCAGCTTCCCGGAGGCGGTGGAGCGGCTCGCGCGCCGGGCCGGGATCACCCTGACCTACGAGGGCGGCGGGCCGACCAGCCGGGCGGTCACGAGCCAGCGGCAGCGGCTGCTGGACGCGCACCGGCTGGCCACCGAGTTCTACGTCGAGCAGCTCTACTCCTCGCCGGATGCGCGCGCGGGCTGGGAGTTCCTGGCTTCGCGGGGCTTCGACCGGTCGGCGGCCGAACGGTTCGGCCTCGGTTACGCCCCGGCGTCATGGGACGCGCTGACCCGGCACCTGCTCGCCCGCCGGTTCACCGCGGAGGAGCTGGAACTGGGCGGGCTGGCCAAGCGCGGTGGTCGTGGCGGCCTCATCGACCGCTTCCATCACCGGCTGCTGTGGCCGATCCGTGATCTCGGTGGGGAGGTCGTCGGCTTCGGTGGCCGGCGTCTCGCCGAGGGCTCCGACGCCGGGCCGAAGTACCTCAACACGGCCGAGACGCCGCTGTTCAAGAAGGCCAGGCTCCTCTACGGCGCCGACCTGGCCAGGCGCGACATCGCGCGCCGCTACCAGGTGGTCGTCGTCGAGGGGTACACCGATGTCATGGCCTGCCACCTCTCCGGCGTGACGACGGCGGTCGCGAGCTGTGGGACGTCGTTCGGCAGCGACCATGTCGCCATCGTCCGTCGTCTGCTGATGGATTCGGACAGCCGTACCGGCGAGGTCATCTTCACCTTCGACGGTGACCAGGCCGGTCAGGCCGCCGCGCTGCGGGCCTTCGAGTTCGAGGAGCGGTTCGTCACCCAGACCTTCGTCGCGGTGCAGCCGGACGGTCTTGATCCGTGCGACCTGTGGACCCAGCGCGGGGACGCGGCCGTGCGTGATCTCGTGGCGGCCAGACAGCCGCTCTTCGAGTTCGCGATCCGCGGTGCGATCGACCGCTACGACCTCAACACCACGGAAGGCCGGCTCGCGGCGCTCGACGCGGCCGCCCCGCTGGTCAACCGGCTCAAGGACGCCGGCATCCGGCACCGGTACGCGGTGAACCTGGACCGTTGGCTCGGCTTCCTGGACGAGYGGTTCGTGGTCGAGCGGGTAGCCGCGCACCGTTCCCGGGCACAGGGGAGTCCAGGGGCACCGGGGAGTTCGGGCACGCCGGGCAGCTCAGGCGCGCACGGGAGCACCAGGGCACGCGGGGGCTCCGGGGCGGACGGCATGGCGGCGGCCGCCTCGGCGCGTCGTCGGCCCGAACCCGCGCCCGACGAGGCAACCGCCATCGTCGAGCGCGAGACACTCAAGCTCGCCCTGCAGCACCCGGGGCTGGCCGGCCCGATGTTCGACACCCTCGCCGCGGAGCTGTTCACTGTTCCTGTGCACCGTGCGGTCCGTGAACTGATCGCCACGGCCGGTGGGGTTTGCGCGGGTCTGTATGCGGCCGGCGACCCGTCGGGCTGGGTCGCGGCAGTGGTCGCCGCGGCGCCCGACGAGGAGCTGCGGCGGTTCGTTCTCGCGCTCGCGGTGGAGGGGGTGCTGTGCGACCACGATGTTGACGACCGTTATGTCGACGATCAGATGTCGCGTGTCCAGGAGCTGCATGTGACCCGTCGGATCAGGGAAGTCAAGTCGCGGGTGCAGCGGCTGAACCCCACCTCCGACTCTGATGCCTTCAACCGTGCGTTCGGCGAGCTGATTGCTTTGGAACAGCACAAGCTCCAACTCCGGGAGCGGGGCGTAGGTGCCGCGTAACCTGGGTCGATCCCGAGAAGGAAGTGACGAGATTCCGCCCATGAGTCCTACCGTCCTACCCCGCGAGGCCCAGGTGGACGAGGTCAAGGACCTCATCACCCGTGGCAAGGAGATCGGTTTCCTCACCACTGAGGACGTCACGGTCGCGATCCAGGCGGCCGAGTTGCCCCCTGAGCAGGCCGAGACGGTCCTGCAGGTGCTCAACGACGAGGGCATCGAGGTGCTCGAGGCCGGGGGCGAGAACGCCGACGAGGCGGATCTGCTGGCCCGTCGGCGTCGCGAGGAGGAGGAGCTCGCGCTCAAGGCCCCGACCTCCGACCCGGTACGGATGTACCTCAAGGAGATCGGCAAGGTCCCGCTGCTCACCGCGGAGGAGGAGGTCGACCTCGCCAAGCGGATCGAGGCGGGTCTGTTCGCCTCCGAGAAGCTCGCGGTGGCGACGAAGAAGACCTCCCCGCAGATGCGCCGGGACCTGGAGGCCATCGAGCGGGACGGGCAGATCGCCAAGCGGAAGCTCGTCGAGGCGAACCTGCGGCTCGTCGTCTCGATCGCCAAGCGCTATGTCGGGCGCGGCATGCTCTTCCTGGACCTGATCCAGGAGGGCAACCTCGGTCTCATCCGGGCGGTCGAGAAGTTCGACTACACCAAGGGCTACAAGTTCTCCACCTACGCCACCTGGTGGATCCGGCAGGCCATCACCCGCGCCATCGCGGACCAGGCCCGGACGATCCGTATCCCGGTGCACATGGTCGAGACGATCAACAAGCTGATCCGCATCCAGCGGCAGCTCCTCCAGGACCTCGGCCGGGAGCCGAGCCCGGAGGAGATCGCCAAGGAGATGGACCTCACGCCGGACAAGGTCCGGGAGATCCTGAAGGTCTCCCAGGAGCCGGTCTCGCTGGAGACGCCGATCGGTGAGGAGGAGGACTCTCACCTCGGCGACTTCATCGAGGACTGCGACGCGGTCGTCCCGGTGGACGCGGCCAGCTTCATTCTCCTTCAGGAGCAGCTCGACTCGGTGCTGCACACTCTCTCCGACCGGGAGAAGAAGGTGATCCAGCTCCGGTTCGGCCTGACGGACGGCCACCCGCGGACGCTGGAGGAGGTGGGTCGCGAGTTCGGGGTGACCCGCGAGCGCATCCGTCAGATCGAGTCCAAGACGCTCTCCAAGCTGCGTCATCCCTCGCGATCCCAGAAGCTTCGCGACTACCTGGAGTAGTCGAACTCGTTGTAGTCGTTCGTTGACTTAGGGTTTCCGTCCTGTAAGGGTCGGACCCTGTGACGCAGCGGTCAGGCAGTCCGGAAGGATCTGCGGCTCCCGGGCTCCCTGACGGTTGCGTGTCCGCGTGCCCGCACGTGTCCTTTCTCCGCTGGCTCGTGCTTGCGGCGACCGGAGGCCGCACCTTTCTGAGCGCGCGATGGGTCCGTGGGCTGTTGGCTCTGACCCCGTCGTCGTGGCGGCCAGGCCTCGCGCTGCGGCTACTGGGGCTGGCGCCGCACTATTTCCACGGCCACGGCCTGAGCTTCCGCGGTCACGGCCTGGGCAGCGCGGCGCACCGCAGCCGCGTCTCGCTCGAGATGTTCGTCCGGGATGTGCTTGAGCCGTACCTGGCCCCCGAGCAGGACCTGCTCGATGTCGGATGCGGCCCCGGCTACCTCACCCGCGCGGTGGCCGGGCGGGTCTGGTCCGTGACGGCGCTTGACGTCTCCCGTGGGGTTCTCGCCTGCGCACGGATCCTGAACCCGGCGATCAACATCGACTACCGGACTCCCCAGGACTTCTTCGGATCCGGGCGGCGGGTGGACATCGCCGTCTCCCTCGATGTCGCGACCTGGATGGGCGACGGCGAGCTGACCGACCTGCTGGACCTGGTGTGGGCGAGCCTGCGCCCCGGCGGATGCCTCGTCCTGCGCACCTGTGTGCGCGCGGATGTCTCCGGACCTGGCCCCGGGCCTGGTCAGGCTGCCGAGCCCGTCGGGCGGTCCACGCTCGCGGCGGGGCAGTCCAGGCGCGCGCACTCGCGTGGATCGCGGCGCGGATCCCCGCACTGCCATCCTCGGCAGGCGGATGATCTCGTCGGGCTGGTCGAGCAGGCCGGCTTCGGGAGCGTCCTGCTCCACGCCCTGCACGCCCCGGCTGTCGAGAGCGGTCCGCAGCGTGCAGTGGCGGAGAACGCCGCGGCGCAGAACTGTCTGCTGGTCGCGATCCGCCGCTACGACCGGATCGGCGGATCAGACCGGATCACCGAGGCGGCGGCGCAATCTCCGCCGCCGCCGCAGCGGGCATCGCAGCCTGCGGCCCGAGGCTGATCAGCTGCGCTGACGGCCCAGCAGCGCGGCGAACACGGCCTGGCTGTGATCGTCGGGGTCGGTGACGGCACGCGCCCAGTCGCTGGCAAGCCGTCCGGCGCGGGCCAGCCGTGCGCGGTCGGCGAGCAGGTCGGCCAGCACCCGCGCCAGGGCTGGGCTGGACTCGTCCGCCGGGGTCCAGCCGGTGACACCCCGTTGGTAGGCGTCCCGGGAGCCGCCCTGTGCCGGACCGATGACGGCGCAGCCCGCGAGCTGGGCCTCGAGCAGGGCGGTCGGGTGCGACTCGCCGCTCACCGGCGACCTGGTACGGGTTCTGGTGCACAGGGCGAAAAGGTCGGCTGTCGCATACAGCCGGGCCAGTTCCTCGTCGCTGGGATCCTCGAACAGATCCGTGTGCTCCCGCCCGGCGATCAGGGCATGCAGTGAGCCTGGGGCCGGCCCGGCTCCCGCGATCACGAGCCGCACCGGTCCCGCCGTCCCGCCGGCATCGTCCGGCGCTTCCTCCGGCACCGGTGCGCGCAGCGTGTCCAGGGCGTCCACCAGGGTCGGAAGGCCCTTGGCCTCCCACTCGTCGAGGGGGAAGACGGTGAGCACCGTCGGCACCGGGGGCAGCGGGCGCCGCCGGGCGGCCTCGGCGAGGAGCGCCTCCGCCAACGATGGTCCAGACCAGGTGGAATGACCGCGCCCATCCTGGTCGGGGACAGCGCTCCCGCGCCGAACGAGCTTGTCGTCACCGGGCAGAGCAGCGGGTCGTGGCGCAGCAGAAGACGCAGGTGGCGCCGCATCGTCCACATGTCGACGCCGTGGAAGAGCACCGGTACCCGGCTGGCGCCGGTGAGTCGGGCGGTGACGAGGCCGGTCAGTGCCAGGTCCACCTGCCCCACCACGACGCTGTCCAGCGGGCCCAGTGCCCGTGCGAGTGCCGCGGTCTCCCATGCCGAGCGGCAGCGGCCCGCCAGGTCGAGGCCCGGTCGGGCCGGTTGGTCAGGTGATCCGCGCCGCCCGCCCGGCCCGGTCCGTGCCTGCTGGTCGTCCGGCCCGCCCGGCGTGAGCTGCGTGACCTCTGCGCCGCCGGCCTGAAGGCCCGCGACGACGGCGGCAAGCTGCCGCGCGGCGTCCGGGCGTGCCTTCGCCGGTCTCAGCAGGAGTACCCGTGGCGCGGGCGTGGGCGCCGAGGTCGGCGTGGAAGCGGATGTGGCGCCGGGTTCTGCGGGGGCGGCCGGCCTGGTCGGTGAGCGGCGAGAGGGGAGCACGGAACGTGATAGTAGAGAGTCTTTCCGTAGTTCCGTTGATGCGTGGCCGTGTCCGCCTCCGCGTGGGTGTTCGCGCCTTCGCTTCGAAGGGCTCCGGTGTGGCCGCGTGTGGCGGGGCGCCGTAGGCTACGCGGCCCTTGCGTGCTGTGGTGGCGGTTTCGCTCCAGGTAGCCGAAGGGGGCATCCTCACCGTTCCGACTGGCCGAGCGGCGGCTCGTGCCGACTCCGGGCCGGAGACGTCGACGGCCGTGCCGCCGGTGCGTCCGCCGTGTGAGGCGGCGCTGGGGCCCAGGTTGTCCACCGGGTGACACGCGGCTCATCCAGCCGTGGGTCGCCGCTCGGGGGGACAGGGCCGAGGCCGTCCAGCAGACCGTGCAGGATGAGCCGGCCAGGGTGCGATCCGTCGGCTCCCGGTGGCCTGAGCACCGTGGCGCGCGGAAGTGTCGCGAGGACGGTCCAGAGCAGCGCCGCGGCGGTGCGACCGTGCCAGCGGCGGATCCGGGTGTACCAGAGGCGGTTGCGCACCTCGTAGTAGCCGTAGGCGGCGGCGGGCACGGGGCCCGCGCCCCGGCGCCAGGCCAGCCAGGGGCTGATCACGACACTCCAGCCGGCATCGCGGACGCGATGGCAGAAGTCGACGTCCTCGAGGCCCAGGAAGTAGCGGCCATCCATCGGAATCCGCTGATGGCATTCGGCCTTGACGAACATCGCCGCGCCGGTCACCCAGTTGGCCTCGCTGGGCCGGTCGCCGGGGGCGTTGCCGAGGATCCGGGGCAGGACGAGGAACCGGGTCGGGCGTGCCGGCGTGGTCGGCGCCGTGGCGTCATCCACGAGGGTGGGGGCCACGATCCCGATGTTCGCGCCGGCCAGCAGCTCCAGGCAGGCCCCGATGGTCGGGTCGTCGATGCGCACGTTGTTCTCGACCAGCAGGTAGGCGGCAGCCGCGGGCATCGTCTCAACGGCGTAGCGGAAGGCTCCACCCCGCCCGAGATCACGGGGGGGAATGAGCCAGCCGACGCTGGCCGGCAGCCCGGCGGGCCGTTCGGCGCGGTCGTTGGCGATCACCGTGACCTGGTCGAGATGAGTGGAGACGTCAAGGCGGGTCGCGAGATCGAGTGTCGGCTCCGTCGGGCCTCGGTGCACGATCACCGCGACGGTCTTCATGGCCGCACCTCACGCGGGCCCGCGACGGGCACGGTGGGGGTTGCGGGGCGCCGGAGCCCGGGTCGGTGCCGGGCCCTGCGTCGCGCGGGGTGGGCGGCCTGGTATCCCGGGAGGAGGACCGCCGGCTCCGCCGGCGCCGCCGAGCATGCAGAGATCTCCACCTGTGCTCCTCTTGGGCGCAAACCCCGTGGTGGTCGCCGAACCCCGCGGAGTGAATGCAAATGATATCTATCAAGTAACCCAGAGTAACTTCTGGTGTCGAAGCGTAGTCCTGCGAGGCTCGATCCCGAGTGAGGGTGGGCCGGGCGTCGGCCGGAGTCTCGCTGGGCATCAGTCCGTGGTTTCTATCTGCAAATCACTCGCAAGTGCGTATTCTTAGCACCCGATGGGGCGATCTGCGCCGCGGACGGGCCGGAGACCCGGCGAGAGGGGAGACCATGCATATCCCGGATGGGTTCATCGATGCTCCGACCTCCGCCGCGTTCGGTGTGGTGGCGGTCGCGGGTATCGGTTACGCCGTGAAACGGGCGGGCGAGGAGAACACGGACCAGCTCACACCGCTCGCCGGTCTGGTCGCCGCATTCGTGTTCGCGGCCCAGATGCTCAACTTTCCGGTGGCGATGGGAACCAGCGGGCATCTGCTCGGCGGCACTCTCGCGGCGGTTCTCGTCGGCCCGTGGCTGGGGGCGATCGGGCTGGCAGTGGTGCTCGGTGTGCAGTCACTGTTCGCGGATGGAGGGCTGACCGCGCTCGGGCTCAACATCACCAACATGGCGCTCGTCGGTGCGATGGGAGGGTACGGGCTGTTCACCCTGGCCCGACGCCTGCTGCCGCGTCGTGCCTCGTCGGTGATCGCCGCATCGGTGATCGCCGCCTTCGTGACGGTGCCACTGGCCGCAGGTGCCTTCGTCGCGGAGTTCGCCGTGGGTGGCACGGTCGACCTTCCCCTGGATGGCGTCGCCGGTGCGATGCTCGGCGTGCACTGCCTGATCGGGATCGGCGAGGCGGCGATCACCGCGGCAACTCTCAGCCTGGTCCTGAGTACCCGGCCGGACCTCGTGTACGGCGCTCGCGACCTGCTCGGAAAGCAGGAGCTGACGGTCCGCCGCCGCGAACCCGCCGTCGTCGGCGCCACCGGCCTGTCGGGTCGCCCGCCCGCCCTCGCGCCCGCCGGTGCTGATGGCTCGTCGGATCGAATCGGGGATGGGAGCAACCCCTCATGACCAGGTCGGCCGCCGCGGATGCGACGTCCTCCACCCTGACCGAGTCGACGGCGACCGAGCCGACGGTGCGGCGTGTCGCCGCGCGCCCTGAGCGGCACAACAAGGTCTTTGTCGGCCTCGGCCTGTTTGTTGCGTTCGTCCTGGCTGGATTCGTGTCCGGCTTCGCCAGCTCGAGCCCGGACGGCCTGGAGAAGGTCGCGGCCGACCAGGGCTTCATCCACCAGGAGAAGAGCCATTCGTTCGCGGACTGGCCACTCGCCGGCTACGCGGTGTCCGGGATCGACAACGAGCGTCTCGCCGGCGGCCTGGCCGGCGTCATCGGGGTGTCGATCGCCTTCGTCGTGGGTGGCGCCGTGTTCTGGGGAGTCACTCGGCTTCGGCCGCGGGCCGCTTCCGCGGCCTCGGAGCGCGATCAGGCGGCGGAGCGTACCGGAGCCGGGCCGGGGGCCGGAGCCGGTGGCGCTCCGCTCGCCTGAGTGAGGGGTGGCGGCGACCGCGATGGGTGGTGGCGCGCATCTGCTCGATCCATATCAGCCCGGACGGGGCGTTCTGCGGAGCATGCCGGCGCAGTGCAAGATCGTCGCGGCCTTCGGCTACGTGATCTGCGTGGTGGTCACCCCGATCACCGCTGGCTGGGCTTTCGGGGTGCACCTGCTGGTGCTGGCCTCGCTCTGTGCGCTGGCGCGGCTGCGGCCGCTGTTCGTGATCCGCCGGCTCGCGGTGGAGATCCCGTTTCTCGCCTTCGCGGCGGCACTTCCGTTCGTCGTTCCCGGCCCACGGGTCGAGCTGCTCGGGCTCGGACTCTCACGGCCTGGGTTGGAACAGGCGTTCGGCCTGCTCGCGCGGGCTACGCTCGGATTGATGACCGTTATCGTGCTCGCCGCGACCACGCCGGCAAATGATCTTCTGGCCGGGCTTGAGCGACTCCGGCTGCCCCCCGTGATCATCGCGGTCGCGTCTTTCATGATCCGGTATTCGGGCCTCGTCGTGGATCAGATGCGTCGGATGGGTGTGGCTCGCCGTTCGCGCGGGCACGAGCCGCGCTCACTACGAGCGACCGGCGTGCTCGCGGCGTCGCTCGGCACCCTGTTCATCCGTTCGTACGAGCGGGGCGAGCGGGTTCACCTGGCGATGCTCGCCCGCGGCTACTCGGGCACGATGCCTGTCGCGATGCCGACCGTGTCGCCGCGACCGGCCCAGTGGGCGACGGCCAGTGCGCTGGTCATCCTCGGTGTCGCGGTCGCCGTCGCCGGCCGGAGCCTCGATCTCGGTGTGGTGTCGTGACGTCCAGATCCACGTCGGCTTCGGCTGCCGAGGCCGCGTCCGTGACCGCCGCCGCGGACGCGGGACGTCCCGCGGTGGAGATCGAGGGCCTCGCCTTCGCCTATCCGGACGGGCGGCAGGTGCTCTTCGGGGTCGACCTCACGGTCGCCCGCGGTGAGCGGATCGCGGTGCTCGGGCCGAACGGTGCCGGCAAGACGACGCTCATGCTGCATCTCAACGGCATTCTGGCGGCCGGCGCGGGCACGCTTCGCATCGGCGGGATGCCCGTCGCGAAGGCGAACATGCCGGAGATCCGGCGCCGGGTCGGCCTGGTCTTCCAGGACCCCGACGACCAGCTCTTCATGCCGACCGTGGGTCAGGACGTCGCGTTCGGCCCCGCGAATCTGGGCCTTCGAGGCGCGGAGCTGTCGGACCGGGTGGCCGAGGCGCTGCGGGCTGTCGGTTTGGCGGAGTACGCCGAGCGGGCGCCGCATCACCTCAGCCTGGGCGAGCGGCGCCGCGCCGCCGTGGCGACGGTGCTCGCCATGCGGCCGGAGGTTCTTGTCCTCGACGAGCCATCGGCCAATCTTGATCCGGCTGGTCGCCGCGAGCTCGCGGAGGTTCTCCAGGGGCTGGACCTCACGCTCATCATGGTCACCCACGATCTGCCCTACGCACTGCAACTATGCCCGCGCTCGGTCATCCTCGACCAGGGAATGATCGTTGCGGATGGCGCGACGGCCACCCTGCTGAGTGACGAACCGTTGATGATGTCGCACCGACTGGAGTTGCCCTTCGGGTTCAACCCGCGCCACGCCATCGCGGAGAGTAGTTGATACATGGCTTAGGGTTGCAGCATGGCTGCTGGGACTCCGGGCGAGGGCAAGGAACCGGGCAGTTCACTGTCGACGTCGGCTTCACCGGCCGACCTGGCCGGGGCCGACCGGCGAGGAGTCGATGCCCCGGGCGAGCTCGACGGCCTCGACAGCCTCGACGACCTGATGGGCGGCCCGGATCCGCGGAACCCACCTGTCGCCGCGGTGCCGGCCCAGGGCCTGGCGCCGGCATATCGCCCGGCGCGGGCGAGAGGACGTGGATACGCCGCCCCGGAGCCGCCGGCAGCGGACCCGCTGCGGGATCGGACGGTGCGATCGCTTGGCGGCCATCTCGCCCGGGGCGCCGGGGAGTTGATGATCACTTGTGGTGTCATCGTGGTTCTCTTCCTGTGCTACCAGCTGTGGATCACTGACATCTTCGCTGCTCGAACGCAGGATCAGATCCGCCACGACCTGACAACAGCCTGGGCCAAGCAGCCCCTCCCGAAGCCGGCGGTGGGCGGCGGCGCGGACCCGAGGAAGCGGCCATCCGTGCCGCCCGTCGAGCTCGGCGACGGGATCGCCGTGCTGAGGGTGCCGCGTTTCGGAGCGGACTACGCGCCGGTCGTCGTGGAGGGCGTGTCGACGGCGGACCTGCGCCGCGGACCAGGGCACTTCCCGGGCTCGGCGATGCCTGGCGAGATCGGGAACTTCGTCGTCTCGGGACACCGAACGACCTATGGCAAGCCCTTCAGTCGGGTCGACGAGCTCAAGGTGGGGGACCCCATCGTGGTCGAGGTCGCCGACAGGTATTTCACCTACCGGGTCACGGGATCGGAGATCGTCGACCCCCACCGGCTGGACGTGACCTACCCCGTACCAGGGCATCTGGGGGAGGCCCCCACCAAGGCACGGATGACGCTGACGACCTGCCATCCGCGCTTCTCCGCGAAGAGCCGACTCATCGTCTTCGCGGAGCTCGATGAGACGAGAGACAAGAGCGATGGGCCGCCTCCCGTACTGACGGGCGGGTAGCCAGCTCAGCCCTGGGCTCCTCCTCGGCCTTGGAGGTGACCCCTGGATCACTGCCCGCGCCGACCACGATCGGTGTGAATCGCCTTAGGGGATTGACTCATGTACAGCTGGATATTCAGGCATCTTCCCGGGCCGAGGCAGGTGCGGATCCCGCTCGCCGTGCTTCTCGCGCTCGCCGTTGTCGCGATTCTCCTTTTCCTGGTCTTCCCGCTGGTCGAGTCGTATCTGCCCGCTACGAGCGTAACCGTCGGGGACTAGGCGGGGAACGCGCCGGTGTGTTGCTCGCTGTGGCACGCGAGCTTTCCCTGTCGGGTTCCACGGTCGGACCACACACAGATCACAAGTGGCAGGATCATGCCGTTGAAGCGTCGAACGTTTGCCGTTCGTCAGGGAATCTTGTCCCGTGATGTCTTCCGATGAGCGAACGGAGGGGCTAGTAGCCCTTGCGGCCGGGCCAAGAATCCCGGGGTCCGATAACCTGCCAACTCGTGCGGGTGACCCGCACGTACCGCGGGGGCGAGCGAACCAGGCGCAGRCAGCCGCTACGACAGGGCAGGCGTGGGGAGCCCGTTCCTAACGGAGCAGGTTCGACTTCGGGGGCAAATCGTATGGTCAGGCAAGACTTTTCTCTGAGCGGTTCACCAGGTGAGCGTCGGTGGTGACCTCGGCGCGAATGGACCGCACGATCAGGCGGCGTACCGTGCCTCGCAGGCCGCCGGCGGGTCCTCCCGGTGTGCCGGTACCGGCACAGGCAGCAGCGGAAGCGCCGGTGACGCACACGCCGGTGACGTACGCGCCGGCGGAACGAAACCCGATGGGCGAGCACAACGATTCGTCCGGGCCGTCGGCGTGCACTGCGCTGACAGGAGTCGACACCGCCGGCGCAGGCGAGGGCGAGGGCGAGACGGCCTGTTCCGGTCCGGGTCGATATGTGGTGCTCGGCGGCGTGGAGTCGCCCGGCCCGGTGCGGGCGGGGGCGTCCACGCCGCCGTCGGACCCGGCACCGTGCTCCGGCGGCGCCGGTTCGGCCCGGCCGATGGCTGCCCGGCCGATGGCTGCCCGGCGTTCCCGTTCCGTCGCGCTCGGATCGGCGCACCGGGCCGCCGCCGCACTCGTCCTCGCCCCGGTCCTACTGGTTTCCATCGTGGTCTGGTCGCTCTGCCGCGGCGGGTCGACTCTGCCGGCGATCCTGGCTTCCTCCCTGGCGACGACGCTTGCCGTCGGTCTGCCGGTGCTGGGCGTCAGCGGCCGCGCGGCCGCGCTGCTCGGCCGGCGCCGGCGCGGCGTGGACGGCCTCACCGGCCTGCCGGGCCGCCGGCATTTCCTGAAGACCGCCGGCCACTGGCTGGGAGGGGGGCATCGGGCCGGCGGCGCCGCGCCCGCCGCACTCATTCTCGTTGACCTTGATCGTCTGCGGGATATCAACGGAACACTCGGCCATGAGAACGGTGACCGACTGCTTCGGTCCGTCAGTGACCGGCTCCAGCAGGTTCTGGGCGCCGACGATCTGCTGGCGCGGGTGGACGGTGACGAGTTCGCGGCACTGCTGCGCGGCGTCGACCTTCCCGACGCGGAGGGGGTGGCGCGGCGAATCAGGGAGGCACTGCGGACACCGGTCAGCCTCGACGACCTGCGCGTGCAGGCGGAGGTGAGCGTGGGTATCGCCCATTTCCCGGAACACGGGCGGAACGTGCTCGAGCTTATGCGGCGAGCAGAGGAAGCCATGTACACGGCGAAGGGCACCCACAGCGGCCAACGCGTCTATGCTCCCGACTGCCAGCTGGGGAGTCGGGCGAGCCTGGGGCTGCGTGCGGATCTGCGTGAAGCGCTGGACGAGGGCCAGATCGAGCTGCGTTACCAGCCCAAGGTCGACATGCGCAGCGGGCGGATCAGCGGCGTCGAGGCCCTGGTGCGCTGGCGGCATCCCACCGGAGGCCTCCGGCCGCCGGACCTGTTCCTGCCCGAGATGGAGCGGGCGGGTCTGATGGAGCTGCTGACCCGGCGTGTCCTCGACCTGGCCCTCACCGACTGCGTTCGGTGGCGCGCGGCCGGGGCCACGCTCGCGGTGTCGGTGAACGTGCCGGCCTCGGTCATCGTCGACCCGGGATTCGTCGACCTGGTACGTGGGGAGCTCGAGATCCACGGCCTGCCCCCGTCGGCACTGGTCGTCGAGGTCACGGAGGACGGGCTCATCACGGTTCTGGAGAAGGCGCAGCGGACGCTCGCGGGCCTGCGTGACCACGGTGTGCGGGTCAGCCTCGACGACTACGGCACCGGGCTGTGCTCCCTTGCCTATCTGCTCGAGCTCCCGGCCGATGAGGTGAAGCTTGACCAGCGCTTTCTGCGTGACATCGACCGGGACCCCTCCGCGGCGGAGATCGTCCGATCCACCGTCTCCCTCGCACACGCCCTGAGCCTGCGCATCGTGGCCGAGGGCGTCGAGACGTCGCGCTCGTGGGCCTCACTCGCTGCCTGGCAGTGCGACGAGGCGCAGGGTTACTTCGTCTCTCGCCCGATGACGGGGGAGCGGGTGCTGAGCTGGCTGAAGGAATGGGATGACCGTCTCCGGCGGCTGCTGCAGGTGGGCGAGCCGGCGATGACGGGGCCGATCAAGGTCACATCCGGGTCGTCGGGCGCCGGTGGTGTGTTCCCGCAGCCTGTTCCCGAGGCGACCTCGCTCACGGCGACCACGGCGGTAGCCCCCATGGCGGGCGGATCCGATCTGACCGGCACGCCGGTTCCACCGAACACCGCGCCGTTGAAGATCGGCGTGCGCGGCCCGGCACCACGATCTCGGGCACTTCGCGGCTCACAGCGCGTCGACACGGGAGGACGACGCCTGTCCGGCCAGCTGGTGCACGAGGATCGGCTGACGGGCTAGCGGGAACGGCGTACCTGGTGGCCAGGCCTCACGGGAGGTAGGCCTGACCACCAGGCCATGCCGTGGCGCCTTGAACGGGCTGGCGTCGGGCGGGCAGGTTGTGGAGGGCGGGTTGTGGAGGGCAGATGGCGGTTGGACATCTGGAAGCCGTGCCAGATCGGGCGAGCTGGTCGGTGCTCATGGTCTGTACCGGCAACATCTGCCGGTCCCCGGTCGCGGAGCGGCTGGCCGTCGCCGGGCTGACCCGGCTGATGGCGCGGGTCGGGCTGCGTGAGCCACTCGCCTGCGCGGCAGCGGTGAGCAGCGCCGGAGTCCAGGCCTGCGTGGGTGGGCCCATGCACCCGCTCGCGTCCGCGGTGCTGGACGAACACGGCGTGGATGATGCCGGGTTCCGTGCACGGCAGCTGACCACCGCGATGGCGGAGCGGGCCGATCTCGTTCTCTGCGCGACGCGTCAACATCGTGCGGACGTCGTCACGCTGGCACCGCGGGCGGTCCGCAGATCATTCAMCCTGCGCGAGTTCGCGCGGCTGGCAGATTGGGCCTTGGCCGACGGTCGCCTGGCCTCGCTCGAGCCGGATGTCGAGATCCAGCCGGAGCACCTGCGGGTGGCGGGGATGGCGCTGACGGACGCCGCGGCGGCGGCGCGTGGCATGACGCGTCCGTCTGCTCCGGAACATGACGACATCGCCGATCCGCTCGGTGGAAACCTGGAGGCGTTCCGAGACTGTGCGAACATCATCGACGCGGCGGTCAGGTCGGTGGAACACGTGCTTACGAGCCTGCTGCTGCCTCGCCCCGCAGCGGTTCACCGAGGACCGGAAAAATAGATAACTACTGCAGCAAAGATTTAAGTGAGCGCATAGGTGCGGGCGCGGCCGGACGGGTGTCGACGCGCACCGGTACCGGTTGATTGCGGCCCGGCGTGGAGAGGTATCGGCTACTCTCCCAGCAAGTAGCCTCCGGAAAATATTCAGATGTTTTTCGGGTATGCGAAGAGAGAGCTGGTTGCGGTATGGATGCGCTGGTGATCGTAGGTGCGGGTGGCCACGGCCGGGAGCTGCTCGAGGTCGTCGAGGCTGTGAACGAGGTCGAGCCGACTTACGACATTCTCGGCGTACTCGACGACGGTGAGCCCGATCTCGACCTCCTCGCGACCTACGGAGTCCGTCATCTCGGGCCGGTAAGCCTTCTCGCCGACCTGGACGCCAGGTATGTACTGGGAATCGGCTCCCCGTATGCGCGGCGGGCGATCGATCGTGCTGCCACCGGCTGGGGCCGGGTACCGGTGACCCTCGTCCACCCGGCCGCCATGGTCGGCCGCCGGGTCACCCTGGGGCCTGGAAGCGTGGTGTGCGGGTTCGCCAGCATCACGTCCAATGTGCTGACCGGTCGCCATGCTCACGTCAATGTCGCGGCGACGGTCGGGCACGACTGTCGGCTGGGTGACTACACGACGCTTGCGCCCGGGGCTCGGATCAGTGGTGCCGCCACGATAGGTGACGGGGCGACGGTCGGGAGCGGCGCGGTTGTCCGACAGGGGCTCACGGTCGGGGCCGGCGCGGTCGTCGGCGCCGGCGCGGTCGTGATCCGGGAACTTCCCGCCGAGGTGGTGGCCGTCGGGGTTCCCGCTCACCATCGGCCGCCCGTGCCGCAGCTCGGCTGGTACTGATCGCTGCGGGTTTGGGCCTCCCGCGCCACGGCTTCGATCGAACTGCGCCGCAGCGCTGGAGCTGAACCCCGGGCGGGCGCCGCGCCTCCTTCCCGCCGGTCCTGACCGGCGCGCCGTTCTGATCCGATCCCGACCTCGCATCGGCGGGGCGAGCCGCTACTCAGCGTAATCACAGCTACCGTCACTCTCCGTTGATGCTGATCGACTTGACGAAGTCGAATGGAGTGACTAGATGCGCGAAGTGCAAGTGAGATGCCGTGGCGGGAGGTTCAGGCTCGCCCGGTCCGTCAGCGGGATCGTCGCCGCCGCGGTCGCAGGTGGCACGATCGTTCTGACCGGCGGGAGCGCCACGGCGGCGTCCCCCCCTGCCATGTACGACCAGCTCGCCTACTCGACCCAGGTGACGGTCGGTGGCGTGATCGACTCCGGGGCCACCTTCCCCGAAGGCCTCGGATGTACGACAGCCAGCGGGGTGAGCCGCTCGAACGGCGGCGCGGTGTCCATCCCGGCACTCTCGTTGAACGCGGGAGCGAGCACCAACACCGTGTCGACGCTCGCCGTCGGGCCGGTGCAGACCGGTACCTCGACCAGCCAGCTCCTCGGTCTGAGCCTGCTCGGTACCCCCCTCCTTCCCCTGATCTCCGCCGACGCGATTGACATCACCACGACGGCGACGAGTGCGGCCGACGGGACGGTCACCTCGACGGGTTCCGTGACGGTGACGGACCTCAAGCTCAGTGGCATCACCATCCTGAACGGGGCGGTCGCGCCGAACACCGGGATCGCCATCCCGGGGGTCGGCTCGCTGGTGGTCAACCGGCAGATCCCCGTCCCGGGCAACATCGGCCTCGTCACGATCGGGCTCTCGCTCGACATCACCCTGGGGCCGCTGGCGGGAACCTCGATCACGGTCGGTTACGCCCACTCGTTCTTCCGGCCGCCGCTGCCGGTGATCATTTCCGGGGTCGCCTACAGCAACCTGGTGTCAGCCGGGCCGCTCACCGTCGGACCTCTGGCCGCGACGGGCGTGCCCTGCACGGGCGGGACCTCGACCGACACCTCGCTCGGGATCACCATCCCGGGGGTCATCACGGTCGGCGCGATCACAGAGACCGGTGAGGCCACGGTCGGAAGTCCGGATTCATCGGGCTCCACCACGAGCACCATCGCGGGGGTGAGCCTGCTCGGCGGTCTGGTTACCGCGGGCGCGATCACGGCCAAGGCCAACGTGTCCTACGACGGCAGCACCTCGACCTTCGACTCGACGGGCACGAGCATCGCTGATCTGGCGATCGCCGGTGTGCCGTACGTCGGGCCGCTTGATCCGGGCACCGAGATTCCCATCCCAGGGGTGGGTGTGCTGTTCGTCAACCGGCAGATCTCCGACGCCACGTCGCTGAGTGTCCGGGCGCTCGAGCTGGTGCTGACCGGTCCCGTGCTCTACCCCGGCGGGACGCTGCCCACCTACTCGGTCCTCCAGGTGGGCGTGGCCAACATCTACGCCGTCGCCGACGAGCCGATCGGGCTGTCGGCGCAGGTTGACCAGATCGACCTGCTCAACAAGGTCTGTTCCGAGCAGGAGGACGCGGTTGCCTGCCTGACCTGACGTCTCCACCGAGGTGATCCGGGGTCCCCGCGGCGGCAGTCATGGGGACCCCGCGACACGAGTCGGAGTAGGTCACTCCCTGGATATGCATGAGTACGATGAGTCGCCGAATTCGTTCGAGGGCTGGGCTGAGGGAGAGCATGCGGATCGTTGTCGCCACCGAAGCAAGGTTGCAGCAGAACGAGGACGGCCGTGTGCTGACGCCGAACCCCGCCGCCGGGTACTCGACCTGGGCCAGCTATCTCGGTGTCTTCGACGAAGTGCTGCTCGCCGCCCGGGTGGCCCGCGGCGCGGCCGGCGACCAGGACGGCATCCCGGTGGAGGGCGCCGGTGTCCGCGTGCTGCCGCTGCCGACCTTCCAGGGCGTCGCGGCCTACGCACGCCGCTGGCCCGCGCTGCGCGGCGCGCTGCGTCGAGCGGTCGCCGAGCTCCACCGTCCGGCCGCGGACACCGCCTTCGTCGCGCGGGTTCCCGGCCTGGTCGGCACGGTTCTGTTGAGTGAGCTCCGGCGCCGGCGGGTGCCGTTCGGGCTCGAGGTCGTCGGAGACGTGGCCGAGGTGCTCGCTGACCACCGCCCTGCCGCGCTGCTCGCCGGCCAGCTGCTCGCCCGCCAGTGCCGCAGCGCGGCCGCCGTCAGCTATGTCACGCGGAATGTGCTGCAGAGCAGGTACCCGGCCCGCCCCGGGGTGCCGATGATGAGCTGCCCTGGGTCGCTGCTGGAGGACGAGGACTTCGTTCCGGCACCCCGCCGAGCCCCCGGCGAGTGGGGCACGACCGGGCCCGGGCACCCGCGCCCCGGCCGACCGGTCCGCCTTCTGACGATCGGTTCGCAGGAACGTGTGTACAAAGGGCATGACGTCCTCGTCGACGCGGTGGCGCTGATGCGGTCCAACGGCATCCCGGTGACGGCGACCATCGTCGGTGACGGCCGGCATCACGACGAGATCGTGCGGCGGGCAGTGGACCGCGGCCTCGGCGGGGATGTGCGCTTCATCCGCTGGCTTGGCAGCCGTGCACAGGTTCGAGCGGCGCTCGACGACGCGGATGTGTTCGTGCTCCCGTCCCGGACCGAGGGGCTCCCGCGGGTCCTGGCCGAGGCCGCTGCCCGGGCGCTGCCCGCGGTCGCGTCCGCGGTGGGGGGCGTGGTCGAGTTCCTGCCGCCGAGCGACCTCGTACCGCCGGATGATCCCAGACGGCTCGCGGAGACGCTGAGCGAGCTGATCGCGAGCCCGGACCGGTACCGCGCCGCCTCCGAGCGCAACCTCGCGACCGCGAGGGAGCACTCCTTCGAAACCATCCGGCCGGTCATCCTCTCCTTTCATCAGACGCTGCGAGAGGTCACCGCGGCGGCCGCCGCGACGGCGGAGCCCGGGGCCGGCCCCCGCGAAACCGCCGGACCGTTCGTCAGGCCCGGGCGATGAGTGCCGCGGACCGGGCGTCCGCGCGCCCGCGGCCCCGTACGGTCCTGCACGTGTTCGGTGTCATGGACCGGGCCGGCGCCGAACTGCGCACCGTCGACCTGATGCGCAATCTGGACCCGGATCGCTACCGGTTCGTCTTCGTCACCCTCACCGGCCGTCCCGGCACCCTGGCGGGGGAGATCCGTTCGCTGGGCGGCTCGGTCCACCCCTGTCGCCTCGACCTGGGTTTTCCGGTGCGTTTCCTCCGCCTGCTGCGCGCACTGCGACCCGACGTCGTGCACTCGTGTGTGGCCACCTTCTCCGGAGCGATCCTGCTGATCGCGAGGGCCGCCGGTGTGCCCCTGCGGGTGGCGCACTTTCACAGCACCGGCGACCGCCACGGTGCCAGCCTGCGGGGACGTGTCCAGCGCGCGGTGATGCGGCAGCTGATCGACTGGTTCGCCACCGATCTCGTCGCGGTCGCCGAGGCCACGATGACCAGCCTGTGGCGGTCGGACTGGCAGCGGGAGCGTCGTTGCCGGGTGCTCTACAACGGCTTGGACCCGGCACCGTTCGAGCGTGCGCTCGTCGCCACCTCCCCAGCCTCCCCAGCCTCCCCAGCCTCCCCAGCCTCCCCAGCCTCCTCAGCTTCCCCAGCCGACACAGTCGTCGCTGCCTCCGTTGCCGCCACGGCGGCGGCTGAGTGGCGGCCCACCATCGTGCACGTCGGGCGGCCCGACCCGGTGAAGAACCGGAGCGCCGCGGTTGACGTTCTGATCGCGTTGCGGCGGCGCGGTGTTCCGGCCCGGCTGCGCATCGTCGGGCGTCAGGACGCACACGAGTCGGCCCAGCTGCGTCGCCTGGCCGAGCTCGGCGGGGTCGCCGATGCCTTCGACCTGCCCGGCGAGTCGTTCGACATCCCCGGTCTGATGGCTGGTGCTGACCTGTTGCTGCTGACCTCACGGCACGAGGGCCTGCCGACCGTCGTCCTCGAGGCCTGCGCCGTGGGCACGCCGGTGCTTGCTCCGGACCTGCCCGGCGTCATGGAGATCGGCCGCCTGCTCGACGGCGTGACGACGGTGCCGCAAGGCTGCGCCGCCGAGACCTGGGCCGAGGCCGCGGCCGGCATGCTGGCCGCACCGCCCACATCGGCGCAGCGCGTACAGGCACTTCATGCGTTCTCCTCCTCTCCGTTCGTGATGGACCAGTGGCGGCGCGGCATGACCAGCCTGTGGGATCAGTGACGACCGGCGTGCCCGTCGCTTTCGGTGTGGGCCCGCGGGTGCTGACCTTCCGGCTGGGCGCCGGCGGCATTCTCGCGGCTCTGCTGGCGTTCTCGGAGGAGATCTCGGCACTGCCTCCGGCCGGGGTCGCGGCGGTGACCTT
Organism: Frankia sp. CcI49; assembly: GCF_001983215.1. Taxonomy (NCBI): domain Bacteria; kingdom Bacillati; phylum Actinomycetota; class Actinomycetes; order Frankiales; family Frankiaceae; genus Frankia; species Frankia sp. CcI49. The sequence goes on from NZ_MOWP01000008.1 coordinate 250,321, forward strand.
CGGCCTGCTCGGGTGCCTCATCGCGCTCTGCGTCCGGGCCCGGACACAGGGCGTCCTCTCGTGTTCGGCGGTCTACCTCGTACTGCTGGTCCTGTTCCATTTCGGGCTCGCGCTGCCGCTCGCGCTGCACCGCCCACTGGTCTCCAGCGACGGGCAGCTCGGTTTCGACTGGATCCTGTCCGTCTCGACGGGACGGATTTTCACGATCGCGGCGATCGGCGTGGCAGCCGCCGCGGTGGGAATGTCCCTGCCTGCTTCGTCGGCTGGCCGGGTGTACCGCGACCGGTCGACCGGTGGTACGGACACGCCTGCCGATATGCCTGCACCGCCGACGAGGTCGGCCGCGACCGGCGTGGTCGGATTCGCGATTCTCGCCGCCTCGATCAGCCTGATGCTCCTGCTGATCAGGCGGGCTGGTGGGAGCGGCCTGCTGTTCGGATCGTACGAGGACCTGATCACCCTGGCGTATCGCGACCCGCTGGTTCCCTATCTGGATTTCGGTCTGGGTTTCGGCCTCATGCTGCTGACCGTCGATGGCGGGCGGCGGCTGCGCCGGGCGGGCTACCTGATGTTCGGGCTGTTCGCGCTGATCGCGTTGCCACTGGGTATGCGGGGGACCGTCCTTTTCCCGGTGGCTGCGGCCGCGGTGGCTCACATGATGCGCCGGTCCGGTGACGCCCCCTCGTTTCCGCCGGCCAAAGCCGCTGGCCGTGGCCGCGAGATCCGCCTGCCCGTCTCGTTTTCCCGCGACGACGTCGTCGCGGGAAAACGAGACGGGCGACGCGGATCGAGCCGCTGGACCGGGATAGGGGCCGCGCTGCTGGCGGGAGTCGCCCTCCTGAGTGCCGTCGGGGCGCTTCGGGACATCCGTCAGCACGGCCTGGCCGAGGTCACGCTGAGCCAGATCGGCTTCGGACCCCTCGACGGCCTGGCCGAGATGGGGGCGTCGCTTCGTCCCGTGGCGGAGGCGGTCACCTGGCGAGACGGGTACGGCGAACCCGCGGCGGGCGGCCGGACCTACACCGGTCAGCTTGCCCGCATCATCGAAGGGCGCCTGCTCGGAATCCCGCAGCCACCGGCCGAGATCGACGACCGGCTGTTCAACACGGTCATTCGAGAACGATCCGGTCCGATCGGTGGCTCTCCGATCGCCGAGGCCTACTACAACTTCGGCATTCCCGGCGTGGTGGCCATCCTCTTCGTCATCGGCCTGTTGTGCGGCTGGCTCGACGGCTGGCGGTCGAGGTGGACCGACGCGGCCTGCAGCGTCCTTCTTGTGCCGCTCCTGATCGGGGTGCGCAACGACTTCACCCCGCTGCCGATGCAGGTCCTGGTCGGCACCGTTGTGCTGGTCGCGGTCCGAGCGGCCGGGCACTGGTGGCGCAGCGCCTCGCCCGGCAGGGGGAGGCGTGCCCCGCAGGTGGGCTCCGGCAGCCTGAACGACTCCGCGCGGCCAGTGAGACTGGCGCCGCAGGGGTCGCCCGGGTCGCAGCGGATGCGGGGGGCACCGGGGACAAGCGCCGGTCTGCGCTCGCTGGCCTCCCGATGAGCGGCGTGCGCCGGGCCGGCGCCGGCACCGTCCTGCCTGCCGGGCACGGTTCCGCCGTCGGTGGTGCTGCCGGTGGCGCCGATGGTGGTGCTGCCGGCGGGGGCGACGTTCATCCCGAGCCACCTTCCCCGGGCGGGCGCCACCGGGCGGTCTCGCGTGGGGCCGGGCGCTCCGCGGCACGGGCGTCCGGCGTCGCCGGCCCCGCCGTCGCCGTCTCCGCGGCGGCGCTGGGCGCTGCGTTGACGAACCTGGTCGTCGCGGTGATTACCGCACGCGCCCTGGACGTCGGGGGCCGGGGCGAGCTCGTCCTGATCCTGACGGTCACCGGTCTCACCGGGATGTTCGTCGCTCTGGGTACGGGTACCTCCGCTCGGTACTACCTCGGGCGCACGGACCCGCGGGTCTCGGTCGACCACGTACTCGGGCTGAGCCTGCTGCTCCTGGTGCCGCAGTGCCTGGTTACCGCCGCCATCGTGGGGCCGACCCTCTGGCTGGCGGACGCGCCCGAGCGGGGTCCCGGCATTCTGGTGCTCACCGGGCTGCTGTCCGTGTCGACCTTGCTGGGCATCCAGCTGATCGACACGTTGAACGCGGTCGGCAAGGTGATCGCCTCGGCCCTCGTCAACACGGCGGGTTGTCTGGCGCAGCTGGCGGCGCTGGTCGTGCTGCAGGTATCGACCGGGACGCTGCGAGTGGCTCCGGTTCTCGCGGTGTCCGTCGTCGCGGGCGCCTTCCAGTGCGTCGCCGGGTTCGTTCTCCTGCGGCGGGCGGGTCTGGTGACCCGGCCCCAGCTGGATCGAGCCGCGTCCGCGCTGCTGATCAGGACGGGCGTTCCCGCGCTCGGCATGAACACCGCGATGTCGATGACCTTCCGGCTCGACCGGTATCTGATCGGGGTGATGTCGGGGACGTCGGCCGTGGGCATCTACAGCGTCGCGGCGACCGCGAGTGAGATTCTCCGGCTTGTCCCGTCCTCCTGGGGCCAGGTGCTCTGCTACCGGGTGGCCAGCGGCACGATGGGCACCCGGGCCGTGTTCGCCGAGCTGGTTCGCGTGTTCGCGGTGATGGCCGGAGTCGCCGCGCTCATGTGGCTCGCCGCGGACCACCTTGTCCTGTTCTTCTTCGGCGATGCCTACCGGAGCGCGGTCACACCGCTACGGGTGCTTCTGGTCGCCGAGCTTCTGTTGGTGGCCTTCCAGATCGACGCCCGGGTCCTGAGCGGTCAGGGCCGGACCAAGGCGTGCGGCGCGGCGGGCCTGGTCGGACTGGCCGTGGTCGCGGCCGCTGATGTCATCCTGATTCCGGCGGCGGGCATGGTGGGCGCGGCGTGGGCGAGCCTGATCGCCTATGGGGTCGTCAGCCTGTGGACCAGAGCCGCGATGGCCCGCGTGCCCCGCGTGCCCCGCGTGCCCCGTGAGCCGCACGTGTCCCGCGAGCCCCCTGATCCCCGCGAGCCCCGGGGGACCGGCGACGAGCCGATGAGTCTCGCGCCGACCGAACCGGAGCCTGCTGGCACCACCTAGCCACATTTCCCCAGCCACATCTCCGTCCGCCGCGTCGCGCCGGCCGTCGATTCCAGCTCACGAACAGCGGGAGCCCGCCATGCCAGCTCAACGGACCCCGGTCCGATCCGGTGCCGCCGACCCGGGTGAGATCGACCGCGGGCCGGGCCGGGCCGTTCCCGGCGCCGGCGCCAGCGCCGGGAACGGCGGGATCCGGCGACGCGGCGCCCGCCGACCGGGGGCGGCCTCGGCGGTCAGGGGATTCCGAGTGGTGTGGCTGCCAGGAGCCCACGGTGGCCGGCTCGCCTATTTCTCGGCCCAGGCGGATGCGGCCTACTGGGACGGCGTCTGGCAGGACATCGGTCTGTCGTATCGCCGGAGCCGGCGCGGACACCTGCCTCATCAGCTGCGGTCCACCTTCCTGTCCTGGGCGGCTCCAGGCGGGCGGGTCCTCGAAGCAGGCTGCGGTCTGGCGCACTTCACCGTCGCGGCTCGGGCCCGTGGTTTCGCGGCGGAAGGCGTTGACTGGGCCCCGGAGACGCTGGCCCGGATCCGCGCGCTGCTTCCGGATGTGCCTCTGCGGTCGGGGGACGTCCGACAACTCGACTGCCCTGATGGCAGCTACGACGCCGTCTACTCACCGGGGGTGTGCGAACACTTCGCGGAGGGCCCGGAGCGGATACTCGCCGAGACCTACCGCGTCCTGAGGCCGGGTGGGGTCGCGATCGTGTCCACGCCGTGCCTGAACGAATATCTGCAGCGCCGGCGACATCTCTATGAGAACGGACCGGACGTGGCTCCCACCGCGGCACCGGACGAATGGGAGGACTTCTACCAGTACGCCTTCGCCCCGGAGGAGATGTCCGCGATCCTGCGTGGCCTCGGCTTCGAGGTGGTGGACGTCAGGCTGCACGGAACCCTTCTCACGCTCGCCACCTGGTCGATGCCGTGGCTTGCTCAGCTGCCGGGGTTGATCAGCCGGCCGCTCGGCCTCACCGTCGACAAACTGCCCGTGCTCCGCCGGTGGGGGGCCAGCTGCATCTGGGTCGCACGCCGGCCGGAGGGCGAACAGCACGGCGGGGCGCAGCACGGGGAACGTGGCGGCGGGGAGCGTGGCGGCGGCGGCCGAGAGGCGGGCCGGTGATGAGGATCGTGACCGTTCTGAAGACCGGAAACGGCTGCCTGTGGACGATCCCCATCCTGACGGCGCTGGCTGACGACGGTCACGAGGTGGTCGTGCTGCTTCCCGAGGAGGACAGCCCGCTCGCGCGGCGCTGCGCCGAGCGCGGCATCCGGGTCGTGCACAGCCCGGCGCCGGTCCCGTCACGTTCGCCGCTACGGCAGGCCGCCGGAGTGTGGCAGCTCCGTACGCTGCTGCGCGACCTCGACCCGGATGTGCTGCACTACCACCTGTACGCCTCCGCGGTACTCGCCCGGCTCGCCTCCCTCGGGCGGGGCCCGAGCCGGCGGCCGGTGCGGGTGCACATGGTGGCGGGGCCGCTCTACCTGGAGAACCGGCTGATCGAGCTGGTGGAGCGTTGGTTCGCCCGGGCGGATGACCTGGTTGTCTGCTCGTCGGGGCACCTCCGCGCGCGTTACCTCGCCCTCGGCGTACGCCCGGATCGGCTGCCGACCGCCTCCTACGGCGTCGACATCGAGTCGTTCGTCCCGCCCGGTGGTGACGCCAGGGCGAAGGCGAGGGCGGAGCTCGGCCTGGACCCGTCCGCCTTCGTCGCCGTCTGCGTCGCCTACTTCTACCCGCCGAAGCGGCTGGTGCACCGGGGGCAGGGGATCAAGGGGCATGAGGTCCTGCTCGAGGCCTGGTCCCGGTTCAGGGAGCGCTCCGGGCCCGCGACGTTGGTACTGGTCGGCGGTGGCCACGGACCGGGCGGCGAGGCCTACCGCGACCGGCTGCGTTCCTGGGCGGCGGGGCTGCCCGGCGCTGCCTCGGTGGTCTGGGCCGGCCCCGCCCAGGATGTGCGTCCCTTCTATGCGGCGGCCGACGTGAGTGTCAGCCCGTCGCTGTCGGAGAACTACGGCGCCGTGGCGGAGGCGTCCGCCTGCGCGGTGCCGAGCATCGCGTCGGCCGTGGGCGGGCTGCCGGAGCTGGTGGAGGACCACAACGGCTGGCTGGTGCCGCCCGGCGATCCCGCGGCCCTCGCGGTCGCCCTGCGCGCGGCCTTCGATCTGCACCGGGCGGCGCTACTGGGGGGGACCGGTGCGAACGGTCTGGCTCGGCGCGGGCAGGCCGCGCGTGAGCGGGCCGAGCAGCTGCTCGATCAGGAGAAGAACCGCAGATATATCGCCGACGCGATCCTGGGCGCCGCCGGTTCGTCACGCCGTGTGGCCGGATCGTCGAGATTGGAGCACAGGTAGTGATCGAGCTTGGGTATCAGCGCCCGAAGCGCGGGATTGACAGCGTCGTCGGCATCGCCCGCCGGGCCCCGGCCGCCCTTCACCTGCGCTATCAGCAGCGGACGGACCCGATCGGCTACGCCCGGCGGATCGGGGTCCGCCTGGGTGACCGCTGCCGGCTGATCGGCGTCACCGGGTCGACGTTCGGTAGTGAGCCGTACCTGATCCGCCTTGGCGACCACGTGGTGGTCGCGGCCGAGGTCAGGTTCGTGACGCACGACGGGGCGGTCTGGGTTCTGCGTGACGATCATCCGGAGGCTGACGTCGTCGCCCCGATCACCGTGGGGTCGAACGTCTTCATCGGGCTCGGTGCGCTCATCATGCCCGGGGTGACCACCGGTGACGACGTCGTGATCGGTGCGCGTGCGCTGGTGAACCGGGACGTCCCCGCGGGCTCGGTGGTGGCCGGGGTGCCGGCGCGGGTCGTGGGATCCTGTGCGGACTTCCGCGCCCGTACCCTCGCCGCCTCGCTGGGTACCGGCCGGCTGCCCGAGCAGGAGAAGCACCGGCGGCTGCGGGAGCTGTTCGCGCACCGCTGATGCCGGGCGGGCGGCGGGTCGGCGACCCGCCCGGCCTACTCGCCTGTCGCCCGGGTCAGGGTGCTCACGGCGTGACGTTCCTCCGGGTCAGGAGTCCGGGTGCGAGGCCGGCGCGGAGCCCGCTCGTGCTGCGGAGCCCGCTCGCGCTGCGGAGATCGGCTGCTCCGCGGAGCGCGGCGCAGGCAGAACGGCCGGGGCGGCAGTGGCGGCCGGTACGGCAGCGGTGGCCGGGAGCGCGGCGGTGGGGACATCAGCCCGCTCATCGGCAGGCGCCGCATCGGGGCGAGACGTGCCCAACGGCACCGCCGGCACGCCTCCGACCCTGGCCCCGGGCGGTACATCTCTGGTCACCACCGCGCCCGCGCCGACCACCGCATCGTCGCCGACGGTCACGCCCCGCAGCACGGTGGCCTTGGCGCCGATCCACACGTTGCGGCCGAGTGTCACCGGGGTCGAGGCGAACCGCATCGCCATGCCCGGGACGCCGGGCCCGACCACGTGATCCTGGTCGCGGACCACGCTCATCTCGGCCAACAGGCTGCCGGCGCCGACGTCCACCCGCTGGCGGGCCACCACCACGCAGTGGGCGGCGAGATAGGCCGTGTCGAGGGTGAGGAGCGCTCCGTCGGCGGCCTCGAGCTGGACATCTCGGATGAGGACGGTGCGCCGGATGACCATCGTGCCGCGGGGAGTGCAGCGGATCGTGCATCCGGGCCCGATGAAGGAGTCGAACCCCACCTGGACTCCGGGCTGGGTCATCCGCACCAGAATGATCCTGGCCCAGGAGGCGACCAGCGCGGCGCCTCGGGAGCCGCGCTGGATGAGGCGCGCGTAGCCGGTCACGAGCCCGGTGGCAGGTGCGGCGTCCGATGCCGCCTTCGCGTGGAACAGCCGGTTTCGGAGCAACGTTCTCATCCCCTCCGCACGGCCGGTGCCGTGTCTGTACGATGGTCGCCACTACGCGTGGTGATTAAAACTGACTCTCCGTTAGGGTACCGCGGCCTCTTGACGTAACAATGATCTTACTCATAGTAAGTTTCTCGTGTGGACATGACTACGGTCGCGATACCCCGGCAGCGCTCAGCTCCTCCTCCGGCGTCGCCGGCGGACCTGGCCACGCAGCCCTCCGTCGGATGGTCACCCCCATCCGTCGAGCCGCTGCCCCTACCAGGCGTGAAGCGGGCAGTCGACATCGTCGGATCCCTGGCGGGCCTCGCTGTGGCCGCGCCTGTGCTGACCGTTGCCGCAGTCGCCATCAAGGCGGACGACGGCGGCCCGGTCCTGTTCAGGCAGGAGCGGGTCGGCGTCGCCGGCGAACCGTTCACGATGCTCAAACTGCGGACGATGACAGTAGGAACCGAGCACACCGGACTCGGGCTGCTGGCCGGGCAGGACGACCCGAGGACAACCAGAGTCGGGCGCGTGCTCCGCAGGATGAGCATTGACGAGCTACCCCAGCTGCTCAACGTCCTGGCTGGGCAGATGAGCCTTGTCGGGCCCCGGCCGACGGTCCGGAGCCAGGTGAACCGATATTCCGTCAGGCAGATGGGCCGGCTCCAGGTGCATCCTGGCATCGCCGGCTGGGCCCAGGTCAACGGCCGGAACCAGATCTGCTGGAATCGCCGGATCGAACTGGACCTGTGGTACATCCACCACTGGAGCCTGCGTCTTGACCTGGTCATCCTCTGGCGTGCCCTGGTGACGGCGGTGGCTGGTGACGGCACCTACGGCGCCAGCGGAGTCACCCAGGACTTCGGGAACTGCCAGGGCGAGGGTGGATGCCGCTGCGCGCCAGCAGCCGGATCGCATCCTCGCCGGCGCCGCGGCCACCCGCGCACCACAGCGCCCCTGCACGCTGACCGGACGGGAGACGGCCAGCACCCTCCGCCGCGTGCGCTGGTCGGAGGCGTCGCATGACCGAGTCCACGCCCACCGGCCTGGCCCCGGTGCGACTGCCAGCCCAGACCGTCGTCCCCCAGGAGAACGCGGTGCGCGGCACCTGGCCTGTCTTCGGCCATGCCGAGGTCGCCGCCGCCGTCGAGGTGCTCGACAGCGGCGCGGTGAACTACTGGACCGGCACTCAGGGCCGTCGATTCGAGGAGGAGTTCGCGGCAGCGGTCGGCTGCGAGTACGGCGTGGCCGTGGCCAACGGAACGATCGCGCTCGAGATCGCACTGCGGGTCCTCGGGGTCGGGCCGGGCGACGAGGTGATCGTGCCGAGTCGTACCTTCATCGCGTCCGCGAGCTGTGCCGTTGCGCTCGGCGCCCGACCGGTCGTGGTCGACGTGGACCCCGACTCCCAGAATCTCACCGCGCGGACCGTACTGGCCGGGCTCACGGCGCGCACCAGGGCCATCGTCGCGGTGCACCTCGCCGGGTGGCCGGCCGAGATGAGGAGCCTGCTCGAACTCGCGCGCGAGCACGGTATCGCGGTCGTCGAGGACTGCGCACAGGCGCACGGCGCGCGGCTGTGCGGGCGCCCGGTCGGCTCCTGGGGCGACGTGGCGGCGTGGTCCTTCTGTCAGGACAAGATTCTGACCACCGCCGGCGAAGGAGGGATGATCACGACCAGGAATCCGGCCTTGTACCAGGCGGCGTGGTCCTACAAGGACCATGGCAAGAGCTGGAGCAAGGCGCATGAGCCCGCCCAGGGCGCCGGATTCCGCTGGCTGCATGACTCGTTCGGCACGAACGCGCGGATGCACGAGATAGCGGCCGCAGTCGGGCGGGCCGCCCTGCCGCGGCTGCCAGCCGACCTCGCCGCACGCCGCCGGAACGCGGCGATCCTCGCGGAACGTCTCGGTCACCTGCCCGCCCTGCGCACGACGACACCGCCGCCGTGGGTCGAGCACGCCTACTATCGCTGGTACGCCTTCGTCCGACCGGAGCACCTGCGGGACGGATGGGACCGGGACCGAATCCTGACGGCCCTGGCCGCCGTCGGAGTCCCGTGCAGCGTTGGGAGCTGCGGCGAGGTCTACCGCGAGGAGGCCTTTCCCATCGAGTGGCGACCCGCCCGTGCGCTGCCGACCGCCGCCGACCTGGCCCGGACATCGCTGGCGTTCCTCGTCCACCCGACCCTCGAGCCCGCTGACATGCACCACTGGGCGGATCTCGTCACCGACGTGCTGGCGGAGGCGACCGTCGACCACGCCGCATAAAGATCAACGGGACCACTGTCCGGTCCGGCCGCGACGGTCCCCGCCGGCCGAGGAGCCCGTCCCGAGTTGCGTCGGGCATGGTCTCCTCGGCCCGCCGGCCCGCCCGCGTGAACCGGTCATGCGACAGGGGGGTCCAGAGGCTCGCGGCGATCATCCGAGTTTCGGCGCCAGTACACCCCGGTCCAGTCGATTTTCGTGAGTGGTTCCGTGATGTTGTGCTGCGTCCGGAAGTCCTCCACCGCGCGGCGACATCCCTCGACAGCACCGTAGTCGTCCACAATGCAGAATCCGCCGTCGGACAGGCGTGGATACAGTGCGTCGAGTGCCTCCATCGTGCTCCCGTACATGTCCCCGTCGAGCCTGAGTACGGCGATCCGTTCGATCGGCGCGGTGGGCAGGGTGTCCCGGAACCAGCCGCTCAGGAATCGCACCTGGCTGTCAAGCAGCCCGTAGCGCCGGAAATTCCTGCGGACATCCTCCTCGCTCACGGCGAGGGCAGCCCACTCGTGGTGGCGGTCACCGGCATCTGCGGGGTAGCGCTGGGCATCTGCCTTGGGTAGTCCCCTGAACGAGTCGGCGAGCCACACGGTCCGGTCATCGACTCCATACGCGAAAAGGATTCCTCGCATCAGGATGCATGACCCGCCGCGCCACACTCCGGTCTCGACGAGGTCGCCCGGGACTCCCTCGGCGAGCACGGTCTCCACGCTGTCCCGAAGGTTCCGCATCCTGAGGGAACCTGTCATCGTGTGGGCGAGTCGTGGCCAGTCGCCGCCGTGCTCGCGCTTCTCGGCGGTGGTGCGCCGGATGATCTCCAGCCCATATTTTTCCAGGAACCGTACGAGCGTGCGCTTGGCGGTGCCCTCGGGAATCCATACCTGCCCGTCCAGGCTGTCCCACAGCGAGAACGTGAGAGTATCCTGGAGAAGGGTGAGGTATCGCTCGGTCAGTTCGGACGAGCCGGGCGCGGTTTCCGTGTTGGCGGTAGTTGTCGAATATGACATCTTGACCCCTGCTGGTATCTGCGGGAGGTTTATGCGTTCCCGCGTCCTGAAATATGTCGAACTGCCGGCCTGGTTCCGATTCACTGGAGAAACGTGGAGTGCGGTACGAAACGGCGGCTGTCGCATCTGCCGCCCGACGGTGATCGGCCAGCTGGCCAGCTAACTGGCTGGGTGGTGACGCCGGCTCGCCACCACCTTCTCGAAGATCTCGAGGTGGCTGCCCGCTGCCCGTTCCCAGGTGTACGAGCGGGAGACGAGCTTCCGAAGCGCCTCCCCGCGCCGCTCGAGCTCATGCGGGTCGTGTAGTGCGACCCGCAGCCCACCTGCCAGCGCTTCCGTCGTGGCGGGCACAACCCAGCCGCCCCCGCTCTGCTCGACCTCGTCGAATCCGCAGCTGTTCGTGATGAGAACGGGTGTGCCGTTGATCCCGGCCTCCAGCGCGACAATCGACATCGCCTCGTGGCGAGAGGGGACCACCAGCAGCGCCGCGCCGCGCAACAGCTCGGTGCGTTCGGGGCCACGGACCATACCGGTGAAGCAGACCTGATCGCCGACGCCTGCCGCCGACACACGCGCGGTGAGGTCGGCCAGCATTCCCTGGTCCGGCCCCGCCACCACGCAGCGCCAGCCGGATTCGGCCGGGACCGTCGAGATGAACGCGTCGACGAGCAGATCCACGCCCTTGATCCAGTTCAGTCGACCGAGGAACAGGACATAGCGGTGTCGGGTGAGGCCGTACCGGGCGAGCACCTTCCCCGCCGCATCCTGTTCGTGGTCGGACGCCGATACCCCGTTGGGTACGACGAGCACGCGGTTCCGGTCGACTCCATACGGAACGAAGTCCGCCCGTTCGGGCTCGGTAACGGCGATGATCGCAGCGGCCCGCCGGACCAGTCTGCTGCCGACGGCCAGGTCGTAGGCCCTTTTCGTCAGACGACTCCGCCCCCGGATCGGCAGCGCTCCGCATGGCGAGAACACGTACGGCACATCGCAGCGAACAGCCACCTCGGCCGCGAGGGCATTGAGGACGGTCCAGTGGTTGATGAGGTGGACGACGTCGGCCGCGCGCACTCGTTCGGCTACCTCGGTGGGATTCCCCGGCAGGTAGTACCTGCGGTTTCGGCAGGGGAGCGCGGTGACCGTGGCTGGCGCTGCCATCTTCAGATGGCCGGGAGTGAGGTCGAGGTCAAGAGTCAGCACCTCGGAACTGACGTCGGCGCCTCCGAGCCGCGGATACCGGCGGGCCAGTTGCACCCCTCGCTCCCCGACGCCGCCGCCGCTGCGCGCGTCGACAGCCGGCACTACGGTCACGATGTGCATGGGGGCTCCTCGACGGTCGCGACCGTGTGCGTCTGGCGCGACCGCCCTGCGCGGGAGAGTGTCCGAACGGCGGACCGGGGCAGTGGTGCCCGTCGGAGGCCCGGCTCATGGAAATACATTCCTGGTGCGCCGGCGCCTCCGGGCTTCGGCTCCGCCGAGGCGGTGACATAACGCTCGCTATCACCGCCCAGCCCGGCCGGCGGCGCCAGAAGAAGCACGGGGGGAGTTTCCCGGCCTACATCCGCCGCAGGTCGGATCGTGCGCTTTGTGTCACGGAGAGCGTTCACGATGATTACTATAGGTTGTGTCGAGTGGTGATAGGTCTTCATAGCAGCGTGTCGTGGCACCTGGCCTGCTGCCGTTGCCGATGAATGAGGGGTTCGTGTCCCGCGCCGCACTTTTGATGCCGTATGTGTGCCCTGAGACGCACCATGAGTCGGTTGCCAGCGGGATGCCGAGTCGACTTGGGTGCGTACCAGCCCAGAACTGGCCAGGCCTTACCTGGACTTACCTGGCCCGCTGGTGGACTCGTTTCCCGAGGCTGCCTCCTGCGGGTGCCGCGTGACCGTTTTGGGTAGGAGGTGTGCCGATGATTGTCCCGACAATGCGGGCCAGCTCGTCCCGCAGAGGTGCAGGATTGACGAAACCGGCGGACCGGAATGCGGCCGAGCTGATGGGGGCGGTGTTGCGCGGCCCGCCGGTCAGCCGGTCGGCGGCTGCGACGATCGCGTCCGGCAGTGAGATCCGGGCCTGTGCCGGCTGACCCGCCAGGGACCGCACGACATCCTGCATAGCGGCATAATCCGTGTTGGAGGCCAGCTCGTCATCCACGACATTGAACACGGCCCGGCGGGATGGCAGCGGGGAGTCCAGCGCGAACCGTATCGCCGCGGCGGCGGTCTGCGCCGCGACGTAATACACCCCGGTACCGCGCCGCACAGAGCCGAGCAGCGCGGCTCGCAGGGGACGGCGCAGGGTGTCGGTGACCAACGCGTAGGACGCCGGGTGACCGGCCGCGACGACCGCGCCGAGGCGCAGCACCGCGAGCTCGCAGTCTGGCCGCAACACCCGCAGCCAGGGCTGCTCGCTGGCGAGTTTCGCCCGGCCGTAGGCACTGCGCGGCTGGCATCGGCTGGCCTCGTCGATGACACCGCGGTGGCCGGTTCCGTACACGGAGATCGTGCTGGCGACAACGACCCGAGCGATGTCGRGGCAGGCATTCACCGCGGCCACCAGGTCGAGCGCCATGTCCGGATTCCGGCTTGGATCGGTGTTGTCGTAGGCGAGGTGGCAGAGCACAGCACCCGTCGGCGCTGAGAGCTCGAGCTGCCCGGCGGCGAGGTCGACGGGCATCCACCGTTCCCAGGCCGCGGCGTGCGGATCGCTCCGGCCGAGCAGCATCAGATCGCGGTCCTGGAGCACGGCACGTACCCACCTGCCGACGCGACCGGTGCCGCCGGTGAGAAGGACGGTCGAGGGACTGTCCCGCCGGCGCGGCCCGGCCTGGACCGCGGTGGGAGCGAGCCCGGCAGCCGGGCTGCCAGTCGTGGCGGACGGTCTACCGGCAGGCACGGGCTGTGTCCCTCCTCGGCGTTCCATGGGTTCCATGCTGGCTGACCTGCTCGTCCGCGCGGATCCTCGGCTGGACGATCTCTTCGGCAGCGACGCTCCCCGTTCGCGTGCGGGCGCGGTTGAAGCGGCGGACATGTGATTGCGCCGGCGAAGCACTTGTCAGTCAGCCGCCCGGCGTCTGTGACGCGCGTGCCGGCTGAGCGGATTCCTGGCGAGGGAGCGGCACATCCGTGATGGAAGACGCCGCCGGAACAGCCGCTGCCCTGAACCACGAGATCGTGCGCAGGAGTCCGTTCTGGATGTCCACCGTGGGGTTCCAGCCGAGTTCGGTGCGGGCGCGAGCGATATCCGGCTGCCGAACCATCGGATCATCCCCGGGTCGGGGCACGAAGACGATCGGTACGTCGGCGCCGCACAGGTCGATGACGAGGCGTGCCAGCTCAAGGACGCTCATCTCATGCGGGTTTCCGATGTTCAGCGGCCCGGCGACGTCGCTGGCCAGCGTCCTGACGACACCTTCGACGAGGTCGTCCACGTAGCACACCGACCGGGTCTGCCGGCCGTCGCCGGCCACCGTGACCGGGTATCCGCTCAACGCCTGGGTCACAAACGTCGGTATCGCCCGGCCGTCGTTCTGGCGCATGCGCGGACCGTAGGTGTTGAAGATGCGAATAATAGCGGTGTTCGTCCCCTTCGTCGTGCGAAAGGCGGTCGTCAGCGCTTCCGAATAGCGTTTTGCCTCGTCGTACATGCTGCGCGGGCCGATTGGATTCACATTTCCCCAGTATGTCTCCGGCTGGGGGTGCACCGCTGGGTCGCCGTACACCTCGGAAGTTGAGGCGAGAACGAACCGGGCGCCATGCTTTTCGGCCAGCTCCAGTGTGCGCAGGGTGCCGAGCGCGCCGACCCGCAGGGTTTCCAGCGGAAAATTCTGGTAGTCGACGGGCGAGGCGGGCGAGGCGAAATGAAGTACTGCATCCACCCGGCCGTCCACGTCAACGGAATCCGTGACGTCCTGGCAGCGCAACTCGAAACGGGGCTCGCTCTGCAGGTGTGCTACATTCGAGTGCCGGCCGGTGAGGAAGTTGTCGAAGCAGATGACATGGTGTCCCTCGGCCAACAGCCGGTCACAGAGATGGCTGCCGACGAATCCCGCGCCACCGGTTATCACTACACGCACGCCCGACCTCCTGCTGGGTGGGTGGTTTTCGCCTGGGACGATGCCCGGCCACGGCTCTACGAAAGCGTTTTCGCGCTATCACGGAACACCATTCCGGAAGATGGTGGCCGATATCCACCCGGCTGAGGAAGGTGCTTTCTGGTCAGCCTTGGGTGAGGCCCTCGGGCAGTCGGTTCACGGCCACCCTCTGCTCGGGAACACCGGGGTGCGGACGGTCTGCCGGCGGAGTTCCGGTAAGCGCCGTGATGGCCTTTCGGGTGTATTCGGCGGGATCGGTCGTGGCCACCGCCAGTTCGGCTGCCCGGCCGCTCATTCGGGCAAGCCGGGGCCTGTTGGTGAGCAGGTCCGACAGCACGACGGCCAGGGCCTCACTGGATTCGTTCGCAGGCGTCACCCCGGTCAGTCCCTCCTGGTACGCATCGTACGATCCGCCGGATGCGGGACCGACCACTGGACATCCCGCGAGCTGGGCCTCGAGCAGCACGATTCCGTAGCCCTCGCCGCTGCTCGGAGGCATGGTGCGAGTGCAGAGCGCGAAGAGATCGGCCTCGCCGTACAGACTGGCGAGGAAATGGTCATCGGGGTTCTCGTGCAACTCCAGCTCCGGGTGAGCCGAGGCGAAATCCCGCAGCGATCCCGGTATCGGCCCGCGGCCCGCCACAACAAGGCGAACCGGCCCGGTGCGCTGCCTGATCGCTGCCAGTGCCTCGACCAGGACAGGCAGGCCCTTGCCTTCCCAGGCTGGCAGTCGGAACACACTCAGCACCGTCGGGACGGCCGCCGGTGGTCTTCGCCGCCGGCTCTCCTCGATGAGCGTCGTGCGCCAGTCAGGCGCGATACTCGGCGGGAGAATCGGCGCGAGCCCGAGCGTTGACAACGCCCCTGCGCTGTAGGAACTGACAGTCAGCGGAAAAAGAGTGGCGCTCCGTGAAACCAGTGCGCGATATGACCGCGGCAGCTCCCAGATGTCATTACCGTGGAACACGATCGGGGCCATCCTGGCGCCCACAACCTTCGCGGCCACAGCTGCCACGGGGATCATGTTGCGATGACCGGTTGTCACGCAGTCCATCCGTCCCAGCCGCAGGCCGGTGTACACCACGCGGAGAGCGAAGCGGATTCTGCGGGCTGCGGTGAGACTCTGCTCCGGACCTAGCATGTCGATCCGGTGTACCTCGACTCCGCCGGCTCGGAGGCATTCCTCCACGGTCGACAGGTACCGCTCGATGCCGCCACCGAGACCTTGGGACGGCGCGAGGAGTAGAATCCGTTGCGGAGTCTGGGTCGGCTCTTCCGCCGCGACCGTGCGGCGAAAGGATGATCGAGGCATGGTCGTGATCCTACAGATCGAATTTCCCGGAAAGAATTCTCGGGCTGGATCGGCGAGTCGTCGACCTCGATGGGAGTATCGCCTGATACAGGCCGGCCGGTGCGGATTAGGTGCTTCTCGCTCCGCCCTTCGTATGGTCGAAACCAGGATGTTCGCCGCCTCGGCCGGCATGGTGGTGGTCGCTGATGTGACGGCTGGGCGGAGATGACGGAGGCCGGTGACCCGGCACCGTGACCAGCGAGCGCCGGCAGAACCTCGCGAACGAGCGGATTCGGAGCGCGGTGCCACGGCGGTCCCGCGCCCACTGGCGTCGAGGGAACCTTGCACTGTCGTCATCGACGGACCCGCCGGCACCGAAGATCCGGATTTTCGCCATTCCGGGGCCTTCTCGTGTCCGGGCGAGGTCGCCTCCCTGTCGGCGTGTAGGGGCGGATAGTGGCTAGCTCATTGCTTATAGTGGCCGCACTGTCGGTGTGATCAGAAAGGGTCCCGCGGATGTCGGAGAACGGCGCGGAGGCGCCGGGTCCCAGATCTCACACCTCGGCGGTGCCGCGAGCGAAGGCCGGCGACCGCGGATCCTGCCCGTGACCCACCACCTCCCGCCCGAGATCGGTGCGCCGCGGGCCCACCTCGGCGACAACGCCGGCTACCAGGCGGGCGCGGTCGCGGACGTCGCTGTCCTCATCGGGATGTCCGGCACTGCGGGTTCCTGCCGAGCTGATCCCGTCAGCGACGCCAGCGCACCCACCCAGAGCAGAGGAATCCCGAACGGAGGGAGAAAAAGCGTCTATGCGCACACCTGAGGGAACCAGCCGGAACGGATCCACTGATCCAACAGCGCCCCGGCTCGGGGTGCTCGCCACGCATCTGATCCAGTACCAGGTGCCCCTGTATCGACAGATCGCCGGTCGGCAGCGCGTCCGGCTGGAAGTGGGATTCCTGTCCGCGGCCGGCGCACGCAGTTACCTGGACAAGGAGTTCGGCCTGAACATCACCTGGGACATCGATCTGCTCGACGGCTACCCGCACCGGTTCCTGAACGAGGGGCAGGGGGGACGCGGGAACGCCGGGACGATCGCCCGAAACCTGTGTTCCTGGATCCGCGAGCAGGATGTCGTCGTCATCCATGGTCATTCGAGCCCGTGGATGCTCACGGGCAGCGTCCTGGCCCGGGCGAGCGGGCGGCCGTACCTGCTGCGCGGCGAGGCCCGGCCGCACTGCTCGGCGGGCGGCTTGAAGGCGCGACTGCGGGATGCCGTTGCGGGGGCGTCGGTGCGTCACTGTGCGGCGGGTCTCGCGATCGGTGAGCTCAACGCCGCTTTCTACGAGCGGTTCTCTGCCGCGCGCCAGTTCTTCGCGCCCTATTCGGTGGACAACGACCGGTTCTCCGCGGCGGCGGCGACCAGTCGCCCTGGCCGGGCCGCCCGTCTGGCTGAGCTCGGTCTGCCCACCGACCGTCCCGTCGTGTTGTTCTCGGGGAAGCTGCAGGAGTGGAAGCGCCCGCTGGACGTCGTGTCCGCGGTCAGGTCGATGGGTGATCGAGTGGCGCTGATCATCATGGGGGATGGCCCTCTGCGGGCGGAGGTGGAACAGGCGTGCCAGGGGCTCCCAGCCGCCTGCGTGGGATTCGTCAACCAGTCTCAGATCCCCGCCGTCTACAGCCTCGGCGACATCCTCGTCCTGCCGTCGTCCCACGAGCCGTGGGGCCTGGTCGTCAACGAGGCGATGGCCTGCGGGCTGCTGCCGGTTGTCAGCGACAGCGTCGGCTGCGGTCCCGACCTCGTGCGCGGTCTGGGCCGAGTCTTCCGCACCAGTGACGTGACGGATCTCGTCACCGCCCTGACCGCGGCGGTTGACAGTCTCACCGACCCCGGACTGCCGGCCCGCATCAGGGAGCGAGTGGACCGTTACTCGATCACGGCGACAGCGCGTGGCTACGAGGCGGCGGCCATCGATGTCGCAGCGGCGCGGATGTCCAGGCAGCCGGCCAATGCCTAGAACAGGGGCGACGAACCTGATCTTCGTGCTGCCGATGGTTGACCAGGCGGCCGGCGAGGGCGGACTCGCCCGCGGCCCCACGGTTCGAAGCCGCTGACCCATCTGCTCGATCGGCGAGAGCTGTGGTTCGGTGAGAGCTCTGGTTCGGCGAGAGCTGTGGTTCGCGTGCACGACCAGCGGGACGATCCATCCGATGTTCTCGTCGATCCGCCGTCGTCATCGAGGCCCCATCCGGGGACCGCCCAGGCAGAAACGCTCAGGCCCATGGTTGCCCGTGTCGCGACATGCGGCAGATCTGCCGCCTTTAAGAACCGTTCCGGCGGGTAGGCGGTCAACATTGCGCGACACTGGTTGGGTCCGCTACTTCGAACGGTTAGCGTGATACGAAGTGTGCGTGTCTGACGAGAGCTTGAAGATCTCATCTGATGTAGACCTTCGTGTGAGTTGTCCGATGCGCTGGCGAGTGGCCACCCAGCTCGCCGCGTGGCTACCAGAAATGAGGGGTCGGGACCGGCTGACGTCTCTGGTGCGGGGCCCGAGCACGCAATATACAGGGCCGCTTTCTGGTCGGCTGTCAAATGGCATGACCTTCTCGGTGGACCACTGCCGAGACGGATCGGTCGGTTCGCTTGTATCTCTCTGCTATCGGCCGCCGGCCCTCGCGCCGGTGTTTTCGGCGATCCTCGAGCCCGGCGACTGCTGTTACGACGTCGGTGCGAACATCGGTGTCTACACCCTGTGGGCGGCCGGGCTCGTGGGCGATTCCGGCGAGGTTCACGCCTTCGAACCGGTGGACGGGACACGAGCAACACTCACCGCACTCGTCGAACAGAACCAGCTGCAGAACGTGCGTATCTCGTCCTCCGCTGTCGGTGCCAGTGAGGGGGAGATCGGCATGAAAATACACCGTAACGCGTCCGGGCTCGCCCATCCGGTGACGGACGGCAGTCAGCCTGATGTCAGCGTGCCACTGACCACCCTGAACGCCTACGCCGCCACCCGTCGACCGCCCGCCTTGGTGAAGATCGACGTCGAGGGATTCGAGCTTGACGTCCTGCAGGGTGCGTCGGACATCCTCTCGACAGAGCACCCGGCGTTGCTGCTGGAGCTTCTGCCGGCCCATCTCGAGCGGCGCGGGATGACAGCGGCCGACATCGTCGACCTCCTCGCCGGCCTCGGCTACCGAATTCTGAACCTCAGTCGGCATGGGCTCTCCGGCCAGGGTGGCTTCTCGTCGAATGTTCTCGCCCTCACGCCGAAATGGGAACGTTTTGATCGCGTCGTGGCGGAACTGAAGCGAATCCGCTTCCCCAGGAACCAGACGACGTGACAGGGAAGCGGCGTCGGCGCTCGGCCAAGGACGGCGGCTATTTCAGGGCGGTTCGGTCGACGGCCGGCACCAGCATGCTGATAGCGCTCTTCGGGCTGGTCAGCGGACTCTTTCTGGCCCGTGTACTGGGAGCTTCTGGTCGAGGGACCTACGCGGCGATCATCGCCTACACGATGACAGCGGCCACCATCTGCGAAGGGGGGATTACCGCAGCCATCTGTTACTTCGTCGCGAAGAACCCGTCTCAGGGCCGGGACGTGGTCAGAACCGGCGCCCTGATACTTTTCGTGATCGGCGCGGTCGTGGCTGTCGCCGGCATGATCGCAGCGCCGTGGATCGCGACAGGTGACTCCGAGGCGGTCGCTGCGTTCCGTATGGCCTTCATGGCGCAACCGGTTATTTTCGCCGGGTCGTGCTGGGTATTCGCGCTGCAGGCGACAAGCCTCTCCTCCTGGAACCTGGTACGACTGACGCAGCCCGCCGTCTACAGCCTGCTGATCGTGTTGGTCGTTCTGGGGCAGACGCTCACGGTCACATTGGCCGTGTGGTGCATGACCGCATCCATCGTGATACAGGCCGTACTCGCGGCGATACTTGGTGCCCGAACGCTGCCGGGGCGAGGCCGCGTTCGCCGTGACGTCGGAGTGGACCTCGCTCGCTACGGCTCCGCGACCACGCTGTCAGCCGTTCCACATGCACTGGCACAGCGGCTTGACATCCTGTTGCTGGCTGTTCTGGTGGAGCCTGCGCAACTCGGTCGCTACACGGTGGCGAATTCGATAATCACCGTGGGAATTCCGCTCTGTTCGGCGTTCGGCCTCGTTGCGATGCCCCGCCTGGCCGCATCCAGGTCGAGCGAGGCCAGCCCGGCGTCACACGGGAGTGGCATTCTGCGGATCGCCTTCGTGGCGATGGCGGCGAGCCTCCTGACCGGAACGGTGCTCGTGATCGCGATCAGTGCGGTAGCTCCTTTCCTCCTGGTGGCATTGATGGGTGAGCAGTTCCGGGACAGCGTAGACCTTCTCTGGCTCATGGCGGGCGGCGTCGCGCTCTTCGGCTGCAACCGCGCGATGCACGAGATCCTCCGCGGCCTGGGTGAGAATCTCGCGGTTGCGCGCTGCGAGTTCGTTGACCTGGTTGCCAAGATCGCTCTGCTGGCGGGGTTGACGCCCGCCATGGGTGTGTCTGGCGCGGCGATAGCCTCCAGCCTCGCGAGCGGAATCACCTTCATCCTGCTGCTCCGTTCGGTGCTGGTAGTCCTCGACACCCCGCTGGCCACCGTTATGGTGAGATTCAGACAACTGATTTCCGCCCGGCGCGGGCAGCATGTGCGGAAGACCGCTACAAGTACCGGAAGAGGAAGCACTGTATGACTGGGGCGAGGAACGTGGGGGAAGCTCCCGTGGCGACCGACGATCGAGTCTCCGGCAGCGCGGAACGTGTAGGAGTGGTCGGCCCACTGGGGTTCGACACCTTCGCTGAAAACATCATTGACTGTCTTCCCGACATCGGCGTTCAGCCGGTGGCTCTCGGACCCCCGGTCCCGATGCCGAACGGCCGGTTGAGCGGGCCCGTTCTTGCTCTGCGAAGCGCCTTCGACCGGGTTGACCTCACCTATCAACGACAGATCGTCGCCCGTGCAGACCGCGAGAACGTCGGCACCGTAATAACGCTTTACCCGCTTCTCCCGCAGACAGTCCGGAACCTCAGGCGCCGCGGGATCCGCGTGTGCCTGTGGTTTCCTGACTGTGTCGCCAACATGGGTCGCCAGCAGTTTCTGCTGGGCGACTACAACGCCCTGTTCTTCAAGGACCCGCTGCTGACGAACAGGCTCGCCGACGTTCTCCGTCTGCCAGCATACTATCTGCCGGAGGCATGTAACCCCGCCCGGCACCGGCCGCCGGACACGGCGAACGGCCAGCGGCATGTCGTGTTCGTGGGCAATATGTATGCAGGTCGCGCCCGGCTGATCGCGGAACTGGTCGGTCACGGCGTGGAGGTCCAGATCTACGGCCCGCCGATCCCGAAGTGGCTCTCGGACGAGCGATTGGTCACGCGGCACACGGGCCGATACGTGACAGGGGCTGAGAAGGCAAGAGTCTTCCGTGAGGCGCTGGCGGTCGTGAATGCCCTGCATCCAGCGGAGATGACCAGTGTGAACTGTCGCCTGTTCGAGGCCGCGGCGTGCGGTGCCGTTGTCCTGTGCGAGCGGCGACCTCCGCTGGAGAACCTGTATGAGGAAGAGCGCGAGGTCCTTGGGTTCACGACCTTCGAAGAGTTGTTGGGACGCATCAAGTGGTGCACGGATGATCCCCCGGCGGCGCGCGTCGTTGGTGATGCCGCGACCGCTCGAAGCCATCGTGATCACACCTATCAGGACCGTCTCACGCGGATACTGGAAATCTTGTGGTGAGCCGAATCGGGACGCTTCCGCAGGGACATCGCTCGTCACCGGTGGTTGCCGCTCTCCCCATGACCTGGGCTCCGTTCGCGGCTGCGAGTGTGCTGCTGTTCTCAGCGGAAGGGCTTTGGAGCCTCTCCGAAAACTCCAGGATCGTCCTGCGGTCGGTCGCGCTGACGCTGGAATGTATCAGCGCGATCACGCTGGTGGGCGCGCGCTGCGGCCGAGGCAGCGGCCTCGGCGAGATTCGCCTCGGGCCCTGGTATCTGGCCTGGACCGGCCTGGTCCTCGGGCTGTTGACCACGACATGGACAGCGCCGCAGCTGGGCCTTGTCGCCCAGATCGACCGTGTGAGCGTGCTTGAGGCTCTCAAGGTCGTCAGCATCGCCGTCGTGGTCTGGACAGCGGGATATCTACTGACCCTGGGGCGCGCGGCGACGGCCGTGGCCCGGAGCCTCGGCAGGCTTGCGGCACCGGGTCCTGAGTTCCGCCTGCGCTCACCCGCGGTTCCATGGATTCTGGCGTTCGTTGCCACGGCGGCCCGGCTCGTGCTGCTGGCGCTGGGCCAGTACGGGTACCTGGGCGACGTGTCGAAGCGCGTAAGCGAATCGAGTGCCTTCGCCTATCCGTTGTCGATGGCGGCGAATCTCGGCGTGACCGGCCTGATGATCGCGGTGGCCGACCTGGGCCGCCACGGTGACTCCCGCCGGCGCAGGTGCGTAGCCGTGCTCGCTCTCATCGAGACCGTGTTCGCGTTGATCAGTGGCATGAAAGGGCAGTTCGTTATAACCATCGCGGGCGCCTGCGTCGCCTATGTCGCGGTGCGAAGACGGCTTCCCGTCCGCATGCTCTGCTTGGCCGCAGTTGTCTTTGTCTTTGTGGTGATCCCTTTCAATATGGCATACAGGGGCCTGGTCCGTGGCCCTGACTCGCACCTCGGAACAAGCGCTGCGCTGCGTTCGGCGCCTGACCTGCTGTCAAGAACAGTCAGTGACCGGAAGTCGGACGACGCCGAGTCGGATGGCCCGACGAAGTACATCTCCGGGCGGCTTCGTGGAATTGACAGCATAGCGATCGTGGTTCAGCGGACGCCAGCAATAGTGCCAGACCGTGACATCAAGGACCTCATGCTCGCGCCGATACTCACGGCGATACCACGTGCACTGTGGCCCGATAAGCCGATAGTGGTGGATGGTTACACCTTCAATCAGGAGTACTATGGCACCGACGCGAGCCTGTACACCGCCGCCGCGATCTCACCGATAGCCGACCTCTACCGTTACGGAGGAATTATCGTGGTCGCCGCCGGCATGTTCGTCCTCGGTGGCTTCTGTAGGTTGATCGACGATGCACTGCACCCCTTCTCGGATCCTCGATATGTGGTGATCTTCGTCCCGGTCATGCTGCTGCTCGTCAGTCACGAGAGGCCGTACTCGGATGTCCTCGCAAGTCTCCCGCTCCAGTTCTGTGCGGCACTTGTGGTGAGTCGATTCGCTTTCGGTGGGTTGGCGAGAAAATCTCACTGACGGTCCGCAGG
This sequence comes from Frankia sp. CcI49, assembly GCF_001983215.1. Lineage (NCBI taxonomy): Bacteria > Bacillati > Actinomycetota > Actinomycetes > Frankiales > Frankiaceae > Frankia > Frankia sp. CcI49. The sequence goes on from NZ_MOWP01000008.1 coordinate 273,159, forward strand.
CTGACGACTGCGGCCTGGTTCGGCTCGCACTGGTTCTTCGCGGGCCGGTCGGAGACACGACGAACGGTGCGAAAGCTTGGCGTGAGAGGAAGCTAGACTGGGGCGGGATGTTTCGTCGCTGACCTGGTGTCATTGCGGCCAACTGGCGGGCGGTTCCGCGGAGTGGGCCGACCGTCCTTCAATCCGGAGAATCGATCATGAATGTTGTCGCAGTCATCGTTCACTGGGGCCGGGTCGAGCCGACGGTCGAGCTCGCGACGCAGCTCGACGAGATCTCGCTGGTTTCTCGTGTGATCGTGGTCGCGAACGACGGGAAACCGCGGCCTCAGTCTTTCCTCCCTGGTTCCATGTGGCTCACCCCGGATTCCAACCGCGGATTCGGTGGCGGCTTTATGGCAGGATACGAGGCGGCACCTGATGCGGACATCTATCTTCTCCTCAACAACGATGTCCGGCTCACCGGAAGTACGGTCAGGGAATGCCTGGATGTATTCGCTGATCCGCGTGTGGGAATTGTGGGGCCGACGCAGCTGAACGCCGACGGGATCCACACCGGATGCGGCAGGATGACTCCGGTGGCATCGATTCCGAGGAAGCGGAGGGTCCCGTCGACCGAGATTGATGACGTGGACTGGATCAATGGTGCGATCATGTTCGTCAGGGGGGACTGTCTTCGCCGGGTTCCGATGCCGGTGAAGTACTTCCTGGGATATGAGGACACTGACTACTGCTACCGGGCGAGAGCTGCCGGTTGGCGAGTCGTAGTCAGTCCGGCGCAGGCCTGGCACAGTGGTGGTGGAACGCTTCCTTCAGCTGGATTCTCCTACTATCTCGCGAGGAACAGGCTCTGGTTTGCCCGGTCGCATCGGAATGCCTCGACGGTTGCCCTGACCGGAGCTTGGCTCGCCTTGGCCGTGGCACCCCGCGTCGCTCTCAAAGAGACAGTCTCCCGGCGGTCGTTCGAACATTCAAGAATGATTGTTCACGGAATTCGGGACGGGCTGGCGACGCAACCGAGATCCGACGAACTGATGTCGAACGAGCCTCGTCCGAGGCTCTGGGGGGCCTGGGCCAGCGCTGGAACATGACGGAAGTTCGCCGCGGGGCCTGCGGCGGGAAGAGATGTGGTCGGCCTGCCGGCGGCGGCGGCGTGGCACGCGGCCGTCGACGCCGAGCGCGCGCGGCAGCTCGATCGGCGGGAGCGGCCGGCGCAGCAGCGGCGGAGCGGGGTTGTCACAGTTCCACAACCCGTGGCCAGGGCACCGGTCTCTTGGATGCTCGAACGTAGCCGGACCCGCTCGCGGTCACCGCCCACACCGTGTCGTCAGACCCCGAACGGATCAGCGTCCTTCCAGCATCAAGCCACACCGGGGACCACGCTCAGGCGCTATTGGGCGTGGGTCAGGCCCCGTAGAATGAATACCCACGGGGCCTGACGGAACACTTTCTTCTATGTCGGCTGTGCCGGCATGGCTGAGAAATCAGCCTGACCTGGGCGGTAGCGTTGATCGATCATGAGTATCTTTCCGCGCCGACTCAACAGGTCGTCGGCAGCCGCCACGGTGACCGAGATGACGAGACGGTCACCTACGCGATGTTGAAGCAGGCAGCGCGCTTTCTCAAGCTCCGCGGAATCGGGAACTCGACCCGCCGAGGCCACCCGCAGCTCGACCTCTCCGCGCCGCTCCTGGCGGAACTGGAAGCGATCGAATCGGGCGAAGGCCTCGTCGTGAAAATTGAGCGCCGCGGACGAGATGGGTTCGTCGTGCGTTCCATACACCAGCGACTGGTCCCAGCGGCCTGCCACGTCGCGAAGAACGGCGAAAGGAGAGCCGCATGCGCAGCGCCCTCCCATGAGCCCAGGAGGTGTGAGGGCGCCGCCGTCCTCGGTGTCATAGCGTAGGAGCGGCATGGCGGCGTTCGTCATCCCGCTGCCGATGATCCGGTCATTGATGACCTGGGCCACTCCGTAGGTGGGTGTAACGTGGTAATGGCCGGGAAAGCGTGGGCACTCGGCACCGAAGACGACTTTCTCGCTCTGCCCGTACCAGCGAATCGGCGGTGCGTCGAACACCTCGCGGAACAGGTCCAGTTGCCAGTCGAGGGCGCCTTCGCTGGCAAGAAGCACTGCTCGAAGTCGGGCGAGCTCCGGATGCGGGCCGGTCCGCGCTGCCCAGAGAGCGAACGGGGTTATGGAGGAGGGATACCCCCAGATCGCGACCGGGCGTAGATCACGGATACTGCTGAGCAACTCTGTGAAGGTTGCTTCGGACAGGTGGAACGGCGAAACGGCCATATGGTTGTAGGTTCTCTGATAGATCATTGGGCGACCATGGAAGCCGGTCCCGAGGCTGCTGCCACGGAAGGTTATTTTCGGGTCGTTCAGCCTGACTCCGGCGCGTGACCAGACGTAGGCGATGTGTGCCCATTCCGAAAAGAAGGACGAATATGAGATCCGGAGGTTCAGTGGGCGGCCCCCGGTCCCTCCGGTTGTGACCTGCCGCGCGGGCACCTTCGGATTGGCGAACGCGGCGGACGACCGCCGGACGGTCTCCTTGTCCAGCACCGCCGCCGTCCTGTCGGAGGATCGCAGGTACTCCGGATTCTCCCGGTAGTAGGGCACCGCCGACGCCCATCTGTCGACGAAACGTCGAAGGCGTCTCTCCTGCCATTGAACGACCTCGTTCGGCTCAGCCAGTTCGAGCTGAGCCAGAGTTTTCAGGTGCGCCGTGACCAGCGGGCTGTCGCAAGCGGTACGGAAGGCCGCTGCCGCGACCCGCGAGCGGCCTATTGTGGAGCCTTTCATGGTGAGCCCGATCTGTTGCTGGCTGTCGTCCGAACATCGCCCCACGATAGTTCCACCCTGCCTTTCCAGGCGAAGTGAGGCTCAGCTTGGAGAGTGGCCGTTGGATGAATGTTTCCAATCGGTCCGTTCCAGTCCGTGTCGTCGCCGACGAGTTCAACCTCGCGCCAGTCGCCGTTGGCGAGTGGGAGCCGGTGGCAGCGAAATCCCTGGCGAACGGTTGGCACTCGTTCAGGATCGAAGCCGAACAGCACGGTGACGGCAGCGTCCACGGCGGCCGGTGTCGTCCCGAAGGCGACCAGCCGGCCGGGGAGCGCATCGGGGCTCATCGGCCCGTTGCGATGTCCCGCGATGACGCCGTCCACGAGCACGATGTGCCGAGTGGGTTGTGGGGTTTCCGTCAGAGTCCCGTCCGGACTGCCATAGTGAATAATCTTGTTCAGATCCAGCGACATCCTCCAGACGGTGTCGTTTCCCCACCAGTTTCCGCTCCGGATGGTGGTGTCCCCGTCGCCGAATATCGGAGTGCCGCCGCGGCGCGCGATCCGCAAGGTACGTGTGCCGACTCCGGGCCAGGCGAGCGCGGCGCGCCGCAGGCCCCCGACGACCGCGCGCTCTGCGCGGTGCCGCGCGCTTGGCCGCGGATGCTCGTCTCCGCGGTTTCCCGGCCATCCCTCGGTGTGGTGCGGAAGCCAGTTCTTGTCGGCGTTCACACCGACCAGGTTCTTCATCCCGAGCGTGATGCCGGCCTTTTTGTGGCTTTTCAGCTTGGGCAGATTTATGATCAGGTCCGCCTGCATCACCGTTGCGGACAGCAGATACTCGTGGCGCCCGTCGGTGTGGTGGTGGTTCACCACCCGGGAGTCGTAGTCGGCTCCGTAGTAGCGGCCGGCGCCAGGATGGCCGACGAACTCGCTCCGGTCGCCCAGATCGAAGGCGACGGTACCGGCCGGGTCGCCGGGGAGACGACGTCGCGCTGTCACGACGCCGCCGCGGGTGGTCCATTCCTCCTGGCGTAGATCGAGCAGGTCGACGCTGAACCCCCGCTCCTGGTAGAAGTCGCGCAGCTGATCGAGGCCGAGAGCGGTGACGATGCCGATGAACGAGGAGTCGGTCTGCGGTGCATCGGCGATCACCACCCGGCCGGTGGGCCCGACCGCTCGCAGTGCGTAGTCGGCCGCGGCACGGATGACAGCGCCATGGGTGAGGACCCATTGCCAGCCATCGGGATCCCGAGGGTGGAACTCGCGTACGAGGTTCGGCTTGAGGACCACCGTTCCTCCGGGCCCGACATACTCGCCAAGCGGATTCCACTGTGAGGTATCGACTCCGCCCTTGTCGAGGCCGGCCAGGGCGAGAACCCGTCGAACCGCCGCATAGACATGATTCGGCTCGCGGCTCAGGTGGCCGAAACCGTATTCCGCATAGGCCGTATGCGGAGAGAATGGGGGCGCCGAAGGGTAGGCCGCCTGGCTCGTGCGGGTCAGCGCGACCTGGTAGGGCGACCTGGAAACCGGCGACTCAGACATCGGTGCTCTCCACGGCGGTCAGGCGGGTATGCAGCTCTAGTGGAAGCTCCGCGGTCACTGTGTAGGCGACGACCACGGCTGGGATCTGCCGTTGCCACCCAACCGCGAGCGTGTCCGTCCAGATTCGCCAGCGGCCCAACCTGACTCGCTCGTCCCGGTGCGCGTCGAAACACGTCGTCAGCCGGAAGGGTCCGGGTGCGGTGTTTCGTTCGATTATCACTCCGGCCTCGTCATACTTCGCCTGCCATCCGGCAGCCAGGTGGAACAGCACGTCTACACGGTGGCGATGACCGCCTGCGATTCGGTCAACGACGAGTAGCGAGCTCGGGTCCATCGTCCAGGTCCGGAGATGATCCGGCCGGCCGGTCATCCATCGGTAGCCGTTGTGCATGGCGGTCAGGCTCAGCCGGTCGGCGGCCTCGTCGTGGCGGACCGGGCCAAACGTGACCCTGGCCCGTCGGCCGGCCCGAAACGCACCCCAGACCTCGGTGGAATCGGCTTCGTCCACGACAACCGTGTTGTGCGCCGCGGTCGCGCGTTCGGCGGTGCGGGTCGCACCCGGTGCATAGGTCGAGGTCCCCTTGTCGACCAGCACCGGTGTGCCGTCGTACCAGAGGAGAAAGGACAGGGAATCGGCGTGGGCGTGCGCCGGAAGATCGTCCGGACAGGGCAGGCCGACATCGGCGAGTACCCGCCAGGGCCCGGCGCGCAGGACGGCCAGGCCCGAATCACTGAAGAGGGCGAGACCGGTGCCAGCCGGGCGGTCCGGATTCCGCACGCTGCGCGTTCTGGCCTGGTGCGGAAGCAGAACGCCGACCGCGGCCGGAGGGACGGGGTAGCCGTCGTTCGTCATCGGCACCGTGCCATCCGGTGCCAGGATGTCGTCGAGCCAGCTCCGCATGCGTAGTCGGGCCGCGGTCAGCTCGTCGGGGACCCGCTCGCCGGCCGAGTCGAGCAGGGCTGCCAGATCATCCAGGTCCGCCAGTACCTGGCAGTGATAGGCGGGTGCGCGCTCGACATGGCCGCCGTCGGGCAGTACCTGACGCTCGATCTCGCGAAGCAGATGCGCGGTCCAGCGCTTCCTCGCGGCTGCGTCATCGAACGCGACGGCGATCCCCAGCAGCGCCTTGATGTTCTTCAGAAGATGGTTTCCGCCGACATCGGTCTCCAGGTGCAGGCGCAGGAAAGCTCCGTGTTCGGCGAGGTCGGTGGTCAGTGCGGAAGCGAGTGCGTCGTCGGCGAGTGAGCCGAGCAGCCCGCACCATGACCAGATCCGCAGCGAGACCACGTAGGGCGACCAGGCTGGGCCGCGTCCAAACGTTGTGGCCCGGTGCCAGGAGCGGTGAAGCCGGTCGAACTCCGCCCGGGCCCACTCGCGCTCTGGATGCAGGGCAAACGACCAGGCCCAGTCCCAGTAATGCAGGTGGTACCGCCAGAGCAGCGGCGCGTCGTGCTGGGCCCAGTCGGCCGGTTCGCCGAGGTGGCGGGTGGTCCCCAGCAGGGTGAAGTGCCCATCGGCGAGATCGGTGGCGCGCGGCCACACCTCGCCGAGGCGGGCGTCGAACGGAACGAAGGAAGCCGGCCAACGAGCGTGACCTCCAGATCGCAGGACCGGCCGCGCGAGTGCATCCACGATCCGGCGCGAGGTGATGGGGAAGTACACGGGCATGGCACGTTGCGCGCGGAGACGAACACGCGCGACGGCCTGTTCCGGCCGGAGCAGCGCTACCGTTCGCAGGTATCGACCAGCCAGGTGGGCTCGGCGGGCCATTACGGACCGAGCGGTCGGGGAGGTCGATGAGGTTCCGTCGAGTTCACCCTGATCGGCTTCTTCGCCGATCCCGCCGATCCCGCCGAGCCCATTGAGCCCGTCGAGCCCATTGAGCCCGTCGAGCCGGACGGGTGTCACGGTGCCGCCGGCCCAGGCAGGCCGTTCGTTCGCCACGTCGGAGAAGAAGGAGGCCGTCATCTGCCCGTTCGACCTCTCCTTGCCGCCTTCTGGCTCCGGCAGAGCGCCGCCTCCTGCCGGATGCCGGTGGCGAACGGCCGAGGAGCGAAACCGAGGTCCCGCACGGCATCCGCAATCGAGAACGCCTTGTCCTCGGTCAGCCGGCTGATCTGCTCCCTTTTCAGCCGTGGGCGGGCCGATCGACGTTCGTAGGAGCCGATGAGCGCCGCCACCGGCCTGACCGGGATGGGCAGGCACCTCGGGCGGCGGCCCGCGGCGGCGCCGGCCTGCTCGACGACCTGGCGCAGCGTCAGCGGGGCGGGTCCGGCGGCGTTGTAGGTGCGGCCGATCGTGATGTCGAGCTCGACCGCGCGAACGAGCAGCTCGGCGAGGTCGTCGACGTGTACGGGCTGGTGGAGCTGGTGACCGCCAGCGGGCAGCGGTATGGGCAACATCGGCCAGTGCTGCAGCAGGTTGAGGAGCCGCGCCATGTTGCGGTCGTCCGGCCCTCCGTAGATCATGGTCGGTCGGATGATCGTCCAGTCGAGCCCACTGGTGCGGATCGTGTTCTCGGCGGCCAGCCGCGTCTGCTTCGACGGCGGGTCCAGTGCGGTGAAGATTCCGGTCGTGGAGACGAAGAGGGCGCGGGTGAGGTGAGCCCGCACCGCGGTCTCGACAATCGTGTCGGCGTGCCCGAAGCCGAGTGAGGCGATGTTGAGCAGTGCGTCGGCCTTCGTCTCCGCGAAGGCGCCGCGCAGTGCGGCGGCGTCATCCAGGTCACCCCGGACCACCTTGGCGCCGAGGGCGGTCAGGCGGCCCGCGCCTGACCCGCCTCGAGCGAGGCCGGTGACCTGGTGGCCCGCGGCCAGGGCGTGCCGTACGGTCCGGGATCCGAGGAATCCGCTGCCCCCGACGACGAATAGCCTCATCGCCCGCTCCCTCGTCCGTCCGCATGGTGGGTGACGGGTCGAGGGTTCTCAGGAGCAGGCTGGCGGGGGCGCGGTACTGGTTGGGCGCTGTTGCGCGGCTTTCCCTGGACGGCCGGCCGGTCTGCCGAGGCCGTCGCCGGTAGCTCGTCCTCGGGCCTCGGGCCATCCGGTGCCGGCTGGTGCTGCCCGCCCTCCCGCTGCCCGCCCTCCCGCTGGTCGGGTGGGGGCGGCCCGTGGTGAGGCTGTTCCTCCTGAGGTTGCCCGGCCAGGACCCGCAGGAGTAGGTGACGGTAGCGAGCGGCCAGCGCTGATCGGTCGAAGTGCCGCTCGACATGCTCGCGTGCGGCCAGGCCCATGGCCACGTTGCGGTCCGGATCCGTCGCCAGCTCCAGTACGGCGCCGGCGAGGGCCTCCGGGTTCTCCGGCGAGACGACCACGGCGCCGGCGTCGGTCAGGATGCGGGCTGCCTCGCCGCGTACCGAGCCGATCAGCGGGCGGCCCGCGGCCAGCAGCTCGAACATCTTTGACGGGATGAAGGTCTCGAACAGTGGTACGTCCCGCAGCGGAACCAGGCAGATGTCGGCGGAGGCGACCAGCGCGGCCATGTCCGAGCGGGGGACCGCGGGCGCAAGGGTGGTGTTCGTGAGGCCGAGCCGCCTGATGTGCTCGGTGAGCCGCCGCTTGTCGGCGCCCTCGCCCACGAAGGCGAATCGGATCGAGGGAGTTTCCTCGGCCAGCAGCGCGGCGGCGTCGGCGACGGAGGTCAGGCCCTGCGAGATGCCGTGTGCGCCGACGTAGAGCACGAGCGTGTCGGCGGGCCCGGCTCCCAGCTGGGCCCGTACCTCCGCGGACGCGGGTTCGTCCGGCCTGAATCGATCGAGGTCGACGCCGTTCGGGATCACGTGCACCTTCTCCGCGGGTATGCCCCGGCGGATGATGTCCTCTCGGAAGCCTTCGGTAACGGTGACAACGGCGTCCGCGGCCCGGTAGGCGGCCAGCTCCAGCTTTTCCAGAACCGCGATGACCCTGCGGTTCGTGATCAGACCCAACTGAACGAAGATCGCCGGCCACAGGTCGCGTATCTCGACCACCAGCCGCGCGCGCCGCAGCCGCGCCAGGACCCAGGCCGAGCCGAGAGCGAAGAAGGTGGGCGAGGAAACGACCACGACGTCAACGGGGCCAGCGGCCCGGCCGCCCAGCAGCACCGACGTCACCATGAACGACAGGTGGCTGAGGGTCTTGCGCAGCACGCCTTCGTTCGGGGTCGCATAGAGCCAGGTGCGGACCACCCGGTATCCGTCGGTGTGCTCGATCCGCCTGAGTGCCCCACGGTAACCGGGGGGCACCACACCGGTCGGATGGTTCGGCATGCCGGTCAGCACGGTGACGTCGAGGCCGGCGGCGGCCCAGGCCCGCGCTGTCTCCGACAGGCGTGCCTGGGGGGCGCCCACCTCGGGGGGGAAGTAGTGGGTAACGAGCAGTACCCGCGGGGGACCAGCGCCACGCCTCACGACATCGACCTCTTCTGGGGAACCCGGCGATCGGACCGCGCCTTGTCGCTATTAGTAGTCAACTGTATTCGCATGGTTGTCGAATAACTTGGATTGCTGTCGTCACCGGGTGTCGGCCGGGTCGGGTACCCGGGCCGGCCGGCTGGGTTCAGCCCGATCAGGGGTGAGCTGTGGGCTGTCGCCCTGTCGTTGGTGCGGCAGGACGAGCTCCCGGGAGCCACCCCCTGGATGGGCGGGATCGGCAGGAGCCGGCCGCTCGGCGCATCCCCGTGCATGGGCCAGTGTGATCAGCCGAGGTGCGTTCAGATAACCCACGACCAGCACGAGCAGCGCGAGGTCGGCCGTCACCCGGATGCCCGGGTCACCCCGTGCGGCCAGCAGTCCCAGGCCTGAGCTCGCCGCGACGAGGCTGGCGACCGTGACCGTGACCCGGGTGTGCGTCCAGCCCACGTCGGTGAGCCGCTGGTAGGTGTGGGTGCGGTGGGGCAGGTACCAGCGCTCGCCCCGTAGTACCCGGCGCACCAGCGTGGCGCCGGTGTCGGCGAGGTACAGCAGCAGCGGCGCCAGCACCGCCTCCACCGGGATGCCGGACAGGATGCCCTGCAACGCGAGCACAGCGAGGCTGGTGCCGAGGGTGTAGCTGCCGACGTCACCCAGAAAGATCCGCGCGCGGGGGAAGTTGAACGGCGCGAAGCCGATCGCCGACCCGACCAGAACGGTTCCGCCCGCGGCCAGCGCCGACGCCTCGTACAGATGTCCCACCACGATGAGGCTGCCGCCGGCGACGGCGGCCTGCGCGGACGAGATGCCGTTGACCCCATCCATGAAGTTGAACGCGTTGACGAAACCGGTAATCCACAGTGGGCCGATCAGCGCGGCGGCGGACACCGCCACCACGGGTGGGATCGGCGCGGCGTCGAGGGACACGCTGGTGAGAAGCACGGCCGACACCACCAGGCCGGCGAGCAGTTGCAGTGCCAGGCGGCGCAGCGGGGAGATGCCGCCCGCGTCTGCACCCACATCCTCGGCGAGACCGACGAGACCGAACAGTGTCACCCCGACGATCATCGGGAGCAGGCCGGGGGAGTCGCCGTGACCGCTGGTGACCTGGAGCACCACCACGCCCGCGAAGATGCCGAGGGCTACGGCGATGCCGCCGCCCCGAGGGGTCGGCACCCGGTGCGAGGAGCGTTCGTTGACGTCGTCGATGGCGGCCAGGCGCCGCATCGCGCTGACCACGACCGGCATGGCGACGACGGTTACCAGTAGTGCCGCCGCACCCGCTGCGATCATGTCACTCCTTACGGCTCGGCTCGGCAGGCGATGACCCGCGTGGGGCATGCTGGCGTCGCGGCTGCGGCTTGCTCACAGGTTGGTGACACTCCAACGGCACGACAGGCCGCTGTTCGTGGCTGAATGTAAGTCATCAACTACCCTCTGTCGCATGACGCGAGTGCGAGTGTCTGACCGGTCGCGGCGCCGCGGCTCTTCGGCCCGACGGGTCCCAGCGACAGGCCGGGATCTCCGGTGAGGCAGGTGGTCCAGGCCGCGGGCGGTGGGGAGGTCCGGGTCGTCGAGACCCCGATCCCGTCCATCGAGGCGACCGAGGTCCTCGTGGAGACGACCGCCACCATCGTGTCCGCCGGCACCGAGCGGGCGGTGACCACGCTCGCCCGGTCGGGGCTGCTGGCCAAGGCACGGGCACGCCCCGACCTGGTCCGCCGGGTGGCGGAGAAGGCCCGAGCGGACGGCATCGGCGAGGCGGTCCGCTCGGTCCGCGACCGCCTCGCCTCCGAGCTGCCACTCGGTTACAGCGGGGCCGGCCGCGCGATCCGCGTCGGTGACGCCGTCGAGGGCATCCGGCCCGGCGACCTGGTGGCCACCGGCGGTGCCGGATGGGCCAACCATGCCGAGTTCCAGGCGGTGCCCGGGCTGTTGTGCGCGCGGGTGCCGGCCGGGGTCCCCGACGCGGACGCCGCCTTCACGACCATCGCCGCGATCGCGCTCCACGGGCTCCGGTTGGCCGAGGTCGGCCCGGGAGCCAAGGTGGTCGTCGTCGGACTGGGCCTCATCGGCCAGCTCGCCTCCCGTATCGCGCTGGCCAGCGGATGTGACGTGGCCGGCGTCGACCTCGCGGACCTGCCGCTGCAGACCGCTGCCGCGACCGGCGTGCGGGCCTTGCGGGAGTCCGGCGAGGCGACCACGGCCGCAGTGCGGCAGTGGAGCCGCGGGCGCGGGGCGGACGCGGTGCTGATCTGCGCGGCGGGCCGGTCCGGTGATCCGGTGATGCGTGCGACGGAGTTCGCCCGCGACCGGGCGCAGCTTGTCGTCGTCGGGGACGTCCCGTTGGGGCTGGCGCGCGCGCCGTTCTACGAGAAGGAGCTCGTCCTTCGCTTCGCGCGTTCCTACGGACCCGGTCGGTACGAGCGTGGCTACGAGGAATGGGGTGTGGACTACCCGGCTGGCCAGGTCCGCTGGACGGAGGGCCGCAACCAGGAAGCGGTGCTCGACCTGCTCGCCGCCGGCCGGCTGTCCGTGGCCGACCTGGTCACCCACGCCTTTCCGCTTGAGCGGGCCCCGGCGGCCTATGACCTGGTGGCGACGCGACGGGAGCCGTACCTGGCCATCCGGTTCGACTACCCGCGCCGCACCGGGCCGGTGGAAGACGCCGAGGCGGCGGACGACGGTCCGCCCGCGGAAAGTGCCACATCGACCGAGTACTCCCTGGCGGGGAAGGCCCGGCAGGTCGGCTACCCGCGACCGGTGGCACGTGGGGCTGGTTCACCTGGGCGCCGCGGTGATCGGATCGGCTGGATCGGTGCGGGGAACTTCTCCAGCTCGGTGCTGCTGCCGGCCTTCAGAGCCGCCGGTTTCGACCGTTTCACCAGTGTCGCTTCGGCGAGTGGGCGATCAGCTCGCGCCTTCGCCGACCGGCATGGCTTCCAGGGGGCCGCGGCTGGGGTTGAGGAACTGCTCGATGACGACGACATCGATGTCGTGGTGATCGCGACACCGCACTCGACGCACGCCCGGCTGGCGGCGGCGGCCCTCGAACGGGGCCGGCATGTGTGGTGCGAGAAACCGTTGGCCCTCGACCTGGCCGAGCTCGAGATGGTCGAGCGGGCGGCGGACGTGGGCGGCGGGGTCCTGATGGTGGGCCTCAACCGTCGGTTCTCCCCGGCGGTCGTCGCGGCCCGTCGGCGGCTGGCGGAGCGGGACGGCCCGTTGAGCCTGATCTACCGGGTCGCCGCCGGTCCCGTACCCGCCGACCACTGGTATGGCGACCGGGTCGAGGGCGGCCGGCTTCTCGGCGAGGTCTGCCATTTCATCGACACCTGCGTGGCGCTGGCAGGTAGTCGGGTCGAGACGGCGACAGCCGTGCCCGGCCGCGGTGGCGAGGTGCTGCTTGCCGAGGACCTGGCTGTGACCATGCGGCATGTCGACGGCACCCTGTCGACCGTCGCGTACAGCTCCGCCCGGCCCCGGGCCTGCCGGAAGGAGCTGGTCGAGGCTCTCGCCGGCAGGAGCCACCTGCGAATCGACGACTTCCGGGAGCTGGTGATCGATGGTGTCTCGGAGTGGAAAGGCGCGCAGGACAAGGGGCATCGGGCCGCGGTCGGCGCGTTCCTGCGGATGTGCCGCGGCGGCGCGACGGACGTGACGGCGGAACTGATCGCGTCGTCCCGGGCAACGCTCGCCGCCGCCGCGAGCCTCGGCRCCAGCCTCCCACAGCCGACAGGCTCTCCGCGGTCGGTGGCAACGGCGACGGTGCCGGTGGTGGCGACGGCGACGGCGACGGCAACGGCGCCGGTGGCGGTGGCGAAGGAGCCGGCTGGCATCGACCTCGCGGATGCTCGCCGTGCGGGGACGGAGCAGGTGGGCCAGCCAGCGGTGCCGGCAGCGCGGGGGGTGGGCGCGGACAGCGTGCCGCCGGAGGGCCAGGCCTCTCCCGTGCTGCGAGAAGAAGGCGAGCCAACCCGCTGACCGAGGGTCAGTCGAGGTCGACTGCAGACAGGGAGGAGGACGAACGTGCCTCGCGCACTGATTACGGGAATCACCGGCCAGGACGGCTCGTACCCGGTTGAGATGATGGTCGACGCCGACCTCGCCGCCGAGCGGGCCGAAGCGCCGGGCGTGCCCGGCCCGCCGGGTGCTCCGGATGTGCTGGGCGTGCCGGCGGTGCGCCGGGCGCCGGAACGGCTGGGCCGCGACGGGACGGCCACGCCATGACCACGGCCGCGCCACACGCGGTCGTCGTGGCCGGGGCCCGGCCGAACTTCATCAAGGTGAAGCCCGTGCTCGACGCGCTGACGGCTGACGGCGTCCGCACCACCCTCGTGCACACGGGGCAGCACTACGACGACGCGATGAGCGGTGTCTTCTTCACCGATCTCGGTCTGCGCCCACCGGATCACCACCTGGAGGCCGGCTCCGGGTCCCATGCCGTGCAGACGGCTGCGGTGATGACCGCCTTCGAGCCGTTGCTGATGCGACTGGCCCCCGATGTGGTGGTCGTCGTCGGGGACGTGAACTCGACACTCGCCTGTGCGCTGGTCGCGGCGAAGGCGGGAATCGCGGTGGCGCACGTCGAGGCCGGCCTGCGCAGCGGCGACCGGGCGATGCCGGAGGAGATCAATCGGATCGTCACCGACCGGCTGTCGAACCTGCTGTTCGCGCCCAGTCCCGAGGGGGTGGCGCACCTGCTCGCGGAGGGCGCGCCACCGGAGTCGGTGCATCTGGTCGGCAATGTCATGGTCGACACGCTGCTGGCGTGCCGGGAGCGGGCCCGTGCTCGGCCCATGCTCGCCGAGCTGGGCTTGCACTCGGGTGGGTATGGCCTGGTGACCCTGCACCGGCCGAGCAATGTCGACGACCCCGCGGTGCTCGACGGCCTGGTCGCGGCACTGGGGGAGATCGCCGGCCGATGCCCGCTGGTGTTCCCCGTCCACCCACGTACCGCCGACCGCCTCGCCGGTCGGCTCCCGGCTGGTCTACGGATACTCGGGCCGGTGGGGTACCTCGACTGCCTCGCGTTGCAGATGGGAGCGCGACTGGTCCTCACCGACTCGGGCGGGGTGCAGGAGGAGTCGACGGTTCTCGGAGTTCCGTGCCTGACGTTGCGGGACAACACCGAACGTCCGATCACTGTCACCGAGGGGACCAACCGGGTGGTGGGCCGTTCCCCGGATGCGGTGGTCGCCGCGGCGCTCGAATGGCTGGAGCGGCCGCCTCCGCCGCGTTGTCCGGAGCTGTGGGATGGGCGTGCCGGTCAACGGATCTCCGCCGTGCTGGTCCGGACTTTCGCCGGCGGCGTCGGGAAAGGCCCGCGCGACGGAGTTTGGGAACCCCCGAGGCCCCGAGTGATAACGGAACGTGACACGAACTTGCCGATGCGTAGCTGAGAGTGGTTATGGCGCCACACTGGGCCCATGACTTCAACGGGAAAGCTGGTAGTTGTCGGCCAGGGGTATGTCGGTCTCCCGCTCGCGATGCGCGCGGTGGAGGTCGGCTGGCGGGTGGTGGGCGTCGACGTCGACATCAGTAGGGTCAAACGACTTGTGGTTGGCGAGTCCTATGTCGAGGACATCGCTGACGGTCAGCTGGCAGCGGCGCTCGCCTCTGGCAGGTACGAGGCGACGACCGACTACGCCGCGGCGGCGGCCTTCGATGTCGCGGTCGTCACCGTGCCCACCCCGCTGCGGGAGGGCGTACCTGACCTCAGTTTCGTGACGGACGCGGCGCGGAGCCTGGCGCCCTTCGTGAGACCCGGGTCGACCGTGGTGCTGGAGTCAACCACCTACCCGGGCACGACCGAGGAACTGTTCGGGCCGTTGCTGGAAGAGCTGTCCGGTCTCACGGCCGGCACCGACTTCCGGCTTGGCTACTCCCCGGAACGTATCGATCCGGGGAACAAGGTCTGGCGGCTGGAGAACACTCCGAAAGTCGTTTCCGGTGTCGACGAGGCCTCGCTCAGGGCCGTGACCGCCTTCTACGACTCGCTGGTGGACAGCACCGTTCCGGTGGCCTCGACGAGGACCGCGGAACTCACCAAGCTCCTGGAAAACACCTTCCGTCATGTCAACATCGCTCTGGTCAACGAGCTCGCCATGTTTGCGCACGAGCTCGGCGCGGACGTCTGGGCGGCGATCGACGCCGCCTCCACCAAACCTTTCGGCTTCATGCCGTTCCGGCCGGGTCCCGGCGTCGGAGGTCATTGTCTTCCGATCGACCCGTCCTACCTGTCATGGCGCGTCCGGTCGCGGCTCGGTCGCAGCTTCAGGTTTGTCGAACTGGCCAACGATATCAATCACCACATGCCGGACCATGTGGTGAGCAGGGTGTCCGAGATACTTGGCCGACGAGGATGTTCTGTGCGGGGAAGTCGTATTCTGCTGCTGGGGCTCGCCTACAAGAGGAACACCGGGGACTCGCGGGAGTCGCCAGCGGCCCGGGTGGCGGCGCTGCTGGCTGATCGCGGAGCGGAGGTCTTTGCGGCGGACCCGCACGTCGATCCCGCGCGGGTTCCGGGGCGGATCGAGCTGGTCGATGCCGACGAGGAGCAGACGGCGGCAGCGGACCTGGTTGTCGTGCTGGTCGATCACGACGCGTTCCGGCGCGACATCGTGTTGAGCCACGCCCGGGCCGTGCTGGACACCCGCCACTGGCTGCAGCCGTCCGCGGGGTCGGCGGCGGTGCCGACCGCAGCGACCGCAGCGGCCGGCGGGGGTGCTCTGAGCGGCTCGGCGAGAGCGTTCGTTCCCGCGCAGCGCTCCGCGCCGGGGCGGGCCATGGTCGAGTCCATGTGACGCCGCGCTGGGACCGTACGCCGCCACCCGACCTGGGGTCCGCGGCCGAGCGGTCACCCGTCGGCCTGGCCCGAATCGCAGGTTCGGCGCGGGGCGTCGCGCGGGCGACGCCCCGCCTTTTCGTCTCACGTTGCCGAGTGTCATAACTCTGTGTAGTAGAACTCTCTCTGTAGGTTGGCGAAGGTTGCCAGATGTCCTGGCCGAGTGCTGAGCGTCCACATCCGAGTTTGGAGGGTGGTCATCGTTGCGGCAGCGGGGCGGATATCGGTGACGAACGGGCCAAGGGCATACGAAGCGGCGGCGGACCGGCAGGTGGCATGCGCATGGGTGGCAGGGGCACGGGTGGCGCTCGGACCGATCGATGGCCTGCGGGCGCCGACCGGTCCGGCGGGCCGGTGAAGGTCGACGGGCTCGCGGTGGTCGACGGGCCGAGTGTCGTCGACGGGCCGGCACGCGAGGCGGGGGACGCGCGCGGCGCGGCGGCCGGCGACCGGTTGCTCCCCCCGCCGGCCGGGCAGGTGAGCCCGGCTCCCGCCCCGTCCAGCCGTGCCAACCCGGTGACGGTGCTCGAGGTGCTGCCGAGGATGGACCTGGCCGGTGAGACGATCCGTGCCGTCAACCTGCTGCGACGATTGGACCCGGCCGAGTTCCGGCTGCTGTTCTGCGTCACCTCGGGGGCGCCCGGATCGCTGGACGAGGAGATCCGGTCGCTCGGGGGCGAGGTGTACTACTGCCGCGCGGATCCGAGCTTTCCGTTCGCGTTCCACCGGCTGCTGCGCCGGGTCCGGCCCGACATCGTCCACTCCGGGGTGGCGACGTTCTCGGGGGTGGTGCTGACGGTTGCCCGGGCCGCCGGTGTGCGCCGCCGGGTGGCTCACTTCTTCACCAGTACGGATCGCCGTGGCGACAGCGTCCGCGGCCGGCTCCAGCGGGCGCTGGGCCGGGTCCTGCTGGATGCGTTCGCCACCGATCTGATCGCGGTCAGCGAGGCGGCCATGCGTGGCCTCTGGCGCGAGTCCTGGCGGCTGGATCCCCGGTGCCGGGTCATCTACAACGGCGTCGAGCTCGAGCCCTTCGGGGTGGCCATCGCCGGCCAGCGGCCGATGCCCTCCCTGCCGGAGCTCGACGAGCTGGGGGACGTCGCACCGCCGCCGCTGACGGTCCTGCACATCGCCCGCCCGGATCCGGTGAAGAACCGGTCGCGCGCGATCGAGATCGTCGCGGCGATGTGCACCCGCGGGCTCGACGTGCGGCTGCGGTTCGTGGGCCGGCAGAGCCCGGAGGAGACCGAGCGGCTGATGACCCTCGCCAGCGGCCTGGGGGTGTCGGACCGGGTCGAGTTCCTCGGCGAGCGGGGCGATGTGCCCAAGCTCCTGGTGAACTCGTCGCTGCTGCTGGTGACGTCGCTGCACGAGGGGCTACCGAGCGTCGTGCTCGAGGCGTGCGCGGTCGGTACCCCGGTGCTGTCGTCGGATCTGCCGGGTGTCGCGGAGATCGCCCGGGTGCTGCCCGGGATCACCATGCTTCCGCTGGGAACGCCGAACGAGATCTGGGCCAGTACCGCCGCGGACCTGGCGGTCGTGCCGCCGACGCTGGACGAGCGTCGGGAAGCGATGCGCCGGCTGCGGCGATCTCCGTTCACGATGGAGAACTGGCAGCGCGACATCACGGCCGTGTGGTCGTAACCGCGGCCTGCTCCGGCACGGCCCGTCCAAGGTGGGTCCGGCCTGGGTGGGACATCCCACCTTCCGGCGTCATGGCCAGCGGGCCACGCACCCCCCGTCGTCGTGATCCCGGCCGTCTCGTCCGGCCTGACCAGGGGGCATGCGGTACACGTCCGGACGGACCACCTGATATTTGTAGCCTCTGCGAGGGAAAAACGGCGTGGACCGCCGGGACCGGGGGCACGTGCCCGGGAGGCGGCGGTCACAGCCACGTCGAGCCCTGTGGGAATGTGACCAACGGCTCTCGGCGTCGCCGTCACCCCTGACAGTGCCAGGATGGGACGAGTGGACGACCGTGGCGAACTCAGGGTCGGCCACAGCGATCGGCGCTTGTGTCGAACCTTCCCGCTGACCAGAAGCGGGGAGGTGACGAGGAGGAGACGAAGGCCATGGACAGCTTCGGCAGCACCGGCAGACTCGCGGTAGGTGATCGCACCTACACGATCAGGCGGTTGGACGCGGTGCCCGGGGCGGACCGCCTGCCGTACAGCCTCCGTGTTCTGCTCGAGAACCTGCTGCGTACCGAGGACGGCGCGAACATCACCGCCGACCATGTACGTGCGCTCGCCAACTGGGACCCGGCGGCGGAGCCGAGCCAGGAGATCCAGTTCACCCCGGCGCGGGTCATCATGCAGGACTTCACCGGTGTCCCCTGTGTGGTCGACCTCGCCGCGATGCGGGAGGCGATGGTCGCGCTCGGCGGCGACTCGTCGAAGATCAACCCGCTGGCGCCGGCCGAGATGGTGATCGACCACTCGATCATCGCCGACCACTTCGGGCGGCCGGACGCGTTCGAGCTGAACGCGACCCTGGAGTTCGAGCGCAACCGCGAGCGCTACCAGTTCCTGCGCTGGGGCCAGGCCGCGTTCGACAACTTCACCGTGGTGCCGCCGAACACCGGCATCGTGCACCAGGTCAACGTCGAGCACCTCGCCCGGGTCGTCTTCACGAAGGAGACCGCCGAGGGCACGCTGGCCTACCCCGACACCCTCGTCGGGACGGACAGCCACACCACGATGGTCAACGGCCTCGGCGTGCTCGGCTGGGGCGTCGGCGGCATCGAGGCCGAGGCGGCGATGCTCGGCCAGCCGGTCAGCATGCTGATCCCGACCGTCGTCGGCTTCAAGCTCACCGGCGAGCTCCCGCCGGGCACCACCGCCACCGACATGGTGCTCACCATCACCGAGCAGCTCCGCAAGCACGGCGTGGTCGGCCGGTTCGTCGAGTTCTACGGCGAGGGCGTGGCGAACGTCCCGCTGGCGAACCGCACCACCATCGGCAACATGAGCCCCGAGTACGGCTCCACCTGCGCGATCTTCCCGATCGACGCCGAGACCCTGTCCTACCTGCGGCTCACCGGCCGCCCGGACGAGCTCGTCGCGCTGGTTGAGGCCTACGCCAAGGAGCAGGGCCTGTGGCACGACCCGAGCCACGAGGCCGACTACACCACCACTCTTGAGCTGGACCTTTCGACTGTGGTCCCCTCCCTCGCCGGCCCGAAGCGCCCGCAGGACAGGGTGCCGCTGTCGACGGCGAAGCCGGCCTTCCGCAAGGCGCTCGGCACCTACGCCGGTGTCACGGAGCTGGTCAACGGCGGCGTGGACGAGGCCGACGCCGAGTCCTTCCCCGCCTCCGACCCGGCCGCGCCGTTCGCGGACAAGCCGTCCGACGCGCCGGTCTCGGTCAACGCGGTCGCCGGTGACGTCAGCGGCCGTCCGTCGAAGCCGACGCGGGTGACCCTGGCCGACGGCACCACCTTCGAGATCGACCATGGCGCGGTCGCCATCGCCGCGATCACCTCCTGCACCAACACCTCGAACCCGCAGGTCATGCTGGGTGCGGCGCTGCTCGCGCGGAACGCGGTGGAGAAGGGCCTGACCCGCAAGCCGTGGGTGAAGACCACCTTGGCTCCCGGTTCCAAGGTGGTCATGGATTACTACGAGCGCGCGGGCCTCGTCCCTTACCTGGAGAAGGTCGGATTCAACCTGGTGGGCTACGGCTGCACCACCTGCATCGGCAACTCGGGCCCGCTCGCCGACGAGATCTCGGCCGAGATCAACAAGGCGGACCTGGCGGTCGTCAGCGTGCTGTCGGGCAACCGGAACTTCGAGGGCCGGATCAGCCCGGACATCAAGATGAACTACCTGGCCTCCCCGCCGCTGGTGGTCGCCTACGCGCTGGCCGGCACGATGGACATCAACCTCGACACCGACCCGCTGGGCACCGACACCGCCGGCGAGCCGGTCTACCTGCGTGACATCTGGCCGAGCGAGGCCGAGGTCGCCGAGGTCGTGGCCAGCTCGATCGCGTCCGAGATGTTCTCGGGTGGCTACGCCGACCTCTCCGGCGACGCCCGCTGGCAGGCGCTGCCCATCGGTGACGGCGGCGAGGTCTCGCAGACCTTCGGCTGGGTGGAGGACTCCACCTACGTGCGCCACCCACCGTACTTCGAGGGGATGTCCGCCAAGCCGACGCCGCGCACCGACATCGTCGGCGCCCGGGTGCTGGCCTACCTGGGGGACTCGGTCACCACCGACCACATCTCCCCGGCCAGCTCCATCAAGAAGGACTCCCCGGCGGGGCGGTATCTCACCGAGCACGGGGTGGCCCCGTCCGACTTCAACTCCTACGGGTCGCGGCGCGGCAACCACGAGGTGATGATCCGGGGGACCTTCGCCAACATCCGGCTGCGCAACAAGCTGGTGCCCGGCGTCGAGGGTGGCGTCACCCGCCACCTGCCCGACGGCGAGCAGGTGGCGATCTACGACGCGGCGCAGAAGTACGCGGCCGAGAACGTCCCGCTGGTGGTGCTCGCGGGCAAGGAGTACGGTTCCGGCTCCTCGCGTGACTGGGCCGCGAAGGGCACGGCCCTGCTCGGCGTGCGGGCGGTCATCGCCGAGTCCTACGAGCGGATCCACCGGTCGAACCTGATCGGGATGGGCGTGCTGCCGCTGCAGTTCCCGGTCGGCGAGTCGGCCGAGTCGCTCGGGCTCACCGGTGAGGAGACCTTCACCATCACGGGCCTGGCCACCATCGACGAGAAGACCCCCACCATCACCGTCCAGGCGGGGGACAAGTCGTTCGAGGCCGTGGTCCGGATCGACACCCCCGGTGAGGCGGAGTACTACCGCCACGGCGGCATCCTGCTTTACGTCCTGCGCTCCCTGATCTGATCCTGGGTCGGAATCGGAGTAGGAGTCGAGGTCGGGGTTCGTCCGGGATGGCCTCCCGAGGCCTTCCGGGCGGACCCCGCCGCAGTGCTCCCCGCCGCGGTGCTCCTCGCGCCGACGAGCCTGCGCAGGTACAGCGCTGCTGCGATGATCACTGTGAGGTCGTCGACCAGGCCGACCGGCCCGAGCGGAACCTCCGGCACGGCGTCCACCGGCGAGATGACGTAGAGCAGGCTGGCGATCGTCGTGGCCACGGCGTGCAACGGCAGCCGGTAGCGCCGCAGCAGGTACCAGGCGCCACCGGCCAGCAGCACGCCGGCCACGGCGATCACGCCGAGGATCACCACCAGGGCGGTGCCGAGATCGTCGCTCATAGTGATGCCCACCGTTCCTTCGGCAGTCGGAGTGATCGCACTCCGAATGCCCGCTCCGACGCCATTGCGAACGTTCCCGGCGGCACCAACGTTCCGCGCTCGCACGCGGCCAGGATCGCTGGACGTCGCGGTACCCCGGCTTCCCCTCGCCCGGGTCGGAACGGCAGACTGCCGGTATGACCTCTGCTGGCGACGAGAAGATCACGTGTGACCTGCCCGAGGACGACGCGGAGATCATCCGGTCCGCTGCCGAGGCAGAGGGTCTCAGCCTGGCGATGTTCGCGGTCGAGAGCATGCGGCGCCACGCCCGGGACGTGCTCGCCGACCGCCGCCTGTTCCGGGTCGCCGAGTCCGCCTGGGCCGAGCTGGAGGCGATGCTGCAGGCACCGCCGGCGGACAACCCGCGGATGCGACGCCTGCTCGACGAGGAACCGGGTGAGCAGCCACCTGGCCAGCAGTCCGGCCAGCCGGACGCCTAGTCGGACGCCGGCGCCGGCCCGCGGGCCCGCCACGCCGCGTTCCGCGTCGGTACCGGATGTCAGCGCATCGAGATCGTTCCTGGCTGGATGGGAGCTTGTTCCGTGTCGTTCACGAAGCCGTCGGCCCTGCTGGAGGACCATGACACGGTCGCGTTCGGCTGTGGTGACCCGGCCGTCGACGGCTGGCTGCGCCATCACGCCAAGGACCACCAGAAGGAACGGATCACCAACACCTTCGTGATCCTCGACGGCACCACCATCGCGGGGTTCTACTGCCTGGCGACAGCCGCCGCCGAGCGGGTGGCGCCACCGTCGCGGTGGCGGTCCCGCCGCCCCGCCGACCCCGTGCCGCTGATGCTCGTCGGTCGGCTGGCCGTGGACGTCCGTTATCAGGGGCGCGGTGTCGGTGCCCGGCTGCTGCGGGACGCGACGATGCGGGCGTTGACGGTGCGCCGGATGGTGGGAACCCCGTTGCTGGGCGCCCACGCCATCGCCTCCGCCGGCCGAGCCTTCTACCGGCACTTCGGCTTCGCGCCCACCGGGATGGACCCGCACCTGCTGCTCCTGCCCCTGCAGGACGCCGCCAGCCTCCCGAGCTAGCCGCCGGCCGCCGGGCTCCGCTCTCCGGCCGCGAACGCGGCCATGAACACGACCAGGGCCGCGCCGAGGCCGGGTGGCGCCGCGGGAGAGCCAGGCCCTGTGTCGGCGCCGGGTGCCGGTGTGGGTTCTCCGCCGGCGCCTGATTTCGCGGTCGACACAATTTCTGCCGGCTCCGGAAGGCGGCGCACCTTTCCTGCCGTGTTTCGGTCGCGCAACAGTGCAGGTAAACAGGTCGACGGCGACCCGTCACGGCCGGCTATTGTTCCGGGTGTCATGCCTGGTCGGCGCCGCATACGCCTATTTCCCCGTTCCGGAGTCTGGTGCCGGGTGGATTCGCCGTGATTTCTGCGCTCCTGTGGCCTGATCTCGGGGTGGGGATCAAGGGCCTTTTCCGTCTCGACTCGGACCCGTGGCATCCCTGACCGTACACCGTGAGATGGAAAAGGATCGTTGTTTCGGGTCAGCCTCCCGTCGCCTACGCATTCGGCTAAATGGGTCGGAACTGAAGGTCCGAAGGTCCCGGCGACACGTCTGTTTTGAGCCTCCGTCCGCCCGCTGACCAGCGGCTATGTTGTCGCCCGACGAGCCGATGCAACAGATCTTTTTTGAAAGGTTGGAAATGGCGAGCAGAATTGGGCGTCGTACCGCGATTCTCGCGACCTCCGGTTTGGTTTCCGTCGCGGTGACGCTCGGCGCGGGCGCCGGTGTCGCGCAGGCCGCTCCGTACGGCGGCGAGCACCACGGCAAGCAGCAGGTCAAGAAGGAGCGCGTCGCCGTCAGCTACGAGCGCGTTCTCTGGTTCGACCACAAGGACAAGAAGGAGCACAAGAAGAAGGACCACCACGGCAAGGACGAGAAGGACCACAAGAAGAAGTGGCCCGGCTACGACGACGAGGCCGTCGACCCGACGGGCGACGAGCCGGGCACCGGTTTCGAGGGCCCGGGCGGCGATGAGGGCTGGGGCGGCTTCGACGACTCGGCGCTTCTCCCGCCCCCCGGCGGCTTTGACGACCCGGCGGCTCCGGTCGTGGACCCGACGGCCGCCGTCGTGGACCCGGCTGCTCCCGTCGTGGACCCGACGGCCGTGGACGGGCCGGTTGCCGGCGAGGAGGCGCTGGCTGGTCCGTACGACAAGAAGCACCACAAGAAGAAGCGTGACGACATCTCGAAGCGCAAGGACGCCATCAGCTACGAGCGCGTTCTCTGGTTCGAGAACGAGAAGAAGAAGCACCACAAGAAGCACGACAAGAAGGAGTACGGCGAGGAGTCGTACGGCGATGACTCCTACGGCGATGACTCCTACGGTGACGACGACCCCTACTACGGCGGCGACTCGTACGGTGACGACTCCTACGGCGACCCCGGCGACTGGGGGACCCCGGGTGCTGTCGAGGAGCCGGTGGCCTACAGCCCGAGGCCGGGCGGGGACTACAAGCACCACGAGAAGAAGAACCTGGTGAAGAAGAAGATCCGGATCACCTTCGAGAAGGTTCTCTGGTTCGAGAAGAAGCACGACAAGAAGAAGCACCACGAGAAGTACGACAAGCCCGGCAAGGATGACTACCAGTGGGGCGACTACGGCGACTACGGCGACTCTGTCGACGGTCCGTCGGAGACGTCCGCACTTGTGGGCGGTCTGTAGTCAGCGGGTAATCCGGCGGGAGCCCGGCGCGGGTTGGGCCGGGCCACGCAGGTGGTGAGGCGCCGCCGCCCGTATCGGCGGCGCCTCACCGTGGGACGGGACGGTCTCAGCCCCGGAGCAGGGCCCGGGACATGACCATCCGCTGGATCTGGTTGGTGCCCTCGTAGATCTGCGTGATCTTCGCGTCGCGCATCATCCGTTCGACCGGGAAGTCGCGGGTGTAGCCGGCGCCCCCGAAGAGCTGGACGGCGTCGGTGGTGACCTCCATGGCGACGTCCGAGGCGAAGCACTTGGCGGCGGCGGTGATGAAGCCGAGGTTCGGCTCGCCGCGTTCGGCGCGGGCCGCCGCGACGTACACCATGTGCCGGGCCGCCTCGATCTTCATCGCCATGTCCGCGAGCATGAACTGGACGCCCTGGTTGTCCGCGATCGGGCGGCCGAACTGGCGGCGTTCCTTCACGTAGCCGATCGCCGCGTCCAACGCGCCCTGGGCGATGCCGACGGCCTGCGCGCCGATCGTCGGCCGGGTGTGGTCGAGGGTGCGCAGCGCGGTGCGCAGACCCGTGCCGGGCTCGCCGATGATCCGGTCGGCGGGGATCGTGCAGTTGACGAAGTGGATCTCGCGGGTGGGTGAGCCCTTGATGCCGAGCTTGCGCTCCTTGGAGCCGACCTCGAAGCCGGGGTCGTCGGCCCGGACGACGAACGCGGAGATGCCGTCGGCGGGCTTCGCCGCGTCCGGGTCGGTGACGGCCATGACGGTGTACCAGGTGGACTCGCCCGCGTTGGTGATCCAGGTCTTGGTGCCGTTGAGGACCCAGTGGTCGCCGTCGAGCCTGGCCCGGGTCCGCATCGAGGCGGTGTCCGATCCCGCCTCCCGCTCGGAGAGCGCGTAGGACGCGCTCGCCTCACCGCTGGCGATCGAGGGCAGGACCTGCTTCTTCAGCTCCTCCGACCCCGACAGCAGGATCGGCATCGTGCCGAGCTTGTTGACGGCTGGGATGAGGGACGAGGAGGCGCAGGCTCGGGCGACCTCCTCGATGACGATGCAGGTCGCCACCGAGTCGGCGCCCTGGCCGTCGTAGCTCTCCGGGATGTGCACGGCACTGAACCCCGAACGGATCAGCGCGTCCCGGGCCTCGGTCGGGTAGCGCTCCTGTTCGTCGACGTCGGCCGCGAACGGTGCGATCTCCTTCTCCGCGAGATCGCGGACGGCCTCACGGACGGCGGTATGGGTGTCGCTGAGGCTGTAGGTGTCGAAGTTCGGATCCACGTCGGTGCCGTTCTCGTGTGGTGGGTTCAGGAGTACTGGTGGAAGCCGCGGCCGCTCTTCTTGCCGAGCAGACCGGCGTCCACCATGCGCAGCAGCAGCGGCGGCGGGGAGTAGAGCGGTTCCTTGAACTCGTCGTACAGCGACTCGGCCACCGCCTTGATGGTGTCGAGCCCGATGAGGTCGATCAGCCGCAGCGGGCCCATCGGGTGGGCGCAGCCGAGGACCATGCCGAGGTCGATGTCGTCGGCGGAGGCGAAGCCCGACTCCTGCATCCGGATCGCGGAGAGCAGGTAGGGAACGAGCAGCGCGTTGACCACGAACCCGGCGCGGTCCTTGGAGCGGATCACCTCCTTGCGTAGACCAGAGGTGACGAACTCCTGGATGCGGGTGAGGGTCTCGTCCGAGGTCAGCAGCGACGGGACGAGCTCGACCAGCTTCATCACCGGAACCGGGTTGAAGAAGTGCACACCCAGGACCTGGTCCGGGCGGCCGGTGGCCATCCCGAGCTTCATGATCGGGATGGAGGAGGTGTTGGAGGCGAAGATCGCCGACGGGTCGGCCACGACCTTGTCGAGCGCCGTGAAGATCTCGGTCTTGGCCTGTTCGTTCTCCGCGATGGCCTCGACGGTGAACTGGCGGTCGCCGAAGTCGCCGAGGTCGGTGGTGAAGGCGAGCCGGGCCAGGGCCGCGTCCCGGTCGGCCTCGCTGAGCTTGCCGCTGCGGGTTCCGCGGTCGAGCGAGGCGGTGATCCGTTTCCGGCCGGCCTCGACCGCCGCGACGTCCACCTCCCGGACCAGCACGTCAAGGCCTGCCCGCGCACAGGTCTCGGCGATGCCGGAGCCCATCAGACCGCACCCGACCACACCGACCCGCTGGATCGGCGCGCTGGCCGCCGTGCCCGGGGTCGCCGGAACCTGCTCTGTCCCGACCTGCTCTGTCTCGGCCACCTGGCCGCCTCCGTTCGTATGCTGCTCGTGCCGGTCCTCCGCGCGGCGCGGTGCTCGCGGCATGCCGCGACAGGCCACGCCGGTGGCACGCCATGCCGCCCCCGAGTCTCCTCGATCGGGCTGGCGCTTGCGACCCAGCGATTGTCTCTCGCTCCAACTTTAGGACGCCCACATACTTGCGTGCGTGGATCGTCCGGCGCCCGGTGTCGCCGGATGTGGGGTATCTCAGGGGTGCAGGGGAATCGACCAGATCGCGAGTGTCGCGACGGACAGCGGCACGCCGACACCAACCAGCAGGCTCGGCAGGGGGCGAGCCAGGCCGTGCCGGTCCGCGAGGATCGCGCCGGCCACCATCGGCGGCATCGCGATCTCGAACAGCGCCACCTTGACGTCCGGATCGGTGAACACACCCGTGGCGACATACAGCCCGAGAACCGCGGCGGGGGCCACCGCCAGCTTCACCGTCAGCCCCAGCACCAGTTCCCGCCACCAGCGGCGGACGGCGTTGACCCGCAGTTGCAGGCCCACCGAGAACAGCGCCAGCGGCGTCAGGGTGGCGCCGATCGAGGCGAGTGCCTCGTCCAGCCAGGCCGGGTACTCCACCGGGCGCAGCGCCAGCGCGAGCACCAGGGCCAGCATCGACGGCCGGGTCAACGTCGCGCGGGCGACGGCCAGCGGCGCCGCGGTGGCTCCGGCGGCGGCGGTGACCACCACCAGCACCACCGTGTTCAGCAGCAGGTACGAACCGAGCTGGTCGGTCAACAGCGCGACGGGCACCCAGGACTCGCCGAAGAAGGCGGTGACCATGGGGATGCCCACGAACGAGGTGTTCGCCACCGCGGTGGCGGCGATCAGCGCGGCCACCACCTCCCGGCTCAGCCCCAGCACCCGGGCGGCCACCAGGTAGATCACCATGGTCGTCGCACACAGGGCGTACGGAGCCGCCACGACCAGCACGATGTTCGACGGGATCTGGACGTCGTGCAGGACGTGCAGGGTGAGCGCGGGCAGCGCGATGTCGAGCAGCCAGATGTTGAGGGTGTGTGCCGCGTCACCGCCGAGATGACCGGTGTGCGCGACCGCGGCGCCCGCGACAAGGCCGACAAACACTACGACCAGGGCGGACACCGGGGCATCGTTTCAGCCCGGGGTGGCTGCGGGGCGCGCCGTGCGGCGTCGGCTATGTCACTTGTGCAGGGGATCCGGGTGCGCCGGGCCGTCCGGCTGGACGATGTCTGCCGGAGCGTCGTCACCTGGCTCGTCCGGGTGCGGCCCGGCGGCTGCCATGCCCCCGGACCTGGCCCGTCGTGCCCGGCCGCGCCGGTAGAAGCTCCGGTAGAGACGGCTGAAGGTGATGTGGACGCCGAAGAGCAGCGCGGCGACGAGATAGTTCACGCCGCCGAGCGAACGCTGGCCGGGTAGCGGGAGGAGCGTGTAGGTGATCAGGACGGCGGCGGAGAGAAAGAGGGCGCTGATCGTGGCGCCGCCGATCCACGGGGGCGCGTTCGTCATCGAGCCGTGCGGCCTGGTCTGCGCGGTCATGGGCGCAAGTGTGCACCGCCGCGGCGCCTGACCGGGCTCGAAGGCCGGACGGGAGGGACGGAACGGGGTCGTTGTTCGTGCGGGCGGTTGTTCCGGTACGCGGCGGATGTGAGACTTCGAGATGTGACGGTGCGGTGACGAGCGGCGGCCTGCGGTGTTCGGTGTTCGGGGCCCGTTCCCGCGTGCGTCGGGTGGGCGGAAGGTGACACGCATGGCGGCACCGGTGCTGGTCGACCAGGACGGAACGCGGTGGCGCGACGGCAAGCGGTACATGTGGCTGACCGCGCTGGTCCCCCCGGTTCTCCCGATCGTGTCCTTCGGGCTGTGGCATCGGACGGGCTCGGGCCTTCCGTGGTGGCTCACCGTGATGTTCGTCTTCGGCCTGTTGCCGCTGCTCGACGCGACCACGCCGAAGGATCCGGTGGCCGCGCCGGATTGGGCCCGTCCTGCCCTGGACGCCGACCGCTACTACCGGTGGTGCACCTTCCTCTATCTGCCGCTCACCGGCGTCTGCCTGGTGCTCGGATGCTGGGCGTGGGTGCACGGCGAGCTGTCCGCCGTCGAACGCGTCGCCGTGGTCGGCGCGATCGGGACCGTCACCGGGGTCGGTATCAACACCGCCCACGAACTGGGCCACAAGCGCGACCGGCTGGAGCGGGTCCTGGCGAAGGTCATGCTCGCCACCACCGCCTACGGCCACTTCTACGTCGAGCACAACCGCGGTCACCACGTGCGGGTCGCGACCCCCGCGGACCCGGCCAGCGCCCGGCTCGGCGAGAGCTTCTGGCGGTTCTGGCCGCGCACCGTCCTCGGCAGCCTGCGCTCGGCGTGGGAGCTGGAGGCGCGCCGGCTGCGCCTGCGCGGGCGCTCGCCGTGGTCCGTGCGCAACGAGGTGCTGACCTCGTGGGTGTACACGGTGGTTCTCTTCGGAGCCCTCGCCGGTGTCTTCGGACCGTCCGTTCTCGTCTTCCTCGTACTGCAGGCCGTGGTGGGATTCTCCCTGCTGGAGGCGGTGAACTACGTCGAGCACTACGGGCTGGCCCGGCAACGGACCGCGACCGGCAGATACGAGAAGGTCGATCCGCGGCACAGCTGGAACAGTGACGACGTCATCAGCAATCTCGCGCTCTATCATCTGCCTCGGCACAGCGACCATCACGCCAACCCGACCGTGCGCTACCAGTCGCTCCGATCGTTTTCCTTTGCTCCGCAGCTGCCAACCGGTTACGGAACAATGATCCTGGCCTCGCTGGTCCCGCGTCTCTGGTTCCAGGTGATGGATCCCCGGGTGGTCGCCCACTACGACGGGGACGTAACCCGGGCGAATCTCGACCCGCGCCGGCGGGCCGATCTCGTCGCGCGATTCGGTGGTATGGACGCCGGTCGCGCGACGGATGTCGGCCATACGACGGATACCGGTGGCAGGGCGGGTGTCGGTGGTACGGCGGGTGCCAATGGCGGGGCGGGTGCGGGCGGCGACGTGCCGAGCGTGGGGGTGCCGGCCGACCGTTCCCGGTCCGGCACTGGCCCCGGTATCGGCTGAAGCCCGGGCAGGCCGAGAAGGAGCCGTCCCCGCACCGGTGCGATCGGTGCGGGGGCCCCGTACGTGTCTGCGGGTCTGCGCGACCGAGGAGCCTCGTCCGGTCGGCGTGGCCGGTGATTCTCCGCGGCCGGGCCCCGATGGCGTGCGAGCTGGCTATTGTTGTCGCGGTGGCCCTTCACGCGCCGCGGGCGAGATGCGGCGAGGCGTGCCCACAAACACCGCTCGAAGGCCGGGCGGTGTTTCGGGGGCCTGGTGGTCGTCAGAAGAACCGCCGGGTCGGGTCCGCGTACACCGCGCTCGCGCGCGCCGTGCCCGGACGGTACTGGTGCGTGCGGCGAACAACGGCCCGGTCGGCGGGCTGAACGCAGGCACGGTGGTGGGAGCGGACGAACGTGAACGTGGCGGAAGCATTTGTGGCGACGGCCCCGCTGTCGCACCATTCTTTGTTGATCTTTCTACTTCAGCTGACGGTACTCCTTGCGCTGGCGCTGGCGCTCGGAAAACTGGCGGTGAGAATCGGCCTGCCCTCGGTGGTCGGCGAGCTTCTCGCCGGTGTTCTCCTGGGCCCGTCATTGCTGGGCGACATCGCCCCTGATTTCTCCGGCTGGCTCCTGCCCACCGCACCGGACCAGATGCATCTGCTGGATGCCGTGGGTCAGATGGGTGTGATTCTTCTGGTCGGCCTGACCGGCCTGGAGATGGACATGCRGATGGTGCGGCGCCGTGGGGCGACCGCTGCCCGGATCAGCGCCGCGGGTCTGCTGCTGCCGGTCGGCCTCGGCATCGGAGCGGGCCTGCTCCTGCCCGGTTCGCTGCTTGGCGAGGATGCCGATCGCCATGTCTTCGCCCTGTTCCTCGGGGTGGCCATGGGCGTGAGTGCCATCCCGGTCGCGGCGAAGATTCTCCTGGACATGCGCTTGCTGCACCGCAACGTCGGCCAGCTCATCCTCGCTTCCGCGACGGTTGACGACGCGGTCGGCTGGTCGTTGCTTTCGGTGGTCTCCGCGATGGCCACGACCGGCGTGCGCGGTGGGGATATCGCCTGGCCGGTGATAAGCCTGCTCAGCGTCGTGCTGGTTGCCTTCCTCCTGGGGCGCCCGCTGGCCCGGATCGCCATCGCTGCGGGTGGCCTGGCCCGGGAGGAGACCGGCAGCGCGGCCGGGCCAGGTCCGGCGGCCGCCGGTGTCTCGGACCGGGTGGATCCTGCGGCGGGACCGTCCGCCGCTGCCCCGCCGGCCGCGTCGACGTCAGCGGAGCACGGCACCGCATCGGCGTCCGCCGCCGGGCCCCCGGCGGTGCCGCGGATCCCGATCCCGGCTGGGTCCGGTGGTGGCGCGTCCGGGATCGCCGTCGTCGTCCTGTTCATCTTCGCCGCGGCGGCGGGAACCCACGCCCTCAGGCTGGAAGCCATTCTCGGCGCCTTCGTCGCAGGCATCCTGCTCGGCTCGGCACCGAATCTGGACTCGCGTCGGCTCGAACCGCTCCGGCTGGTGGTCATGGGCGTGCTCGCGCCCATCTTCTTCGCCTCGGCCGGGCTGCGCATCGACCTCACCGCGCTGGCCGAGGCCAAGGTCGCGCTCGCTGCCGTCGTGATCCTCAGCCTCGCCGTCATCGGCAAGTTCGCCGGTGCCTACCTCGGCGCGCGGATCAGCAGGCTCGGGCACTGGGAGGCGCTGTCGCTCGGGGCCGGCCTCAACGCCCGTGGCGTCATCGAGATCGTCGTGGCCGGCACCGGCCTGCGCCTCGGTGTGCTCTCCACAGCCATGTACACGGTCATCGTGCTGGTCGCGATCGTCACGTCGATCATGACGCCGCCCATTCTGCGGGCGACGATGCGCCGGGTCGAGCAGACCGCGCAGGAGCGCCTGCGCGAGCTCGACCTCGTCGGCCAGCCGGCCGGGCTGAGGTGACGGGCCGGCTCAGCGCTCCGTCGGTGCCAGCGTTGTTGACGCCGACGCCGACGCCGACGCCGACGCCGATGCCGGCTGAGCCGATGCCGGCTGAGCCGATGCCGGCTGAGCCGACGCCGACGCTGACCGAGCTGGCGTGGCCACGGCTGGTGTGGTCACGCCGAGCTCGACGGCGGCGACCGCGAACTCCGCCCGCAGCCGCGCCTTTCCGGGCTCGGGCAGGAACGAGTGCTCGACGGCCGCCGCCGCCAGGTCGAAGACCTGCTGCCGGGTGAGCGAAAGCGAACGCAGGGCGTGCAGGTACTCCTGGCGAAGCGTGGTGTTGAACATGGGCGGGTCGTCGCTGTTCAGGTTGACGTCGAGGCCCTCGGCGATCATCCGCGGCAGCGGATGGGCCGCGTAGCTCGCCACGGCACCGGTGCACAGGTTGGAGGTGGGGGAGACCTCCAGCGGGATGTGGTGGCGGCGCAGGTGCTCCACGAGCGCGGGGTCCTCGAGGGCACTGGTGCCGTGCCCGATCCGCTCCGCGTGCAGGAACTCCAGGGCGTCCCAGATCGTGCGCGCACCGGTCGTCTCGCCCGCGTGCGGGATGCAGTGCAGGCCCGCGTCCCGGGCCGCGGTGAACACCGGGCCGAACTGGGGGCGCCCGACGCCGACCTCGGGCCCGCCCAGGCCGAGTGCGATCACACCTTCCCCGCCGTGTTCGAGGGCGAGCTCCAGCGTGCGCTCGCCGGAGTGCACGCTGTCGGTTCCCGGCAGACCGGGAATATCGGTGATCCAGCGGACCTGGATGCCGGTCTCCCGCTCGGCGTCGAGGCGCCCCGCCTCCACCCCGGCGAACACCGCCGCCGGATCGACACCACGCTGGACGTGCAGCCAGGGGGTGAAGGTGATCTCCGCATAGCGGACCCGCTGCTCGGCCAGGCCGAGCGCGGTCTCGCGCGCGAGCAGGCGGAAGTCCTCCTCGTCCCGCAGCACCTGGACGGCGGCCAGGTAGACCTCGATGAAATGGTCGAAGTCGCGGAACCGGTAGAAGGCCCGCAGGGCGTCCAGGTCGGTCGGCAGATGGTCGACGTCGTGCCTGCGGGCCAGCTGGAGCAGCGTGCCGGGCCGCATCGACCCCTCGAGGTGGACGTGCAGCTCGACCTTGGGCAGCGTGTCGACGAACTGCTCGTCCGTGATCTGCCCGATGGCTCCTTGACCTCGCGCCTCGTGGTCGTGTTCCGCTGGGCCAGGCCGGTCCATCACGTGGTCCGCCACGGTGTTCTCCGCTCCGTCGATAGCCGTTCCGAGGCTTCAGTCAACCTGCCGCCGGCCGGTGGTGAGGCAACCGGTCCGGACGACGGCGCTATGGCGTCGGCGGCTCCGGCGCGGATCCGCCGAGATGAGCGGGAAGCCACCAGGGTGATTCGCCGGGGGGCGGCGGGGGATAGCGGCGTTGCGCGTCGTCGAGGATCTCCGCCATCGTCAGCTGCAACAGCTCGGTTCCCGCCCGGGAGTCCCGCAGCTCCGAGGCCGGCACGGGCTTGCCCACGGTGATGGAGACGGGTGTCCCGACCGCGGCGCGCAGGTTGCGGGGCCGCCCCTTGGTCAGGATCCGCTGGCTGCCCCACAGCACCAGCGGGATGACGGGTACGTCAGCCTCGGCGGCCATCCGGGCCGCGCCGGACTTGAACGGCGCCAGGCAGTAGCTCGGACTGATCGTGGCTTCCGGGAACACACCGACCAGCTCGCCGGCGCCCAGGGCACGCACCGCCTCCCGCAGCGACCCCGCACCGGCCGACCGGTCGACCGGAATGTGATGCATGCCTCGCATCAGTGGCCCGCTCACCCGGTGATCGAAGACCTGCTTCTTCGCCATGAACCGGACCARCCGCCGCTGCGACCACCAGAAGGGCACGCCGGCCAGGGCGAAGTCCAGGTACGACACATGGTTGATCAGCACGACCGCTCCGCCGTCCGCCGGCACATGCTCCTCACCGCGGACGTCCAGTTGCAGCCGCAACGCGCGGAAGAGCCCGAGCGCCGTGTGGATGACCGGTCGATACACGTATTCAGCCATTGCCCGGGTTCCTCCCCATTCGGCCCATCTGGGTGCCTCGCCGGCCCGCCCCGTGCCGTCGCCCCAGCGCGGGAAGCGCTGGCCTGATGCGTGTCCTGACAGTCCCCCTCGCGCGCCGAAGGGTACCTGCTGTCGGGAACACGACGCCCCGTCGCGGATGCGGGGAGCACCGCACTCTGGGGGCGGAACCCGCCATGCGCGATTATCGGGAGGACGTACGCCGAACCGTCGCCGGTCCGACCGGGCGTGTTCCCGGCCGCGGTGTGATGGCGCGGTCGCGGCAGTGCGGTCGCGCGGGTGCGGCAACGAGGTCGCGCCGGTGCGGCAACGAGGAGAGGAGCAGCCACGTCCGACCTGCTCAGCCGGAGTTTCGGGGCACAGCCGGCACCCGCGCACTGGATCCTCGTCGTCACCGGCATCGCCGCGCTGCTGACGGTGGCGAGTGACCGTCTCTGGCCGAGGGCCCGACACGTGGTCACGATCGCGCACGAGGGCGGCCACGCGCTCGTCGCGGTGGCCACCGGTCGCCGGCTCGCCGGAGTGCGCCTGCATTCCGACACCTCGGGAGTCACGGTCTCCTCCGGCCGGCCGACCGGGCCGGGCGTGGTCCTCACCGTGGCCGCCGGGTACACGGCCCCGTCGTTGCTCGGGCTGGGCGCGGCAGGCCTGCTCGCGACCGGCCGGGTCAGCCTGTTGCTCCAGGTCATCGTCGCCCTGCTGCTGGTCCTGCTGGTGGTCGTCCGCAACGGGTTCGGAGTGGCGACCGTGCTGGTCAGCACCGCCGTCGTGCTCGGGGTCTCCTGGTTCGCCACAGATGACGTCCAGGCGGGCTTCGCCGCGTACGCCACCTGGTTCCTGCTGCTGGGGGCGCTGCGACCGATCGTCGAGGTGCAGCGCCAGCGGCGGCGCCGCCGGGCACGGGACTCCGATCCCGATCAGCTGGCCCGCCTGACCGGCCTGCCGGGGACCTTCTGGGTCGGTGTCTTCGGTGTGCTGTCGCTGGGTTGCCTGGCGGGTGCCGCGGCGGCGCTCGTCGTCTGAGACGTCGTAGGTGGCTGCGAGACTGGGCCCATGTGCGGGAGGTACACCCAGACGCTCAGCGCGGACGAGCTCGCGGCGGCCATGTCGGCGGTGGACGAGACGCACGGCGCGCTCCGCGAGAGCTACAACGTCGCACCGACGACCGCGATGCCGATCGTGATGGCATCCGCGCAGCCCGCCGCCGTGGCTGGCGCCGACAGGGCCGCTGCTGATGCCGACAGGGCCGCTGCTGGCGCCTACGGCGCGCAGGCCCAGGCCGCCGCCGTCCCGGGTCGGGTGCTTCGCCTGGCCACCTGGGGGCTGGAGCCGCGGTGGGGGAACGCCCGGCAGTCCGGCAACCGCATGATCAATGCTCGGGCCGAGACGGTGGCGTCCAGACCGGCGTTCCGCTCGGCGTTCGCCGCCAGGCGGTGTCTCGTCCCCGCCACCGGTTTCTACGAGTGGCAGCGGGTCGCCGGGCAGCGCCGCGGTCAGCCCTACTACATCCATCCCGCCGGGCATCCGGGTGCGGATGGCCTGTTCGCCTTCGCCGGGATCTACGAGCGCGGGTGGCATGACGGTAAGCCGCTGGCGACGTTCGCGATCATCACGACCGAGGCGGCCACGGGCCTGGAGTTCCTCCATGACCGGTCTCCGGTCGTGGTGCCACGCTCCGCCTGGTCGCGGTGGATCGATCCGGAGGTGCGAGACCGCGCCGACCTCGCCGGTGTCCTGCGCCCCGTACCGGCCGGGGTCTTCGCTGCCCACCCTGTCTCGTCCGCGGTCGGCAGCGTCCGCAACGACTCACCTCACCTGATCGACCCGGTCGTGCTGGTGCGGGAGGGCGAGTCCACCGGCATCGAGGCGACCGGTATCGCGGCGACTGCGCTTGACGGCATCGGCGACACCGGGGGCATCAACGACATCGACGGCAGGGCCACCATGAGCCGCATCGACGGCATGCCCGCGCATGAGGGCACCCTTTTCGGCGAGGATGGTGCGAGGCCGCACGCGCCGCGTTGACGGATGACGGGTTCGTCAGATCGATGCTCGTCCGAGGTGTTCTGACCGTGCGACGCCGGGTTTTCGGGAGGACTGTGCATGGGAACGGAAGAGCCGCTCAGGGAAGCGCTGGCCAACCTGCGCGATGTCGGCGGCATGACGACCGCGGCCGGGCAGGTCCTTCGGGCCGGCGTGCTCTACCGCAGCGACATGCCGCGGGTGGGCGATGAGCGGCCGGCGGTCACCTTCACCTGGCCGCCGCCGACCGTCGTCGACCTGCGGTCCGCGGTCGAGCGGGGGAGCTCCCCGCACCCGCTGTCCCTGCTCGGTTCCGAGGTGCACATCAAGCCGCTGCTGGGCGAGGAGACCGGCCGGGCCAGCAACTCGCTCGGCCCGGACGTGCTCGCGGGCGGCCTGCGCGCGCTCTACAACACGATCCTCGACATAGCGGCGCCCCGGCTGGTGGAGATCGTGGACCTGGCGGCCGAGGCACCCGGCCCACTGCTGGTGCACTGCGCGRCCGGCAAGGACCGCACCGGGATCGTGACCGCGCTGCTGCTGCGCCTGGCCGGCGTCGGCCACGAGCAGGTGATCGCCGACTATCTGGCGACCGGCGCCAACATGCCGGGGGTGCTGCGGCGGCTCAAGGGCCATTCGCTCCTGCCCGGGGCACGGTCGGGGCCGACGGCCCGCGCGGTGACCGAGGTCTCCCAGGAGGCCGTCGAGCACGTGCTCGGGGTCATCGACGGGGTGCCGGGCGGGCCCGAGGCGTGGCTGCTCGAACGTGGCGGCAGCCAGGACTCCATCGCGCTGTGGCGCAAGCGCATCCTGGACTGAGCCCAGACCCCCGCCGGTCAGGTCGTAGCTGATCAGGGCCGTAGCGCGAGCCCGACCAGCACCTCGGTCACCCCGGTGACGACGAGCTGGATCCCGAACAGGACAGCCAGCACCGAGACCGTCGCAGCCGGCCAGGTGACCGCCAGGATCCCGAGGACCACGGCGAGGCAGGCGACCAGCAGGCTCCGGCGGCGCCCGGCGCCGTGGCCGGCACCCGAGTGCCTGCCCGCCAGGATCAGCAATGCTCGGATCACTCCCGCGACGATCAGCACGGCTCCGACGACGATCGCGATGGCATGCAGGGTCACATGCGGCCAGAGCAGGATCACCACACCGGCGGCGGCGGTGAGCACCCCGTAGAGGATGGCCGTTCCGCCGTGCTCGGCGCGCACGGCCGAAACGATCTCAGCGATGCCGGACACGAGCAGGGCCACCCCGGCGAGCACCGCCAGCCCCCCGGCGGTGCTGAACGGGTTGGCGATCAGCAGCACCCCCAGGACTGTGACGGCGACTCCCAGAACGACCAGGCTCGACCACAGCGAGCTCGGACGCTGGGTCTGCCGCTGCTGCCGGTACGTCGTCGTCATTGTGTCCTCCTGTATCCACCGGCATCGGCCGTCACGGGTGACGGCCGGGCCCACGACCTGGGAAGGGCGTACCCGGGACGGATCGGCGCCGCACGTTTTTGGCCGCGCTCACAGGTCGGCCGTTCCGGACGCCCGCGGTACCCGCGCCCGCGGCCCGTACCCTGGAGGACATGACCTCTGCCGCGTCGTGACGCGGGCGTCCCCGATACGGCGTCCCTGATACCCGGTGCCCGCGGTGGCCATCCCGCTGACACCTGCCTGCACGTGACACCTGCTGCACGCACGAATCCGATGTACGAAAGAGGCCGACTCGCATGATCATCGTGTCCGAGCTCGAGCTCCGCGCCGGAGCCCGAACACTGATCGAGCCGGTTTCCTTCCGGGTGCAGGCCGGTGATCGCATCGGGCTCGTGGGTCGCAACGGAGCCGGCAAGACGACGCTGCTGAAGACGCTGGCCGGAGAGAACCTGCCGTTCGCCGGCAAGGTCGACATCCGCGGCGAGCTCGGCTATCTGCCGCAGGACCCGCGCACCGGCGACCTCGCCGACACCGCGAGGGACAGGGTGCTCGCCGCCCGCGGGCTGGACGTGATCCTGCGCGAGATGGAGAAGCTCCACGTCGAGATGGCGGAGCTGGTCGACGAGTCCGCCCGTGACGCCGCGGTCCGCCGCTACGGCCGGCTGGAGGAGCGGTTCGGCACCCTCGGTGGCTACGCGGCCGAGGCGGAGGCGGCCCGGATCTGTTCGTCGCTCGGCCTGCCGGACCGTGTGCTCGGCCAGCAGATCGGGACGCTCTCCGGTGGGCAGCGGCGCCGGGTCGAACTGGCCCGCATCCTCTTCGCCGGGTCGGGCAACTCCGACGCGACACTGCTGCTGGACGAGCCCACCAACCACCTCGACGCGGACTCGATCACCTGGCTGCGGGACTTCCTGCGCGCCCACAGCGGCGGGCTCATCGTGATCAGCCACGACGTGGACCTGCTCGACAAGAGCGTGAACAAGGTCTTCCATCTCGACGCGAACCGTGCGGCCCTCGACGTCTACAACGTCGCCTGGAAGACCTATCTCACCCAGCGTGAGCAGGACGAGCGTCGGCGCCGGCGGGAGCGGGCCAACGCCGAGAAGAAGATCGACTCGCTGCGGGCGCAGGCGGACAAGATGCGGGCGAAGGCGACCAAGGCGCGTGCCGCACACCAGATGGACCGCCGCGCCGAGCGGCTGGCCGCCGGCCTGGCGGAGGTCCGGGTGTCCGACCGGGTCGCCAAGCTCCGCTTCCCCGACCCGGCTGCCTGCGGGCGCACGCCGCTCACGGCGACCGGCCTGTCGAAGTCGTACGGCTCGCTGGAGGTCTTCACCGGCGTCGACCTGGCGATCGACCGCGGGACGAGGGTTGTGGTCCTCGGCCTGAACGGCGCGGGCAAGACCACGCTGCTGCGGATGCTCGCCGGCCAGGAGCCGCCCGACGCCGGTGAGGTGCACCCGGGGCATGGCCTGCGGCTGGGCTACTACGCCCAGGAGCACGAGACGCTGGACACCTCCCGTTCCGTGCTCGACAACATGCGGGCGGCCGCACCCACATCCTCCGATGTGGAGCTGCGCCGAATCCTGGGCGCGTTCCTGTTCAGCGGCGACACGGTCGAGCAGCTCGCCGAGACGCTCTCCGGCGGGGAGAAGACGCGGCTGGCGCTCGCCGGCCTGGTGTGCAGCTCGGCGAACGTGCTGCTGCTGGACGAGCCGACCAACAACCTCGACCCGGCCTCGCGGGACGAGGTCCTCAGCGCGCTGCGCACCTACCGCGGCGCGGTCGTCCTGGTCACCCACGACCCGGGAGCGGTCGAGGCGCTGAGCCCCGACAAGGTCCTCATGCTGCCGGACGGTGTCGAGGACACCTGGTCGCCCGACCTGGCCGACCTCGTCACCCTGGCCTGATCGCGGCGCATCCGCACCGACGCGACCCGGTGGTCACCGAACCATCGGTGCCCCGGGTACCCGGCGGCGCGTTGGTGGGGGCGTCTTGACAGACTGGGCGATCAGTCCGGTGTCTGCGGAGCGCACGGACGAACCAGGCAACGTGACTATGAAAGCGGGGGCGTGTGAGCGCGGAAGGTGGCACCAGGGCCGTCGTGGCGGCGCTGCTCGCGAATCTGGGCATCGCGGTGGCGAAGTTCGTGGCGTTTCTCTTCACCAGGTCGTCCTCGATGCTCGCCGAGTCGATTCACTCCGTCGCGGACTCCAGTAACCAGGCACTGTTGCTGATCGGGCAGCGGCGGGCAGCTCAGCCGGCCGACGAGGAGCACCCCTTCGGCTACGGGCGGTCCCGCTACATCGCCGGGTTCCTGGTCGGCATCGTGCTTTTCAGCGTCGGTGGCCTGTTCTCCGTCTACGAGGGCATCGAGAAGCTGCGCCACCCCCATGAGCTGGAAAGCGGGCTCGTCGCCGTTGTCGTCCTCGGGATCGCGATCGTTCTGGAGAGCTTCTCCTTCCGGACCGCGATCAAGGAGTCGCGCCACGTCAAGGGCGGCATGTCCTGGTGGGGTTTCGTCCGGGAGGCGCGCTCACCCGAGCTGCCCGTCGTGCTGCTCGAGGACCTCGCCGCGTTGTGCGGCCTGGTGTTCGCGCTCGCCGGAGTCGGCCTGACCCTGCTGCTCGACGAGCCGCTCTGGGACGCTGCGGGCACGGTCGCCATCGGCGTGCTGCTGCTGGTCGTCGCGGTGATCGTCGCGATGGAGACCTACGGCATGCTCGTCGGTGAGGCCGCCACACCGCAGACAGTGGAGGCGATCCGGCGCGCACTCGCCGCCACGCCCGCGGTCACCACCGTGATCCACATGAGGACGCTGCACCTGGGCCCCGACGAGCTGCTGGTCGCGGCCAAGATCGGGCTTGGCCCCGACCTGACGACGGCCCAGGTCGCCGCGGCGATCGACGATGCCGAGGCCCGTCTGCGGGCGGTGGTGCCCATCGCACGTCGGGTCTACCTCGAGCCCGACATCCCCCGCGAGCCGGCGGCCGAGCCCGCCGCACCCGAGGTGGTCGCGTCGCCGGAGGCCAGCGCCTGACGCCTGGCACCCGACCCGGACACCCGGTGCCCCGGCCTTCAGATGTCCCGGCGTTCAGGTGGCCCGCGGCGCCCGGCACTCGGGTGCTCTGACCCTCGCAGCCTCAGCCGCTGCTGAGGAGCACCCGTAGAGCCACGGCACCGAGGGCGCCGGCGCCGATCAGCAGCAGTGGGAGATCACCGGCTCGCACGGTGTCACCGGGTCCGTCCGGGCGCGGCCGGGGTGCCAGCGCGGCGACCGCAAGCCAGGGCGCCAGCGGCAGCCAGGTGTGCTCCACCCCGCCCCAGGCAAGCCCCGCGCAGAGACCGAACAACGCGGCCGCGCCGGCCCCGACCAGAAATGGCCAGCCCGGGGTGAGCCGGATGCGGCGCAGGGCGCGGACGACCACCGGCCCGCCGGCGAGCAGCACGACGACGGCGTCCAGGGCCAGCCAGGCCAGTGCGGTGCCGATGCCGACGTCCGCCCGGGCCTGGGCCAGGCCGTCCGGCCAGGAGAAGCCCCACGCGAAGTACAGCCAGAAGGGCAGCAGCGCACCAAGGCCCGTGAAGACGTTCATGAGCGGCCGGCGCCGGACGAAGTACGCCGCCGCGACGCCCACGCCGAGCCAGACGGCACCGTAGTCGAACAGGCTGGTGACGCCCAGTAGCAGGCCGGACAGCAGGGCCCACAGCAGCCGCCAGCGCCGGCCCGGCTCGCATCCCACCACGCCGACGGCCAGCGCCGCCGCGGCGGGCAGGACGGTGACCGCGCGCGGTGAGGCCGCCGCCCACAATGCCCACGGTGTCAGAACCAGCACGGGTATCGCCCGGCGGGCCGCCGTCTCGTGGCACAGCGATCGCACCGCGACCGCGATCAGTGGCACGCTCGCCGCGGCCAGCGCCGTGAGGACCAGCCCGAGTGCGAGGCCGCCGCCACCGCCCGGTGCGGCGCCGAGTCCGAGCCGGCCAAGCGCCCAGACCAGCAGCACCGGCCCAGGCGGCTGTCTGGCCACCTGCTCCGCCGCAGGCATGCCGGCCGCCGGCGCCGCGGGCCTGGCGGAGCCGTCCGCGGCCGTGGACGGCGACCCGTCGAGGAGCGGGGTCGTCCAGTGCGCGAGATAGGCGAGTGGATCGTCGTCGACGGCGTCCGCGACAGCGAGGTAGGCCGTCGGCGGGCGAAGGCCGCTGGACAGGTCGGGGCCGGCCGCGGTGGCGAGCGCGGCGCTCCAGAGCAGGGAGCCGACGAAGCCGAGAAGCAGCAGGACGGGCCAGCGAACGCGGGTACTCCGACGGGCGAGGGCCAGGGTGATGACGGCCACCAGCACCGGCAGGAGCACGGACGGCCCCAGCCGGGGGGTTCGCCAGACCAGCGGGAACGACGTCGCCTCGAGCAGGTCGGCCCGGCGCAGGAGGGCGGCCAGCAGCAGGCCGGCGGCCGCGGTGGCGCACCAGAACCCGAGGTCGACGGCCTGGGCCCGGATCACCGGTCGAGCCAGGGAGCTGCGCCGCCCGAGGTGACCGCCACCGGATCGTTGCGGCACGTCGAGGTCGGTCATGCTCATGAGGTCCCGCTTCTCGGGCTCGGGCCTG
Source organism: Frankia sp. CcI49 (assembly GCF_001983215.1). Classification (NCBI taxonomy): domain Bacteria; kingdom Bacillati; phylum Actinomycetota; class Actinomycetes; order Frankiales; family Frankiaceae; genus Frankia; species Frankia sp. CcI49. The sequence continues at coordinate 314,020 of NZ_MOWP01000008.1, forward strand.
GGCCCGCACCCCGGTCACCCTCCGCGTCACCCTCCGCGCCTGCGCCTGGGCGTTGCGCGCGGTTTCCGGCGGGTGAGCCGGAGATCGGGGGCTCCGGTGGGGATGCCGTCCGCGCCGGCCGGCCGTTGACCATGCATGCACGGTAACCAGTCTTTGCGGGCCGTGGATCCGCGCGGGCGAGCCAATGCGGATGTACTGTCGGTAACGATGTTGGGCACGTCGCTCGGCAGCCTGGGTCGGGTAGGGCTCCGGGATCCCGGGCCTGGTCCAGTCCAGGCAACGGATTAGGTAATGGATCCGGTTGTCGAGCGTCGGTTTGCAGGTCAGGGGGCCTCGCTGTCGGGTGAGGGCATGGTCCGCGTCCTGGCACGGACTGGTGCGAGCCTGACCTGGCGACTGCCCAACCGCGTGTGATGGATCACACGGGCTTCGAGTGGCGCGGACACCGAAGCTGGGTGAAGATCGGTTCGCAGATCATCGAACACGGAGGGGGCCACATTGGCCGAGCTTAGGAAAGGAACCCGGATCACCGGGGCGGAGCGAGACAAGCTCGCTGCCGAACTTCGGAAGAAGTACGAGTCCGGACAGAGCATTCGTCTGCTCGCGGAGTCGTCGGGTCGTTCGTACGGGTTTGTCCACCGCATCCTGTCTGAATCCGGCACGACGCTGCGCGGACGTGGTGGCGCGACTCGGGGTACCAAGAAGAAAAGCTCCTGACCATGAGCGTGCCTGTCGCCGCCGTGTCTGCTGCGGCGGCGACCAGGCTGGTCACGGTCACGTCCGGGCCCTGTGTCTCGCTTACGGTCAGTAGCGAGACGCCGGGCGGCGCGGGGGTGAACGCCTCCGTTCCGGGCGTGGCCGCGGCAATGGACGACGCTCTGCGCGATCTGCGGGGCGACATCCGTGTTGTGGTCGTTCGCGGGCTTGCGCGACTCCCACAGCTGCCCGCACCGCAGACCGGTTCCAGTCCCGCCGCGGGCTCCGGTTCCGGCTTCGACCGCTCGTTCGACCGGTGGTCACGGGTGGTGCGCCGGCTTTCGGAGCGCCCGGACCGGGTCAGCGTGGCCGTCCTCGCAGGCCAGGTCTCAGGCGTGGGCCTCGCCCTCGCGCTGGCCTGCGACCTGCGGGTGATGGCGCAGGACTCGGCACTGCGGCTTACCGATTCCGGTCACGGCCGCGTCCCCGCCCTGGGCGTGGCTCGAGCCCTGCAGGGCTCGATCGGCTACTCCCGCGCACTGCACCTCTGCCTGACCGGGCAGCCTGTGCCAGCGCACGAGGCCGCGGGTCTCGGTCTCGCGGCCGTTGTCGTGCCCGGCGATCGGCTCGATGCCGAGGTCGACCGGCTGGTCGACCGCGTACTCGCGGTGCCGCGCGACGCCGCGACGGAACTGAAGGCGCTGCTGGCCGGCGCCCGCCACGACGCCGACGCCGAGGCCGAGGCCGACACGGCGGCCCTTGCGCGCCTGCTCGCCGCGGAAGCGGGGAATGCCGGCTAGCCGGATGCGCGTTCGGGTTTCGTCGGAGGTCTGATGAGAACAGCGGCCGGCGACAACTGGTCCGTCCTGCGGTCCTACCAGCGTGATCGCTCCGTTGCCCGGGCCCGGCTGCGGCCCGGGACCATACGGCGTATCGGCGGGTTCGCCCGACCACATCGGCGGCAGCTCGCGGGGTTCGGCGTCCTGATCATGATCGGCGCAGCGACCGGAGCCGTCACTCCGCTGCTGCTCAAGGCGATCATCGATGACGGTGTCGTACCCGGCCGGGCGGGGGTCGTTCAGACGCTCGCCGCCGTCGTCGCCGCCCTTGCGGTCGTCGAGGCGCTGCTCGCGCTGGCCCAGCGCTGGTTCAGCGCGCGTATCGGCGAGGGCCTGATCTACGAGCTGCGCTCCGCGGTCTTCGAGCACGTGCAGCGCCAGCCGCTCGCGTTCTTCACCCGTACCCAGACGGGGGCGCTGATCACCAGGCTCAACAACGACGTTCTCGGGGCCCAGGCGGCCTTCACGAACACACTCTCCGCCGTGCTCTCCAACGCCGCGTCGTTGGTCTTCGTGCTGGCGGCGATGCTCAGCCTGTCCTGGCAGATCACGGTGGTCGCGCTCGTGTTGCTGCCGGTGTTCGTCGTTCCGGCGCGGATGCTCGCGCCCCGGCTGGCCGCGCTGACCCGGGAGAGCTACGGGCTGAACGCGGACATGAACACGATGATGACGGAGCACTTCAACGTCGGTGGCGCCCTGCTGACGAAGCTGCACGGCGATCCCGCCCGGGAGGCCGCGACCTTCCGGCGGCGCGCGAGCCGGGTCCGTGACATCGGCGTCACCAAGGCCATGTACGGGCGGATCTTCTTCGTCTGCCTCACGCTGGTGGCCTCGCTCGCGACGGCGATCGTCTATGGCGTGGGCGGGACCCTCGCGGCGCGGGGAGGCCTGCAGGTCGGCACGATCGTCGCGCTGACCGCCTACCTGGCGCGCCTGTACGGCCCGCTGACCCAGCTCTCCAACGTGCATGTGGACGTGATGACGGCGCTGGTGTCCTTCGAGCGGGTCTTCGAGGTCCTCGACCTGCCCCCGGCCATCCAGGACGCGGAGAACGCCGTCGACCTGCCCGCGGGGCCGCTGTCCGTCGAGTTCGACCAGGTCGGCTTCCGGTATCCGGCTCCGGGAGAGGTGTCGCTTGCCTCGCTGGCCGCGACCACGGCGCTCGACGACGAGGTTCCCGAACCGGTGCTGCACGGCATCACGTTTCGGGTCGCCCCCGGTGAGCTGGTCGCGCTCGTCGGCCCGTCAGGCGCGGGCAAGACGACTGTCAGCCATCTCGTCGGACGGATCTACGACGCCACCGAGGGCACCGTCCGAGTGGGGGGTGTCGACGTCCGCGATGCCACCGGGCGATCGCTGCGGGCCAGGATCGGCATCGTCACCCAGGACGCGCATCTGTTCCACGACTCCATCCGGGCGAACCTGCTGTTCGCGCGGCCGGAAGCCAGCGAGGAGCAGATGTGGGACGCCCTGGACGCGGCCCACATCGGCGAGTCGGTCCGGGCTCTGCCGGCTGGACTGGAGACGGTCGTCGGCGATCGTGGTTACCGGCTGTCGGGCGGTGAGAAACAGCGGCTCGCCATCGCGCGCCTGCTGCTCGCCGGCCCTTCGGTCGTCGTGCTCGACGAGGCCACCGCACACCTCGACAGCGAGTCGGAGGCGGCCGTCCAGCGTGCGTTGAGCGCGGCGCTGGTCGGACGGACCTCCCTGGTCATCGCCCACCGCCTCTCGACCGTCCGCGCGGCCGACCGAATCCTGGTGGTCGACCGCGGGCGGATCATCGAGAGTGGCACCCACGACGAACTGATCGCGGTTGGCGGTCTCTACGCCGAGCTCCACCACACGCAGTTCGCCGCGGGCCCGGCACCGGTCTCAGGCTGAACGGTCTCAGGCTGAACGGGCTCGGACTGAGCGGTCTCAGGCTGAGCGGTCTCAGGCTGCCGCCGGAACGGTGAGCACGTCACCGCCGCCGTCGATGGTGGCCGTGCCGCTCACAGCCGCGGACGTGGTGCTCAGCGGCCCGGACCCGAGGGGGGTGGCCACGTGCTCCGGGCCGTCGTGCGGGACGGCGATGTCGATGTCACCGGAGGCGCGTCGGTGAATTGCGGGATTGTTGGTCATAACCGGGCTCCAGGTTGGTTCGTCAGCGGCTACCCACCGCTGGGGCTGGACGTCCGGGATCGTTCGGCGCCGTTGCCAGCTTTCCCGTAACTGTCTGTCGCGTGCTCTTGCGGGCGGACCATGCGAAGGTACGCCTGTTGTGCCGTTGCGTGCACCAGGTATCAGGACGCACGGCGGGGAAACGGTCACAGAACCTCTTGGGACCATTGGGCGCCCAAGCGGCGGATCGAGGTGTGTCACCAGCCCCCAGTGGTCAATGACGCCTCATCGTTACTTAGGCTTTGACCGTGCCACGAAGAGCCAAGATAGTTTGCACCCTCGGCCCGGCCACCAACTCGCCTGAGATGGTCCGGGCCCTCGTAGACGCCGGAATGGACATTGCCCGGCTCAACTTCTCGCATGGGACGCACGAGCAACACGCTGCCAGCTACAAGCTGGTTCGGGACGCCGCCGAGGCCGCCGGCCGCAATGTGGGCATCCTGGCGGACCTGCAGGGGCCCAAGATCCGCCTCGGCAAGTTCGCCGACGGTGGAGTGACCCTGCTGCCCGGTCAGCACTTCACCGTCACGATCCGCGACGTCCTGGGAGACCAGGAGCAGGTCGGCACGACCTACACCGGCCTGCCCCGGGACGTCGCCGCCGGCGACACGATCCTCGTCGACGACGGCCGGCTCAACCTGCGCATCGACGGTGTCGAGGACACCGACGTCCGGACCACCGTCGTGATCGGCGGCAAGGTCAGCGACCACAAGGGGATGAACATCCCGAGTGCCGCGCTGACCGTCCCGGCGCTGTCCGAGAAGGATGGCTCCGACCTGCGGTTCGCCCTCGAGCTCGGCGTCGACATGATCGCGTTGTCGTTCGTCCGGTCCGCCGAGGACTACCAGGCGGTCCGGACGATCATGGACGAGGTCGGCCTGCGGGTCCCCGTCCTGGCGAAGATCGAGAAGCCGCAGGCGGTCGATGAGCTGGAAGGCATCATCGAGGCCTTCGACGGCCTCATGATCGCCCGCGGTGACCTGGGCGTCGAGCTGCCACTCGAGGACGTCCCGCTGGTCCAGAAGCGTGCCGTCAGCCAGGCACGCGAGCGGGCGAAGCCGGTCATCGTCGCCACCCAGGTACTCGAATCCATGGTCAGCGCCCCGCGCCCGACCCGGGCGGAGGCGAGTGACTGCGCCAACGCCGTGCTCGACGGTGCGGACGCGATCATGCTTTCGGCCGAGACGAGCGTCGGTTCGTATCCGGTCGAGGCCGCCGCCACCATGGGGCGGATCATCGAGGTCGCCGAGGCGGACCTGGCCCGGATCCCACCGCTGCGCACGCAGCCGCGGACACTGGGCGGTGCCATCGCCCAGGCGGCGGTCAGCGTCGGGGAGGCGGTGGGCGCCCGTTACCTGGTCGCCCACACCCTCAGCGGCGACACCGCTCGCCGGCTGATCCGTTACCGCAGCTCGGTCCCCGTGCTGGCCTTCTCGCCGCTGCCCGCGGTGCGCAACCAGATGTCGCTGCTGTGGGGCGTCGAGACGATCATCGTGCCCTTCGCCGACAGCACGGACGAGATGGTCCGGCAGGTGGACACGGCGCTGCGCAAGAACGGCTATCTCCAGCCCGGTGAGCTGGTCGTGGTCGTCGCGGGCACCCCGCCCGGCGTCGCCGGTATGACCAACACGATGCGGGTGCACCGGATCGGTGAGGCGGTCTGACCGTCCGGCGGTGGTCCGGCCCGGGGCCGCGCCGGACCACCGCCACGGCCACCCGTACGACCGGTGCCGCCACGGCTGTCGCCACCACGATCGTGGTGGCGACAGCCGTGGCGGTGCTGACAGCGGCTGAGCCTGGGCCCGCCTCGCACCGCCCGGCGAAGCGGGACGAGCGGCTGGCGATCTGCAGCTTCGGCGGCGCGCACGACGAGAACTGTCCAGTGAGTAGGACCTGCCAGGTAGCCGCGGTCTGATGTGGACCGGGTCGGGGAAGGTCGGTGCCCGGGGCTGCGCGCGGGTCAGATCGTGGTGGCGAGCTCGATGACGCGCCGCGGGTCGTCCGGATGGTGGACCTCGTCGAACAGGATCCAGCGGTGAATCTGGATCTCGTACAGCCGGTGGGCGTTGGCGTCGGCCCTCATCAGCTCGCGGTTGGCCAGTTCACTGCCTGCCGGCCAGCGCCCGTGGTAGATCGGGAGCAGCGCGGGCGCGGATTCGTCCGGCACCTGCCGCGCCGTTCCCGCGAAGCTCACCCCCTGGACCTCCTGGCCCAGCCCGTCGAGCTCGATGGTGAGCACGGCGCCGGCCACCCGCCGGTCGGCCCGGATGTTCCGGCAGTGCGCGCGATCGGGACGGGAGATGAACAGGAGCCGGTCCGGATCGAACGAACTCGCGTACCAGAGGTTGCACACAACCGGCTCGCCGCTCTCCGCCAGCGTCGCGATCTGCATCACCTTTCCGTCGCGGACGTAGTTCCGGGTCAGGGTCAGGTCGGCGGAGACGGTGTCGGAGGTTGACGTTGACACAGGAATCCTCCCAATCGTCGGGTGTGGGCCCTGCAACGTGAACAGTGCCCCCGTCGGACTTCGGAAGTTTCGCCGACGGGGTAACCGGCTGGCCGCCGGATTCTGAAATTAGTCAGATCTTTGTTCTGCGGATGGCGAGGCGATATCGGCCTACAATAAAGGGCAACGTGTCGTTCGTCACATGGTTGCCTGGTCTGTGTGTTCACTCCTCGCTTCTCGATGAGGCGGCACTCGCGGATCGAAGGCGGGAATTGGCGCGGGACCTCCGGGAGTGGCGGATGTCCGGCGGTACGGGCCGAACGTCCGTCACGTATCCGGAGCGCGCTGTGCGGGTATGGTAACCGCCGGCCTGATGGTAGTGCTCTGTGTAATTGGTCCTGTACTTCAGGCCGTTAGGGCTTGGTGGTACTCGATCGCCGACCGGGCCGTCCGGTCCCGCCGGCCCTGCCCCTCGTGCCGGTCACCCGAAGTCCCCGGAGGGCGCCCCGAGCTTCAGGCGGGCGGCGGAGGATCTCGGGCTCGTCCGCCGTTTCGCTGTGTCCGTTGATCGTGACCCTGAGTCGGCCTGTTGGTCTACCGTGGCTGTCGGGCCGGGGCGGCGGGTTGGGGCTCCGCGGTGGGTGTCCGGGTAATTGGACGGTTTTGTCCGGCCCGCCTGCGGACGGGCCGGACAGGCCGGATACCGTCGCCCGGGTTCTCCGGTTACCCGCGAGGACAGCCGGATGGAAGCGCCGCGCGTCAGGAGTGAGTGCATGGCCGACCAGGGTGACCGAGCGAAGCAGCCCCTGCCCGGCCCCGAGACGGGTGACCACGACGGTTCCGGCCGTCCCAGCCCGGCCGCTTCGCCTGAACCCGCGGCCACCGGCGGGCCCACGTCAACCGGCGGGCCCACGCCCTCCGGTGGGAGCACACGAACGAACAGAGCCACGCCAGAAGGTGAGGCCGCCAGAACCGGAGGCGGTGAGCGCGGGGCGGCCCAGGGCGGTGCCACGGAACGCAAGACGTCCGGATCTGGGCCGCCGACGGGGAGATCCGCCACACCAGGTGCCCCCGCGGCCGCGGGCGCCGCAGGTGGCTCCGCTGCTTCAGGTGGCTCCAGAGCGCCAGGTTCCTCGGGAGCACCGGCCGGCTCGGGAGCGCCGGGTTCCTCGGGAGCATCGGGCGGCAGCCGGGTCGGTCCGGGAGCCACCGCCGCGGCCGGTCGCCCGGTGGCGCCCACCAGGCCCGGTGTGCTTCCGCCGCCTCGCGGGCAGACGCGGGGCGGTACCCCGCCGCGCCCCGCCGGCCCCGCCGCGCCGCCTGGAACTCGCGCCGCGCCCGGAAGTGGCACCCCTGCGGCCTCCACGGCCCCTGCGGGCGGAGATGGCCTGGCCGGGCCGACGCGTCCCGCCGCTCCCGGTCCGTCCGCGCCGGCTGGCCGCGTGCCGCCACGTTCTCCTCAGCAGGTGCCGCCTCCTCAGCCGGCGCCCCCCGGCCAGGCCGGGGTGCCGCCTCGTTCGGCGGATCCGTCCAGGCCGGCTGGGCGTGCGCAGGGGGGCAAGCCTCCGGCCGCCCCCGCTGCGCCGGCTCGTCCCGCCGCACCGGCCGCACCGGCCGCACCCGCTCGTCCCGCCGCACCGGCCGCCCCCGCTGCACCCGCTCAGCCGGCCGCGCCGGCTCGTCCTGCCGCGCCCGAGGGCGTGGGGAAGCAGGGGGCATCGCCATCGGGCGCTTCGGCCGCGCCCACCCGAGCCGCGGGCGCGAACAAACCGCCGGCGTCGGCGACGCCACCCGACCGGCGGACCGCCGCACCGGCCTCACCTGGCGCGGGTGGCGGATCCGGGGCCTCGGGCGCGCGTCCTGCCGGTTCCAAGGGCGAATCCGGGAAGCCGGCCGGGGCCGATCGACCGCCGGCGACATCGGTCGGCAGGGGGGCCGCCGCGCAGTCCCCGGTGAACAGGCCGTCGGAGACGCCCGGCGCGGCCGACCGCGCCTCGTGGCCCTCGCCGCTGCGGCCGACGCAGCGGGCCGCCGACGGAGGTCGGAGCGACTCGCTGCGCCCCGGGGCGGGCACAGGCTCCGCGGCCGCCCCTGAGCCGCCCGCCCGATCCGGGCAGAGCATGCGGGACCCGGTGCGCCCGCCGCAGACCACACAGACTCCGCCGGCAGGCGGGCGCACTCCCGGTGTGCCCGCGGCGCCCGCAGCGCCGACACCGGACCGGCCACCGGCGCGGTCCGCGGGCCCAGGGCAGGGGGCGCGGCCTGCGCCAGGCGCGTCCTCGGCTGCTGGCCCGCAGGCGGGATCCGCCCCGCAGGAGCCGGTCAGGCGCCCAGAGGGTGAGCGCGGCGACAGTTCGCGGCAGTCCCTGTTCGCCCCCAGACCCCCGGCCGCCACCACCCCTGCGGCGCCCACCACGCCGTCCAGGGGCGCCCGGCCCGAACCACCGGGCCACGCCGACGCGTCACCCGGCAACCGTGCCTCCACCCCGGGTGGCGCAGCCGGTGCCAAGCCGGCGCCGGGTGCGCCGGCAGCGCCGCCGCGCGCGCCCTCGGGGCCGGCGCCGTCCGCGGGCGCACGCCCGCCTTCAGCGGCGCCCACCTCGTCCACCGGAACCGGCGCGCCACCGGTGCGGCCCGGACGGAGCGATGACCAGGCCGCGCGCCGCTCCTCCCCGGACGCGCGCCCGACGTGGTTCGAGCGCACCGGTACGGGCACGCCCGGCGCGACAGCGGGTGCGGGTGCGGGTGCGGCACATAATCGGCCGCCAGCGGCGTCGGGTGGCGGCAGGACGGCGCCCGCGGCGGAACCCGGGCCGGCGCCGCTGCCCGGGGCCAGTGCGGTCGACCCTCCGACGATGCGGGTGGACCTGCGTCGCGTCAGTGCCCGCCGCCCGGAAGCCACGCCCGCCGCTGTCGAGCCGGGTGCGGTCCCGGTACCCGAACAGCCCGGCATCGGCGCCAGCAGGGGTGGCGCCGGCAACGGGGGCGGGAGCGGCGCCGGCGAGACGGGTGCGGACGCGCCGCCCACGACCGGCGTTCCACGTGCCGTCGTCAGCCGGGACGCTGTCGCCCATTCGTGGCATCACACCGAGGCGACCGCGGCCGATCCCGTCCCGTCACGGCCCGTGGAGCAGCCGCGGCCCGTGGAGCAGCCGCGGACCGGGGAGCAGCCGCGGCCCGTGGAGCAGCCGCGGACCGGGGAGCAACTGCGGCCCGTGGAGCAGCCGCGGACCGGGGAGCAACTGCGGCCCGTGGAGCACCCGCGGCCGGCGGATCGGCCGGCGGTTCGGACGCGACCCGAGCCGACCACGAAGACCCCCGACGACTTCGATGGTCCATCCGAGTCCGCCGAGGTGGAGCCGCGCTCCGAGCAGACCCGTCCGGGTCCGGCCCACGCCAGGACCTCGCCACCACMGTCCCGGCGGCGAGAAGGGGGCCTGCTGCTGTTCGCCGGTGGCGCGTCCGCCGTGGCGGCGTTTCTGCCGTGGAGCACCCTGACGGGCGGTGACGAGACGCGGACCTTCGACGGTGTGACGGCCGGTGACGGCCGGCTGTCCCTCGTCGCGGGGCTTGTGCTCATCGCCGTCGGTGTCAGCTGGCTGCGCGGCGCTGCGCGTCCGGGGACGGGACGTCCGGGGGTGGGATGGCTGGGCGACGGGAGTTCGGCCGGAACCGCGATGGCCCGGTTGGCGGCCCTGCTGATCGTCGCTGTGTCCGGTTTCGACCTGGCGTTCGGCCCGCCGCCGTTGGCGTCCTTCCGGGCGATTTCGGCGGATGTGTTCGAGCTCCGCCCGGAACTGGGCGTGGGTGTCACGCTGGTTGCCGGTCTTGTCGCACTGTTCGCGTCGACCCGCCGCGGTCGAGGCGGGCGCGCGAAGCGTCGCTGACCACTCTTCCAACGCGCCGGGGACTGGTCGCGCCGCGTGGTACCACCATCGCGGATGGTGGAGCCGCTCGGCCGGTCGCGTCGGCCGGTCGCGGCCGATCCAGGTCGCGCCCGGGCGCTCACCGCGCCGCGGGGTGATTCGGGGTCGGGACCGGTTGAGACGGCCGCCTGGCGGGCACGCCGGTTCCGCGTCGATGGGGGAGGAACGGTGGGTGAGCAGCAGCAGGCGAGTCCCTGGGCCCGCCCGGCCGGGGCACAGCGGGCGGTCCCGATGGAGGCGGCTCAGGTGGGGGAGGCGACGGAGAGCGACGGTCGCCTGGCCGCCTGGCGGGCGGCGGCGGCCGCCACGGCCGATCCCCGGTGGGCGAAGCAACCTTGTGGCCCTGGGCTCTCGCTCCCTGAGTGGGAGTGGCAGTCGGCGGGCGATGACCACCGCCCCGGCGCTGCGTACGTTTCCGAAGGAGAGCGTGGAGCACCGGTCCGCGGAGCACCGGTCGGGGACGAGGCCGATCCGGCGTCGGCCCGGTCCGCTCACCGGGCGAGACACACCTTCGCGGCGCTGTGCCCGCCGCTGGTCGTTGTCGCCGGTGGTGCGGCGGTCATCGGCTCGACGATGACCTGGGCGACGGTGCACGCGTTCGGCCTGATGGAGTTCGCCGTCCGGGGGACGGATCCGGACCAGCATGGCCACCTCACGATTCTGCTGGGCATCCTCGCGATGGCGGCGGGCCTGTTGCTGGCCGGGCGGCGGGTCGACTGGGGGCGGATGCTGGCCGCGGTCGCGGGTCTGATGCTGGCGGTCACCGCCGTCGTCGACGTGGCCCGGCTGCGCGCGGGCGGGGTGCTCGTCGGCTCGGGGATCGACGCCACCGTCGATCTGGGCCCGGGTCTGTTCGTGGTCGGTGCCAGCGGGGTGGTGCTGGTCCTCGTGGGGGTGTTGGTGCGTTACACGACGCTGGTACGCGGGGCCGACCCGCCGACGGACAGCTGACCGACCGCGTACGCGCAGGAGAACCAGGGCCGCGCACCCGGGGTTGCCCCCACCCGCATGACCCCCGAACAGGGGTCCGGTGAGGGCCGGATTTGGGTCATGACGGCGTGGGGCCGATCGGGAAGACTTCGTAACAAGGCACACGGGTGACGGGGGAATCGGAGTTTCGGGCCTGGGGGGGATCCGGGCTCTGGTCACACTCGTGGGCCTCGGGCGCGCACTCTGTCGGGCAGAGAGGGGCGCGAGGCATGCGCCGGATGCGGGGATCCGGCGTGCGCCAGGTGGTGGGCACCGGCCGCCCGAGCCGGTGCCCAGCACACATCCACCTGCACGTTCACATACCTGTACGTTCACATGCCGAGCCAGCGAGGTCGGCTGAGGCTGGGGGCTGGCTGGTCAGGTTCCGTCGAGGTGACCGTCCTCTACCGCGAGGCGATAGAGATCGACCTTCGTGTCGGCGTGGCGTCCGGCCCGGCGATACTTCATCCGTACCCGGTCGATGTACTGTTTGGCGGTCTCCGGAGAGACGTCCATCTTGCGGGCGACGGTCTTGAGTGGCATCCCGGTGGCGTAGAGCCGGAGGGCCTCCAGCTCCTGCGGCGAGAGCTGCGGCCGATCGGGTGCCTTGTCGGTGAGCAGCATGAAGGCCAGCTGGGGCGAGACCCAGCCGTTGCCCTCGCTGGCCGCGCGGATCGCCGTGCCCAGTTCCTCGACGTCATCGGTCTTCGTCACGAAGCCGCACGCGCCGGCGCGCATGGCGGCGCGGACGCCGTCCGGATCGGCCAGCGCGCTGAAGACGATCACAGCGGTGCCAGCCTGGATGAGGCGCCGGATGTTGTCAGGTGCCTGCGACCCGTCGCCCAGATCGAGGTCGAGCAGGACGACGGCGGCGTCGCGGCCAGGGCCCGCCAGCAGCGCGCGGATCGACGTCGCCGTGGCCACCAGCTCCAGGCCCTCGACGCCCGCGAGGACGTCGGCGAGGCCCCGCAGCACGATGGGGTGATCGTCGACCGCTGCGACGGGGACGATCGTGCTCACCGCGCCGCCGCTTCCTGCTTCGCCGCTCTGTCGATCACGATCCCTCCATGGTTCTACCCGATCGCGGCATTAGGCATGACGTGTCCGCCCCCCACAGAGGTCCGCCACCGGACACCATGTCCGTAGGGGAGTCATTTCAGCAGATCTCCGCTGGATGCCACCAACAGGTTCCTGGGTGCCATCGCTGCCGAGACGGTTTGAAATGCTACGGGGAGATTTGTCGCACGGAGGTTGTCTCCGGGGTGGCTTCCTGGTCGTCGTCCGGGCGGCCCCACCGGTCGAGCGCCTCGGCGAGCTGATCGATCTCGGCGGGGATGGTGTCGACGTGGGCACTGATCCGCAGCACGGGCCCGGTCAGCTCCGGCGCCCGGCCGACCGGGATCGGGCTGGTCAGTATCCGTGCCCGGCGGTACAGAGCCTGCGAGGTGGCGAGTGGGTCCGCGTGCGGCGGCGGCCGCAGCGTGACGATCCCGCTGGGGGAGTCGGCCTCCTCCCCGAGCCGCCAGCCGGCGACCCCGTCCAGCGCCCGGCGTGCGTGCCGGGCGAGTGCGGCGATCCGGGTGCGCATCGCCGAGAGGTCCTCGGCGAACAGCTCCGAGAGCGCGGTGGCCAGCCCGACCCGGCTCGCCACCGAGGCTTCCCCCACCGAGAGCCTCGCCATGCCCGCCAACGGACGCCCGGCTGCCCCGGCTGACTCGGGACGCCCGCCGGGATCCCACATGCCCACCGGATGCGCGGAGTACAGGCTGGGGGCTCCGACGCCCAGCCGCTCGACGACCTCGGGTCGCACCGCGACGAAGCCCGCGCCACGCGGGCCGCACAGCCATTTGCGCGAGGTGCCGGTCCAGGCTGACGCCGCGATCCCGGTGACGTCGACCTGGCCGAGTGACTGCGCGACGTCGAGAACCAGATCGACTCCGGCCGCCTCGCAGCGGGCTGCCACCTCCACCGCGGGCTGGACCACCCCACGCTGGCTGGGAACCTGCGGGAACGTCACCAGGTCAAGATCCTCGAGGCCGGTACCGCCGCGCCCGCCGGCACCGCCGCCCGGCGGGCGCAGCCCCGCGCGGTCGAGCCGGCCGAGGTCGATCCGCCCCAGCTCGTCGACCGGCAGCTCGAGCAGCTCCAGCCCGTCCCGAGCCGCCCGGGATGCGAGCAGCAACAGGTTCGCGCCGTAGTCACCGGGCACGACCCCGATCCGTGATCCGGGCGGCAGCGGCCACGCGGCGAGCAGTGCCCCGAAACCCGTCGTGGCCGAATACTGGAAGGCCACATCGTCGGCAGTGAGCCCGGGCCCCAACAGCGCGGCGAGCCGGCCGCGTGCCTCCGCCAGGGCCTCGGCGGCCTCCATCTCGGCGACATACGCGCCGACCAGGCCCTCCCGGTGCAGATGGTCCACCTGGGCGGTGATCGTGGCGATGCTCGGCCGGCTGGCCGCCGCCGCATCCAGGTGGAGAACGCCATCCTGCGCCCGGGCGGCGCGCCATCGCCGGCCGAGCTCTGCCTGCGGCACCAGCGGCGTCGCGCTGTCCGGCCGGCCGGTCGGGGCTGCCACGACGTCCGGTTCGGGTGGCGTCTGATCCACCCCGTCAGTCTCGCAGCCGTCCGTGTGGCCGCAAAGCCCTGTCGTCGGAGTTGTCCATGGCGGCAGGTGGGCGCGCCGCCCAGGTCGCCCGGGGCGACGGCGCGGGCGGATCGGAGCCCGGAGCTTCGTTATTCTGCGCGGATGTCTGTCTGTGTCCGGCCCGGATCGCCGTACCGCCTCGGGGCGGAGACCACCACGCCGCCGGCGGGGCTCCTCGGGCGGGGGCGGGCGGTATGACAGCGACGGCGCCAGGGCGGGACGCCGCCGTGTTCCAGGGGCGGGTGGTACCGGGCGACCGGCCGGGGAACGGGCCGGAGCGCCTGCTGGATGAGCGTCTGAAAGCGGAGCGCCCGCGGCCGGCGCGGGTGGCGGTCGTCGGGGCCGGTGCGGTCGGCACCTACCTCGCCGCACGCGCCAGCGAGGCCGGCGCCCAGGTGGTCCTCTGCGCCCGCCGCGGTGGCTTCGAGCGGGTCCAGGTCGTCAGCGCGCCGGACGGCCCGGCCACCGAGCGGCCGATGCGGGTGATCACGGATCCCGCCGAGCTGGGCCAGACGGTGGACTGGGTGGTGGTCGCCACCAAGGCGCACCAGACCCCCGCCGCCCTGGGCTGGCTGCACGCGGCCCTGGAGCTTCGTCGCGACGTCGGCGTGGTCGTCGCGCAGAACGGTGTGCGCCAGGCCGATCAGGTCAGCCCGCCGGTGCCCCACGACAGCGTGTTGCCCGCCGTGGTCTACATCAACGCGGAGCTGGCCGGGCCGGGCGTCGTGCGGCATCTGGCATACGGCGTGCTCCAGGTGCCCGACTGCGCGCTCGGTGAGCGGTTCGCCCGGGTCCTGCCGGTGGGTGACGTCCGCCTCGTCGACGACGTCGTCACCGCCGCCTGGTCGAAGCTGCTCAGCAACAGCGCGGCCAACTCCCTGACCGCCCTGACCAGCCGTGGCCTGGAGGTGATGCGGCGTCCCGACGTCGGCGCGCTCGCGCTGGCGGTGATGCGGGAGACCGCCGCGGTGGGCCGGTCGGACGGCGCACGGCTGCCCGCGGACGCCCCCGAACGCACCCTGGACCGGATCTGCAACCAGCCGGCGGGCGCGGGGACCTCGATGCTTCGTGACCGGCTGGCGGGGCGCCCGCTGGAGCATGAGGCGCTGATCGGCGCCGTCGTCCGCATCGGTGCGCAGGTCGGGGTGGCGACCCCGACCTGCTCCGCGCTGCTGCCCCTGCTCGCCGCCATCAACGTGGCCGCCGGCCCCGAGGAGTGACGGCAGGAACATCGACGCCCGAAGGGCTGACGTCAGGCAGGGAGAAGCATCAGGAGGCGCGCTCGGGGACGGCGTCGGCGACGATGTGCTCGGCGATGGCCAGCGACGCGGTGGCGCCCGGTGACGGCGCGTTGCGCACGTGGACGACGCGCCCGCGCACCGCGAGCACGAAGTCGTCGACGAGGCTGCCGTCCCGCGCGACCGCCTGGGCGCGGACGCCGGCCGGCCCGCGCACCACGTCGGCGGACCGCAGCTCGGGCACATACCGCCGTGCTTCGGCGACGAACGCCCGCTTGCTCGCGGTGCGCAGCATCTCCTTGGCGCCGGTGCGCCAGTGCGTCCGCGCCATCTTCTGGAAGCCCGGCCACGCCAGGGTCTGGCGCAGGTCGCCCCGGTCGAAGGTGCCCAGGGTGTAGCCCTCCCGGGCGGTGGCGAGGACGGCGTTCGGGCCGACCAGGATCTCCCCGTCCACCCGCTTGGTCAGGTGGATGCCCAGGAACGGGTAGCGCGGATCGGGCACCGGGTAGATCAGGCCACGCACCAGACCACGGCGCTCGGGCCGCAGCAGCCAGTAGTCACCCCGGAAGGGAATGATCCGCGGCGAGCTGTCCTCGCCGGTGAGCG
>NZ_MOWP01000071.1:0-4546 GCF_001983215.1 Frankia sp. CcI49
CCCTCGAAGTCCGGATCCTGAAGGTGCGCGGAACCGCCGCTCTCGCCGTGCCCCCGCTGGTCGAAGCTGATCACACCGATGCCTTCGTCGAGGTAGTCAGTGAAATAGGCCGGATCCTTGACGCGCGCGCCTCCCCATCCATGACTCTGGAGCACGACCGGCACAGGGTGCACGGCATCCGCACCCGCTGGCTGGAACGCCGTGTAGCAGATGCGAACCGGTGTGCTACTGACCCGCTCCGGCACGCTACTTAAGCACTCATTCGTGATGCTCGGTGAATCATCGCCGGATACGGCGACAGCCAAACCTTTCCCTCCGAACAGAAAGGAGGTGGACAGTCCGACCAGGATGATCCCAGCGCACAGATTCTTCCACGTTGAATTCATGGGGAGAGGTTACTGTGAAGTTCGCAATAAGGCAATCAGCTGCGCCGAGACATGAACTACGGCGACGCTGCGGGGCAAGTCGGCATAGGATCGGCTGACCGCTGCTGCCATCATGGTCACGTCACGGCCAGTGCTTCAGTGGGTGGGAGTTTGGATGCGCGGGTGGCGGGGTGAAGGCCGGCGATGACCGAGGGTGGCGCCGAGGCCAAGTGCCATGTGGCCCAGGACGGGATGACGGTGGGCCAATCTTGAATGTTCGCGTACAGGGTGGTGACGGCGATTCCGAGAAACAGCCCACCGATGCCGCCGATAGCCGGCAGCAGGAGCGCTTCCGTGAGGAACTCGCTGCGCATGTGGGATCGGGTGGCGCAGAGGGAGCAGCGCAGCCCGATCTCACCGCGACGTTCGAGGACGGAGATGAGCACGGTGTTGGCGACGCCGATCCCGCCGACCAGGAGTGCCACGGACCCGAGTCCAAGAATTAGGGCGTTGAGGGCCGTGCCGGCGGCGTTCTGTGCGGGCGGCTCTGGCTCACTTTCGGTGATTACTCTGTGTTAGACGAGCAGGATGCGGTGACCGAGGAAGGGTGAGCCTGCTCGGCCGTGCATCTGACGCATATCCGTTTAGATTTGGTTTTCACGCCTTCGGCGCCGTCGTTGTGGTGGGGCAGGGTGAGGGCGGCATCGGCGGCCGTGCGCTCGATGTCGCGTCCGCAGGTGAAGGAATGCAGGTGAGGCAGGTCGGCGGCACGAGCCGTGGTGATCCACTCATCGAGTCGGTCGGCGTTGCCGTCGGCGGGGGCGGAGGAGGCCGGCGAAGCCGCGGACGGATCCAGCGCCAGACCGCGATCACGCCGGAGCCCTGGCCCAGCGTGCCGACCGGGCCGCACCGGCGGAATCTGGGGCACAGGGTACAGGTTCATTCCGGAAAGGAACCGACCGGTAGCCGTAGCGTTGACGCACCGTCGGCATGTTTGATCACGTGACGATTCGAATAGAGTTCGGTCGCAGTGAGCGGGTTATTTTCTGTGCCGGGATTGCGCGCGTACTGAGGGAAAGATCCGCCGGCAACGATCAGCCGCAGACGATGCCCTCGCGCGAATATATGCGCGGTGTCGTTTAGGCAGAGATCGATAGGAAACTCGCCGCGTTGGGCACGCCAGTACCCCTCGCACACCCCGCGCGAACGCCCGCTTGGGTCGACGTCACTCAGCCGCACGAAAAGGTCCGCATCGGGACGATCTGAACGGTGCGCTAGCGTAACGACCGGAGCACCGAGCACAACCAGTTCGGTGTTGAATGGGCTTGTGTCATAGACCAGCACATCGGGCCGGCCGACGTATGCGGAGTCGTTGCGGTATCCGCCCTTTCTGATGAGATTTCCGCCGATGGTCGGGGTCGGATCCGCTGGGTCATAGACGAACTCCGATGCGGTGGCATCGCTACCCGGTGGATGTCTTTCAAGGCGCGCGCCCGGGTGCAGGTGCCAGGTTCTTTTTTCTCCGTGGGGTGGCCACTCCGGCAGCTCGATCCACCTCCTCAATGGCCCCACCTGCACTCTAACGCACGCTCCGCGCGCTCCGCTGCCACCCAAGTACTCTTCCAGCCAATGGAGGCTTTCTCGTACGATTGTGCCGCCACCGCGGAGAAGGATATCGGCATGCACCCATGCGCCAACCGTCAGCGCCACGTCGACGCCACGCGCATGCAGACGTCGATACTGTTCCATGGACTGTGACAGGAAAATGTCCTGCCACCCGGCAATCACCAGGGTGGGCACCATCGACGTCTCGAGTGCCGCAGCGTGCCRCATCGGAGCCCAGTATTCTTCGTCGATATCGTCGCTGTTCATCCGCTCAAGCACCCAGGGACGATCATCTTCGAATAGAGGCTGGGCGGCGGACAGCACAGGAACCGACTTGATGACCTCGTCGATCGCCCTTCGGAACTCCCTTTGCACCTTCAAGTTGCGGAAAGGGTTCCTGCTTACGGGTGGCCCGCCAACTTGTCCGCTCCACCCAATCAAGTCGGTGCGAAACGAACCAGACCCCCACGTGTACTCGGCGAAGTCGTGCGGTCCCATGACAACGACGGCCGTCGCGAGGTCATGCGGTGGGTCTGCCATGAGCGCCCACTGCGCGTAGCCGTGGTATGAGCCGCCAGCTGCGGCGAAGCGGCCAGGGTACCAGCACTGGCTGCGCATCCACGCGACGATGTCCTGACCGTCTTGCGCGTCAGTGCGCATGGGGTCGAGTTCGCCACCTGAATCGGCGGTGCCCCTTGTGGACGCGAAAACGACCGTATACCCCTGCCCCGCGAACGCTCGCGCAGAGCTCACTGTGAATACGAACCCACGACCGTACGGACCCACGATCAAAATCACGCCCCTGGACGACGCGAGCGGCTCATAGACATCAGCACCCAGAGTCACACCGTCGCGCATCGGAATGCGCACGGGCCATACGCGCCAGGGTGCCGGTTTCGGTATGCCGGTGCGGCGCGCGTGCCACCGATTCCACAGCGGAAGAGTAGGCTTCAACATTCGTTCACCTGCCATCGTGCGCCCTACCGCCGGGATGGACTCTATCGCGGATCCGACCGGCCATGATCCTCACGCCGCTGCCACTGCGTCGTCACTCGGTGCCGGGTAATGGATCCCGAATGCAAGGTAGTCGACGGAGACGGCTACGGCCCCCGCTTGGACCCGGACCTCTTGCACGGCGGCCTCGGCATCATGTAGGTCAAGTTTTTCGGAAATGAACGACCCTCCCAGGCACGAGACGAGCGACGGACCTCCGCCGCCGGCGACAGTTTGAAACACGTAAGTGTGTGGGACAATTCCGCCGCCTTCTATCATTTCTTTGCACCACCCATCCTCGGGAGGATGTACTCAAGCCTCCCCGGCCACGGACCAAGCACATGCATGATTAATGAGGTTTCGTCACTTCCCGGTTGATTTGCCACCTCTGCCACGCAGCACTTCATCCGTTCAAAACTCATATTCCACACCTCTCGCTTCGTCTCAGATCCCATCAAAAATCCGTTCAAGATCTCGCCTGCATCCGGCGTCATCACCACACCGACCACCGCCCATGAGGTGGGTGCGAAGGGCTTGCCCCGACCGATCCGTCCAGACAGCGGGCCCGAGATCTGAGGATGAAAATGATGGCCCCAGCCGTGAAGTCCGTCCGACATGCGCACCACCACACGTCCAACTTCCCCCTCGAAACGCTGCGTCGTCCAAGTATCTAGTGTCCTGAGTCGTTGATACGAACTAAGTCCGTGATCATTTGCCAAATTTACGACTCAGGAAACTACCCACGGCAGCAGTTCCACCTTCTGTTCGATTGTCAGCGTCACACCACCCCATCCTTCGTGCTGTCGTTCTTCACTACGCGCCCTTCTCCGTTCGAATGCGATGTGACCCGCTCGTGAGCAGGCGGGTAGTTCCATCGGGCAGGTACAGGTCCGCCTCCACGCCGTCGGGGACGACGCACTCGATCGTGATGACGCCATCGCTGTGTCGAGTCCATCCGCACTCCACCCGTCCGCGCCGGGTTTCCACCTGTCCGCGTGCCCAGTCGAGTCCGGGCCCAGGGATCGGCGCTAGGTGCAGGCGTGCGTACCCAGGCTGGGCGGGACGGATGCCGGCGACGCACTTATACAGCCAGTCGACGACCGCCCCCAGGGCGTAATGGTTGAAACTCGTCATCTCACCCGAATTCACCGTGCCATCAGGTAGCAGCGAATCCCACCGCTCCCAGATGGTGGTCGCCCCCATCGCCACCATATACAGCCAGGACGGCGGCTCCTCCTGCAGCAGAAGCCGATACGCCACCTCAGCATTCCCGGTCTCGGTCAGCGCCCACACCACAAACGGTGTCCCGGCGAATCCGGTCCCGACCCGATATCCGCCCTCCGCGATGAGACAGGCGAGTCTTTCGCCAGCCTCCGCCTTCTGCACGTCATCGAGCAAGCCGAAGTGGATCGCCAGGGCATACACAGCTTGGGCATCCGAGGTGATTCGAGTACCCTCCACGACATATCGCGCCTGGAACGCCGACCTCGTACGCTCTGCGAGTTTCCGCCATCGTTGCTCGTCCGCCTTCAGGTCGAGATGCGCGGCAGCATCTGCTGCGATCAGGGCAGTTCGGTAAAGAC
>NZ_MOWP01000072.1:0-4012 GCF_001983215.1 Frankia sp. CcI49
CCGGCTCCCCGACCGACGTGCCGAGCAACGCCGCCAGCTCAGGCGGATCCTGCCTTGGCGGCGACCTTCATCTGCTTCGTGCCACGGCGTAGTCCTCCGACCTGCACCTATCCGCCTGGCAGGCCGCCTGACCTGCGGTTCTCGCTTTCAGTAGTTGCCACTGGTGTGGACCGTTTTCCACCCTCCTGCGGACTGTTTGCGGACCGCTGAAGCGCCTCGGGGGCTCGCGGCCCGGCGGCTACAAGATGGCGGAGTGTGACGCTCTGGCGTCGCGGCCTGCCGATCAGGAGGACGGAGTGCCTCGCTCGCTGCTGCCCGAGAGGCACGACGGACATGCCACTCGACGTCGGCCGACAGCGGCTATGCGCCATCGTCAACCGCACGCCGCCACTGAGCTTCGAATTCCTCGGAGTTGATCTCCCAAGCGGCGGCCTCCGGGGCGTAGAGGTCGACCACAGGAGGGTTGAAGGCCCAGTCGTCCGGCCCGGACCTCACAGACGTCCCGTCGTCGCGCACCTCCACCTGGCGCAGGCGGCGCCCGTCCGGCCCGACCTCCAGGTAGTACGAAGCGGGGTCAACCCCATCCTCGCCTTCCCACCGGCGACACAGATGTACGAGAGCCCTCCCGGCGCAAGCCGCGAAGTCCGGATGCCCCCGCTGCGCGTCACGCTGTTTCCGCAGTTCCTTCAAGGGCGACGGCAAATGTGGCGCGTCAAGGGCCACCTCGGTCAGGTCCCACGTCGCGGCCCGCTGAACGGCCTCAGGCTGCGTCACGACCTCGACCTCGGCGATCCGCTCGACGATCTCCTGCGCCGACCGCGCCCGGACCCACCACCACAGTTCGCTCATCCCGTAGTCGTGCAGGACGAGGAACCGCTGACCATCCGCATCGCCATCGATCATCCGCCCGACGGTAGACCCGCCGGGCTTCAGCCTTGGGACACACCGTTGCTACCGAAACGACGGGACGTGCCTACGTGGACAGCCGACCGACCCCAAGCACAACAGCGGCGGTCTTGAAAACTACGCGGGGCGCCGCTCGGCCCGACGCCATGTGGTCCTCCTGACCTCGGTGAATCCTGCCTGACCTGGTCAGACACTTCGCCATGATCGTCGGGGCGTGGTCCCGGTGAGTCTCACGGAATCCCACTGCTGACCGTGGTTATCGATTGCCAGGATCGGGTATCACCGAAGGTCTCGGGTCGACTACCTAGTGCGAGTTCGGGCGCCGTCCGACTCTGGTCACGATCGGCAATGATGCGCCGCCCATGGTGGGGTCCAGCTTGCTGGCTTCAGCGCCAAGTGGATGATGCCCTCCACGCGGGTCAACGGGGGAATCATGCGCATGTATGGGCCTGGTATGTCGATCGGTCTCAGTGGGCTCAACTTTCGAGCACCAGGGATGTCGTTCGGTGGCCGAGGCAGCCGGTCCGGCGGAGGTGCTATCGACCGAGGCATCGCGGGACTTGTCGCCCTGACTGTCGAGATGACCGTTCTCTGCTTCAAGTTGATGTTGTAGTTCTCGCTGGTGTCACTGCTCTTCGGTGTGTGGTGCTGCCAGTACATGTTCTTCGTGCCGGCCGTGGCTGCGATCCGCCGAACCCAGGGACAACAGCCCCTCGTGCTGCCCGCACATACGCGCCCGTGGTTCCTCCGCCGCCACTGACGGACGAACTCCCGGACGAGAACTACCGAGCGTGACCATGTCTGAGTGTGATCATTGGTCACGTTCGGTATGGGTACCTTTAAAGATCGGTTATCAAGGCGCGGGTGCCAGGCATCTCGTGTATCGGCCGGGTAAACACGACGGGACAGTGCCAGAGCTCAGGCTTTGCCGAATGGCTTGTTTTGCCCATCTTCTTCCTCTCCCTGAGTAAAGGCATCGGCAGCCGCCGAGCCCATCAGGGAGCTTTCAGAAATTTCGCGCATCTTTGCCGCGGCGATCTCGCGGAGGGGTTCTATCCTTTCAAAGAAATATCTAAAATGGACGGCTTCGCCGTCCTCTTCGTCGCCCCCTTGAGAGGATCTAGCTCGGTCATCCCTATTCTCTTCACTGCCTTCTTGGGTGGGTTCATCGTCAGTCATAATGTCTTCACTGCCTTTTTGGGTGGATTCATCGTCATCCCTATGTTCTTCACCGTCTTCTTGGTCGGATTCATCGTCGGCCATAATGTCTTCTCCGGTCCCCTGATTGGCATCCGCGTGTCCCTTGTAGCCTGTGGCGGTCGCTCGGATTTGTTTGTCGAATTCTTCGGCCATATAGCGCTTTACAAGGGCATACTCATGGGGCTTCGCAAGCTGCAGGAAACTCTCGATCAAAGTTGCAAGCGAGGCAAGGCCGGCAATGAGCCACTTAGAGGTAGCAACTTTTCCCTCGGGGGTCTGGTTCGCAAGCGTAATGATGGGTATTGCGGCGACCGCGGTGAGGCTTACCATGCGAAGAGATCTGAAGGTCCACGCACTCGCACTCGATGTTCGATGGGCGCTACGACATTACTTCTGGACGTCCTCAACGTACCGCCGTCGCTCATCTCTGCGAGCAGCACTGTTTCCAAGGATTGCCCTTGTGCTGTTTCCAAGGATTGCCTTTKTGGAATTGGTGAACGGCCCCGCTCGCTGACGGTCTCCACCCTCTCCCCTTCTCGCGTTACCTTGATTTGTGGATTCAAAATGTTCCATGGGCGAATCCCTTGTAATTGGCGAAGCTGTATGGCTTGAAGCCGTATGGCTTTCTGTGGCCATACCCGGGTAGCGGCCGATATCACCTCGGTCGGACGTACCCGTATGCACGCCGCCTACATTCGACCGCAGCATATCAGGATGGACCGCCTGCTACTGGACATATTCCCTCGGGCTTGACGCTGCCGGTTCAGGCGACATGAAAGTGGGGTATCAGCCTATGTATGGCTCGGCTCGGTTCTCAAAGTAATGATCGACGCGAAGTCGTATCGAAGGGTGCATGTCGTATGAGCCCAGCTCGTTCACGGGTACGAATCGGACCTGTGACGACTCGCTGCTCGTTCGGGTTTCGCCTCCGATCATCTTCGTCCGGAAGAGAATCGAGAACTGCTGTCCCCGAAGGCAAACAGCATCGTGCCCGCTGTGAGCGCGATTGTCCCTGACGATCAGGGATGGCGGTAGTGCTCCTTCAGCCGTCCCGCGGCATCCTTCAGCCGGACAGTTCCGAGCCACGGGAGCGCGTACGTCGCCAGAACGTAGCGGTACCGGCTCGGACCACGGCTCTTCTCGCGTCGCCTGCGACCATCCGGCGAGAGCGCCGCCGGAATGCTGATCTGGTAGGACCAGCGCTTGTGCTGCTTATCGCAATAGGCGTCGCCTGTTACGCGACCTTCCGCCAACATCTACTCCCGTGACAATGTGCTGCATTCAACATGAAGAACGCGCACGCGAGGACAAGGATTCCCCGATGTCACGAGAATGAGAACAATTTTAAATGCTCCCGTGACACCGAATTTGGTGCCGGAACTGGTGCCACGGGGAGAGCTGCTGACGGCTAGACGACGGGTTTATGCTGCTACATCTGGGTTCCCACCTGGCTAGCCCTAGTCTGCGCTTTCATCTGCTTCTTGAAGTCCCGGACCTTGAGCAGGGTGTCGGGGCCGGTGATGTCGGCGACCGAGCGGAAGCTGCCGTCGTCGCCGTAGGGAGTGGAGACCTCGCGCCAGCCTGGCGGGGTGACGTCGAGTTGCTTGCCCAGCAACGCCACGAAGATCTTCGCCTTCTGAGCGCCGAAGCCGGGCAGGGCACCGACCCGCTTGAAGAGCTCCTTGCCGTCGGCCGCGGTGGTCCAGATCGAGGCTGGGTCGCCCCCGTACTGGTCGACGATCACCTGGCAGACCGCCTGCACCCGCTTCGCCATCGAGCCCGGGAAGCGGTGCAGCGCCGGCGGCGTCGCGAAGACCGAACCGAGCGCGTCCGGATCAAAGGCCGCCAGTTCGCCGACGTCGAGCGGCCGCCCGAGCCGCCTGGTCAACTCGTATGGCGCGGCGAA
>NZ_MOWP01000073.1:0-2970 GCF_001983215.1 Frankia sp. CcI49
ACTGCCTCTACCGGCAAGCAGTCCGGCGATGAAGAAGAACAAGTCGGCGGCGACTCAGAGCGCACAGTCCGAATCGGAAGCGATCTACGCATGACCCAGCTAGCGCGCCTCGAACCACCCGACGCGGTCCGCTTCGGCGCAGACATCCGAGACGCGATCATGACGCTTGTCCGCCGCACCGGCGTCCGTCACCGCAACGTCCTACTTCGCTGGGCGCTATGCCGCTCCCTGGCGGAACCTTCTCGGCCGCCATCACTGCCCGAATGGACCGAGAAGCCAGTCGACATCGCCTGGCGCCTCGTCTCCGGCCAACTCGGCGAACTGCCCTGGCTCCTCCTCGTCGCACGCCTCCGCGAGGACAACCTCCCCTGGGACCAGCAGACCGCGACCGACGAACTCCACCGCCACATAGCCCGCGGCCTTCTCTACCTGGCCGGCGACCGCGAGATCAAGGACTCCACCAGTCTCGCGAAACTGGCCCTCGGGGAGGCTGCCGACGACGCTCTCTAGCACTGACCACGAACGTTCCCGGGCTGTGAGGACACGCCGGGTGGGCTGCTAGGGATCGGGCGGTTTCGGATGCAGCGTCGGGATCGGTAGCTGATGCCGATCCGGGCGAGTGAACCCGATAGGACAGCGGGCGCGGAAGCTGACCGACGAGGAAACCAACAGCTCCAAGCGATCGTGCGCTGTGGGAGACACGGCTCGATCCGAGTCCGCAGAGCTCTGATCATGGGGTCGGCGAGCGGTGCGCCGGCGATCGCGCGCCTAGTCGAGGCAGACGAGGACACGGTGCGCTTCCGGCCTTGCAACCCGCGATGGAAGGCGCCATCGAGATCGCATGGCGCTGATTGCCATGCACCCGGGCGAGCTGTAGTGGCTCCTCGTGTTCTCGCACGGCTCCATCTCGAGGAGCATGGGCAGGACGTGACTCCCAGCGATGAGCTCGCCCGACACGTCGTGCGTGAGACCCCCAGCTAGGACCCCGAGCGGTCCGCGACGCGACCACCTCGCGCATCCCTCCTCGGGACCAACCAACCTTCACCGTGTTCTAACCTCGTAAGACCGTAACGACCACGGCCAGCACTTCGCTAGTGTGGTGTGGTCATAGTCAGACGCTGCCCATCTGGAGACGAGTGTGACTGTACGTACCTATCGCTACGCTGCGTACAGGACGCAACAGACGAAAAACAGTAAATCACTGCTCCTTTTTGACGCGCCAGCAACTCAGATAGAGCAGTGGGTAGGCATTCCCCAGCGACGCCGCGTCGATAGCGGCGACAGCGAATCTCCGGAGACCGTAGGATTCCAGCGCGAGTTTAACCAAGCGCGCCTCCGCGAGCTTACTCAGTTTTTTGATGACGACAGAAACGTAGTACAGAACCCACTACTCTGTGCATTGCAAGACGAGCATTCGGTTACCTTCAAGCCAATTGCAGAAGACTCCAGTTTTGGCGATCTGGAAATCAGAGAGGAGGTTCTTGACGGCCTTGGCCTCGCCGAGTTGATGGAGCGAGTCGTGCTTAAACTTGAAAATCGCATACCTGAGCTCCAAGGCAAATCCGCAGACAACGATTACGTAAACAATCTACTCAGGCAGCTTCCCGACCAGTCAATCGTTGGCGGATTTCTCGACTCGCTTGATGATAGCAACTCGGCCGATGAGGACGAGGAAGATATTCCCGGCTCCGACGACAATGGCGAATTGGGTTCGCTCTTGCTAGYGGAGGAAACGCAAATTGTTGACTTTCATCGAGAGCTTAAAGCMAGGATCGAGGTCCTTCGGCGCTTGACCGAAGGGTCTCGGATGCCCGAGATTCTGGGCTTCACAAAAACAGCAATGCTCTCTTATCTCAGACCTCTTGTCCTTGTCGATGGGCAACATCGCCTGCGCGGCGCAGTCGAAGTCGCCAAGAGGGTAGCGAATACTTCCGGTCAAGAGGACATCTTCTCCGCTATCGATGAGGGAATGGATGGAGCGGCAGCTGACCGTGCCGCTATTGACCGGCATGCCCGTCGCCTACCCGTCTCGCTGCTTCTCGATGCTTCGCCAAGCGAGCATGTTTTCCAGTTTGTTGTGGTTAATCAGAAGGCCACCCCGATGGGTAAGGCTCTCTTGGGGACTATTGTCTCTACAAGTCTCTCAACCAAGGAGCTTGAACCCGTCGCCGAGCGTCTACGGGCTGCCGCTATTCCCCTCGACGACAGTCGCGCAATAGCCTACCTCGCCCGCGCCGACGATAGTCCATTCCGGGGCGTTGTGCAAACCGGTATGGCTGGTGACAGGCCTGAGTATCTCCAATGGAATGTACTACGCGGCCTGAGCTCCATATTTCGGGAACTACGCGGAGGCCGCATTTATGGCTCACGCGTTGACCATGCAGATAAATGGAAGCGTTTCTTTCTCCCAGATTCTGCTCTCGTGGCGACCTACGAGGGTAAAAGAAAATTTGAGGCATGGAAGGCACCCGACGGCCCGTGGCGTGCCGTCTTTATCAGGTTTTTTTCACTCACGAAGGATTATTTCGGTGATCCCGACCCTGACGCCGAGAATGGGTGGGGAGATACAAGGAGGAGCAATCTTTTCAATAAAATTAGCCTAACGATTCTGTCGGCTGATTACTTTCAATGGCTATGCACTTACAGTGAAGCACTCAACTCGGTTGACGACGTGGACCGGACGTTCAGCGACTGGCTGTCTGGAGTCAATAGAGGATACTTCGCTCGCTCGTGGCACATGGATGGTGTAAAGAAAGATCAGAAAGCAGTCCAAGACACGTGGGCAAAGATTTGGACTGACTACCGGTCAGACCCGCAGCGACTGCCCGCAGTTTCACGGTATCGAAACTTCAAGGCTGTATGAGCGCTCACGCTCTCCGCAGCTACGTATCGGCTGCCAGCAACGTGTGGCAGCAAGAATGGGATGAAGCAACCCTACGCAGCTTGTCGTTGCAGAACGTTCCGGGTGAG
>NZ_MOWP01000074.1:0-2317 GCF_001983215.1 Frankia sp. CcI49
TGGCATGCGGTGGGTGGTAAGGGTCTGCCGCAGAACGCGAGTGTGGCTGAGCAGTGGAAGCGTGCGCATATTCTGTATGCGCAGCAGGGTTCGAGTCCGTGGGTGAGTTCGAAGCCGTGCTGGGGCCACAAGGTCTGAGCCCGGGTGAGCCCTCGGGCCGCACTGCGGAGCACCTCCCGGTGAGAACCGTGCCGGAGTCGGTGCTCTGGTGATCATGCCGGTGTGCCCGGACGTCCACGAGACGTCCGGGCACACCGGCATTTTGTGCGTTCGGCCGGCTGGCGGCCGGGCCGCGGTCATGGCTGGTCGCCTCAGGCGGCGGGGCGGGGCGGGGTGGGGCGGGAGCGGCGACCGCGGACGAGGTCTCGCGTGCCGCGCCCTGAATGATGCATAGAGTCAGGGTTGGCTATTGTTTTGGCTGAATGGCCGGCGCTGGGCTGTTTGTGCTGGTCACCGCTGTGCGGCACGGAACCCGACCCTGAGGGAGACCGATGAACGGTACGCCACCAGGCGCACCTGACGGATCGGGGCCGGCCCCGGATGCGGTGTTCAATCCGCTCACGCCCCAGGACCCTCGCGAGATCAGCGGCTACCGGCTCCGGGCCCGGATCGGCGCCGGTGGCATGGGTGCGGTGTACCTGTCCTACACCCCTGGTGGCCGGCCGCTCGCGCTCAAGGTCGCCCGGCCGGAGTTCGCCTCCGACCCCGAGTTCCGCCGCCGCTTCGAGAAGGAAGTGGCGATCGCCCAACGCGTCCAGGGCCTGTACACCGCCCCGGTCATCGACAGCGACGCCCAGGCCCCGCGCCCCTGGATGGCGACCGCCTACGTCGCGGCGCCCTCCCTCGCCGTGGCCGTCGCCCGCCAGGGCCCGCTGCCGGCGGAAAGCGTCCTCGTGCTCATCGCCGGGGTCGCCGAGGCACTGCAGTCCATCCATGTGGCGGGCGTGATCCACCGGGATCTGAAACCGGGGAACGTCATCCTTGCCGCCGACGGCCCGCGGGTCATCGACTTCGGCATCTCCCGAGCTGTCGAGGCGTCGTCGGTGCGGCTCACCAGAACCGGCGAACCGGTCGGCACACCCGCCTTCATGGCGCCCGAGCAGATTCGCGGGAAAGCCCTGGACACCTCGGGTGACGTCTTCTCGCTCGGGGCCACCGCCTATTACGCGGCCACCGGCGAGCTGCCGTTCGGCGCGGATGTCGCCGTGTTCCACCGCATCGTGAACGAGCAGCCCGACTGGGACAGCTGCCCGGAGCAGATCCGCGGCATTTTGGAGCGTTGCCTGGAAAAGGATCCGGCGGCCCGGCCCACGCCCACCGATCTGATCAGCCTGTGTCGGAGGCAGTCAACAGACGAACGGCTTCGCGTCGGCGAGGGCTGGCTGCCGCCGACCGTTCTCGCCGACCTGACGCGCTACGTCCTCACCCCGCAGGAACCGTTCGGATCCGGGGATTCCGGGGATTCCGAGGGTGCCGAGGGCGCCAGCGGTTCCGTCGGCGGCGCGGAGGACTCCGCGGGTGAGGTGGCGTCCGCACTGCCGGCCGCGTCCGAGCCCGCGCCCGCGCCCGCGCAGGAAGCGAAGTCGTCGACGCCCACGTTGCCGGACAGCGACGGTCGTCGCCGTGGTCGTCGCCGCGGCCGGTCCCGGCTCGGCGGCGTGCTGGCCGCGGCCGTCGCCGCGCTCGTGGTGCTCGTCGCGGCCGTGCTTCTGCTGACCCGGCACAACGGGCCTGTCGATCGTCTGGCCGGTGGGGACGACCCCGGGGCCGACCCGGGCGTCGAGACGGGTTCGGTGCTGACGGGCTCGTCGCCGTCAGGCGGCCCGGGCGCCGGTACCGGTTCCGTCGCGGGCGGCGGCGTGCCGCTTTCCGGCTCGGATGCGGGCATGGCCGCCGGTTCGGTGCCTGGCGGCTCGGCGGTCACCGGGGCCGGGAACTCCGCTGCCCTGCCGTCCGCCCAGGCGGTGCCGGCATCCGGCCTGCCGGCGCAGCAGCAGGGCCGCGCGACCACAGCGCGCGGCGGGGTGTACCGGATTGCCCCTGACCGCAGCGGTGTCGAGGTGTACTCGGGGTCCGGCACGAACTGGGTTCCGATCGGCGGGCCCACCGGGAAGCTCTACGGCGGAGGCTACGGCCTTTTCGCGACCAGCCGGGACAGCGGTGACATCTCCCGGTACCTCGGTTCCCCGGGCCGGTGGGAGGTCATCGGAGGGCCCGGCGCGCAGTTCGTGGTGACGGGTGATCGGTTGTACTCGCTGACTCCGGACAAGCAGGGTGTGTATGTGTATTCCGGGTCGGGGACGAACTGGGTGCAGAT
>NZ_MOWP01000075.1:0-1893 GCF_001983215.1 Frankia sp. CcI49
GGTGTGGATCAGGGCTGGGGCTACCGCCCTGGGTATGACGCCGGTGCGCCCGTGACGTTCACAAGACGTCCGGGCGTACCGGCGTTTCCGCGTCCGTGTTCATGCGGGTGGTCAGGCTCTGCCCTGCCTGTCGCCGCCAGGTTGGTCACCGCCGCGCGAGCATCCGCGCGGCCCGCTCGGCCAGGAGCCGCACCTCGCCCGCGACGTCGTTCCCATCGACGATGAACTCGAGGATGCCGGGGTCGGTGTAGTACTGATAGATCAGTGCTTCGAGCTGGTCGGCGGTCGCCTCGGCCAGTCCGGTCCGGTCCGCGAGCTCGCGGATGTCCGCCGCGTCCTTGCGGCGTTGGGCGATCAGCTTGGTGGCGAGCAGGAAGCCGTCCGATGCATAGGTCACATGCAGCCCGGGGCCAGGCGCTGGGGTGGAAGCCTCCGCTGGTAGCGGCGGCATCCACATGCCCGCCCTGGTGTTGAGCCAGTTCTCCGGAAGGCCCTCCGCGCGTGCGAGCTCACGGGCCTCGGTGACAACCACGCTGTCTGACGTGATCGCGTCGACGTCCTCGGTGCGCCGCAGATCCCGACCCGACGTCACGGCGACGGCCGCGCCGCCGACGACGAACACCGACCCCGACACTCCTCGTGCGCGCAGCCGCTCGTCGAGCCTGGCCAGCAAAGCGACGATCTCGGCCGCGGAGAACTCGTACCGCTCGTTCATGCGGTCAACAGGTCACGGGCGGGGACGAAGACATTGAGACGCTTCAGATCGTCGGGAGTAGCGGCGATCACCTCGTCGGGGTCGAGGAAGGGGTGCTCGGGCACCCAGGGCAGCGGGAGACGCTGCGCTTCACACCAGGCGGGCGGCTCGACTCCTGCCCGGTCGAACTCTCTGCGAGCCAGCGCCGCGAGCAGGACGTCGAAGCCGGGGCTTCCCGTTGACGGCGGCGCGGCCTCCCACGCCCCGGGGCAGCCGTCCTGCTGGTCGAGGAGGAGGCTGAGGTGGTCGCGGCCCTGCAACAGCATCCGCCACGCTCGGTCCTCGTCGCCCATCGCGTGCCGAATCGCCGTGGCAGTCTCCGGTGCGGACATCAGCCGGGAGGAGCGTGCGGCGGCCAGCGCGCTGGCGACCCTGAGTGCGCGGACGCAGAACACCGCGGTCGGCCTGGTCCGGCCCGAACGGTAGGTCGACAGCCTCGAGGCCGAGGTACCCAGCGCGACGGCGAAATCTGCCTGGCTCAGGCCACTGTCAGCCAACGCGCGATCCAGCAACGCGATGACCTCACGGGTGTCCCGATCGGGTTCCACAGGCACCATCCTATCCGTGGGTTATCCGATTAGATAATCAGCACTGGCGAGCGGAGGGTGCCCGCGGCCGAGGGCGGGTCTCGGCGTGTGCCAACGGCTGGACGTCGGCGTGTCGACTTCCACAGGGCAGAAGCGCTGGAACGTCCGCGGCTTCCCGCCCCTGGCGAGCCTTCGGCCCTGTCGGTCCCGTGGGCGGGCCGCCGCCGGTGCCGGGGCGCGCCGCATGAGCAGGGATCTGATCCGCCCGCCCTTTTTCTGGCGAGATATCGAGCGAATCGGGCGATACCGTCCCAGCCTCCCGAAGGAGCCGTGTCGGTGTTTCGGTCACTTTGTCTACCGTCATCGGCGGGTGATTTACCTGTGCTCTGAGCCGGTCGGGAGCTGGCCCAGAAAAGAAATTCGCTGCGCACGTGGAGCGGTCGCGGACGCTCTGCGCAGGCCGGTTCGCATGCCGGTGTTGAACCGGTGACGCTGGCCGTACGGCATCGGGAAAATACGGGCATGGCTGGTCGTGGAGGGGCTGTGGTCGGGGCTTTTCAAGGTCTTCTGGTGGTGAGTGGTGCTCTTCACAGGGGTCTGGAAATCGTGGGT
>NZ_MOWP01000076.1:0-1773 GCF_001983215.1 Frankia sp. CcI49
CTCGGGTGTCTCGACGATTCCAGCGTTGCGGATCGGGGATCTACCGCGGCCCGCGAACCTCCCGGCGTCTTTCGGACAGCAAGCACTCTGGGTAATTGATCGCCTGGGCGGGCCGGGGGGCAGGTATGTGGTGCCAATGGCGCTTCGCCTGTCCGGAGAACTGGACGTCAGCGCACTTGATGCTGCGGTGAAGGATGTAGTCACCCGGCACGAGGCATTGCGAACCCTGATCGTGGAAGACAACGGGCGGCTGCGTCAGGTGGTCGTCCCTGCCCAGGACGCGAGCGTTCGCCTCACACTGATCCCGGAGGATCTCTCCGGTTCCGGGGGTGACGCCGCAGAGGAACGGATCGCCGACTTCGTGCGGCGGGGGTTTGACCTGGCGGCAGACATTCCCTTCCGCGCCGGCTTGTTGCGGGAGGCTGGCACGGAGTGGGTACTGGTGCTGGCGGTGCATCACCATGCGGTTGACGAATGGTCGCTGCCGGTGCTGCTGGGGGACCTGTCAACCGCATACCAGGCCCGGTCGGCCGGTCGTGAGCCGGGGTGGGCGCCGCTGAAAATGCAGTACGCCGACTACGCGATCTGGCAACGAGAAATCCTCGGGGATCCCGCCGACCCGGATTCCGAACTCGCTCAGCACTTGAGCTATTGGCGTAATGCCCTCGCTGACGCGCCGGAGGAATCCACGATCGCCCTGGACCGGTCTCGCCCTGCTGAGCCCACCCACCAGGGCGGTGATGCCGAGTTCGCCGTCGCGTCCGAGACTGTGGCGGGGTTGCGGGGCGCCGCGCAGCGCAACGGCGTGAGCATGTTCATGATCGTGCAGGCCGCGATCGCGCTGACGGTCTCCGCGCTCGGCGGAGGAGACGACGTAGTGATCGGTTCCCCGGTCGGGGGCCGCACTGAGGACGGCCTGGAGAACCTGGTCGGGTACTTCGTCAACACCCTCCCCCTGCGCCACCGGCTCCGACCCGACGACACGATCAGCGAGCTCCTCGGGCGCGTCCGGCAGACAGTGCTGGATGGGCTCGCCCACCAGGCCGCACCGTTCGAGCACATCGTGTCCGCCGTCGGCGTCGACCGGTCCGTTGCCCGCAACCCGGTCTTCCAGGTCATGCTCACCCACCAGAACCTGTCCGGCGGGCCCGACCCGCTCAATCTCCCCGGAGTCACCGCTCGGCAACAACGCGCTTCCCTCGGAGCGGTCAAGACGGACCTGGACATTTACGTGGACGAGGCCCAGCACACCCTCACCGGGTCCCTGAGCTATGCCACTGACCTGTTCGACCCGGGCACCGCGGAGCGTTTCCTCGCTCTCCTACAACGAACCCTCACCACAATCGCGACCCGCCCCGAAACACGGATCGCCGATCTTCAGGTGCTGTTCGACACCGACGTCTCGTCGGTGGGTGGGTGGTCGGTGGGTGCGGGGGTGGTGGTTCCGGCGGTGACGGTGGATGGGCTGATCCGGGATCAGGTGGTGCGTTCTCCGGGGGCGGTCGCGGTGGTGGATGACGCGGATGGTGGGGTGTTGACGTATGCGGGGTTCGATGGTCGGGTGAACGCTCTGGCCCGGCTTCTGGCTGGGCGGGGTGTGACGGTGGGTGACCGGGTCGCGGTGGTCCTGCCGCGTTCGGTGGACCTGGTGATTTCCCTGACTGCGGTGCTGCGTGCGGGTGCCGCGTATGTGCCGGTGGATCCGGGGTATCCGGCGGAGCGTGTGGCGGCGATCCTGCAGGATTCCGCTGCCCGGGTGGTCATTGCCGATGG
>NZ_MOWP01000077.1:0-1723 GCF_001983215.1 Frankia sp. CcI49
AGGATTTTGGTCGTCAGGGAGCCTGTAGCAAATTGGTGGCGGGGATTCGGGTGATCGTTGGGTGTGCGGGTCTGGTGACCTGCCGCCGGCCGAGGCCGGGCCCCGCTTAGCTGGTGGCTGGGCGGGGGCCGGTGGCGCGGTGGAGTTTGAGCAGGTTGTGGATGGTGCAGGTCAGGACGAGTTCCGCGCGGACCGCGGCCATGCCGCGGCGACGGAACCGGCGGAGCCCGGTGACGTCCTTGATCTGTCCGTTGACGGGTTCGATGGTCGCGCCGCGCTGCTTGTAGCTCTCACGCCCGTCGGGAGTGAGGAGCCTGCGGGTCATCTGTTCCCGGGTGGTGGCGTCGATGTCGGGTGGCCCGTCCGGGATCGGCTGGCGGGTCAGGGTGCGTCGGCTGGCGGTCGCGATCAGCCGGTCGGGTCCGGGATGGGCCGCGGCCCGCGGGGACCAGTAGCCACTGTCCGCGACGATCAGCCCGATACCCCTCGGCCGGCCGCGGGTCAGGCTCACGGGCAGACCCGCGGTGGCGGCCTGGGCGGCGGTGGCCATCGGGAGGTACTGGGCGACGTCGTTGGTCTGGTCGGTGACGTCGGCGGTGAGGATGACCTGACCGGAGCAGGCCACGAGCTGGGCGTTGTAGCCCTGGATCCACCCGCGCCGGGTCGGCATGACCCGGCTGTCCGGATCGGTGACGTTGACGTGTCGGGCCGGCCGGTCGGCCTGGGGTTTCTCCGCACGTGCGGCGGCGGCCTCGGCGGCGGCGAGAACGGCGGCGGCGGCGCGGACCCGGTGGTGTTCCTCGGGTGGGACCGGCCGGCGGCCGGCCCGCCGCCCTGCCGCGGTTCTCGCTTCCCGCCGGGCGGTGGCCTGGTCGTGGTGGGCGCGGACCTCGGCCAGGACCCGAGCGTGGACCGCCCGCGCCTCGGTGACCCGGTCGACGCCGGCGCCGGGCCGCCCGGCGCCCCGGCGGCCGGTGGCGATCACCTCCGGTCGGGGTGCGGGGGGTTCGTCCTCGTCGTCGGGTCCGTCGCGCCGGTCGAGGTGGTCGAGCGCGGCCCGTAGCCGGGCCCGGCGGCYGGTCSGGTCGGTGAGCTCGGTGGGGAGTTCGTCCCCGACCCGGTCGGCGAACAGGGTGTCCTCCGCGGTGTCGGTGGCGACCTGTTCGGCCACGATGTTCTCCGCGAACGCGGCGAGTTCCCGGTCGATCCCGGTCCGGGTCCGGTTCGCTCCCAGCGACGCGTTCGCCTCGATCTTCGTGCCGTCCAGCGCGACGAGGCCGAGGCGGACCAGTCCCGCTCGTGCGCACAACGCCAGCACCTGCGTGAACAGGTGAGTGACCGTGTCCTGGCAGCCCGCGACGAACCGGGAGATCGTGGCATGGTGCGGGAGGTCACCGGCGCAGATCAGCCGGAACGCGACATCGACCTCGCACAGCCGTTGGATCCGCCGGGACGAGCGGACCTGCTGCGACCAGGCGTAGACGACCAGAGCAAGGAGCATGTCCGGGTCGTACGCCGCCCGCCCGACCCCACCCGTGCGGTACCGGGCGTGCAACCCCGAGGTGTCGAGCTCGGCGACCACGTCCAGCAGGAACCACACCAGATGATCGTCCGGGAGCCAGTCGGTCATGTCCGGAGGGAGCAGGAACAACTGATCCCGCCGGACCGGCCGGTACCCACGTGCCATAAACCCGATCATCCCGGACAAAACATGATCACCCGG
>NZ_MOWP01000078.1:0-1478 GCF_001983215.1 Frankia sp. CcI49
GGGATCATGTAGTCGGGGAGGTGCTGCGTCGCGTGCTCGCGGAGCGACCGGCGGAGTGCGTCATCACTGCCATCGACGCGGGCGGTGGTGACATAGGCAGCGAGGAACTTCCCTCCGGAAGGATGGTCCGCCGCGATGACCTCAGCACGCATGACGTCCGGATGCGCCTCCAGCACGTCACGGATCTCCCCTGGCTCGATCCGGTACCCGCGAATCTTGGTCTGCTCATCGACACGACCGAGGAAATCGATACGCCCCTCGTCGTTCCACCGGGCCAGGTCGCCCGTGCGATACATCCGCACCCCCGGCTCCCACGGACACGCCACGAACCTCTCAGCGGCGAGAGCGGGCTGCTCCCAGTAGCCGCGCGCATTACCCGCACCCGCGAGATACAGCTCACCGGGAACACCGGGCAGGGCAAACTGCAGATTCTGATCCAGGATGTACGCCCGAGTGTTGAAGATCGGCGTACCCACACTCGGGTTCGAGCTGTCGGCGAGATCCGCACCGAGCGCATTGWTCGTGTACTCGGTCGGCCCGTACAGGTTGTACGACTCCACACCCGGGGCATCTCGCAACTGCTGCCACAGCCGCTCGGGCACCGCCTCACCGCCCAGCGACACGAACACCACGCCCGTCGCGTCCGCCGACACCGACCGACCCGCCGGCCGGTCACGCTCCAGCAAACCCTCATCCACGAGCACCTGCCCGTACGAGGGAGTCACGTCGAACCCATCGATGCGCTGATCGTCGTAGTACGCAAGCAGCTGCTGCGGATCCCGACGCATCTCCTCATTGATCACATACACCGAGTGACCGTTAAGCAGCCAGAACAGCTGCTCCCACGACGCATCGAACGAAAACGACGTCGTATGCGCGATCCGCATCCGCCGCCCGCCCTGATGAGCCACCACACGGTCAAAGATCTTCTCCACATGGTTGGCATACATGTTCGTCAGACCCCGATAACCGACCGCGACACCCTTCGGTCGACCCGTCGAACCGGACGTGAAAATGATGTACGCCAGATGATCCAGCGACACCTCCCCCCCGCGCTCGGCCACAGTGACCGGCCCATCCGCCAGCTCCGCGACCCGCGCCCGCACCACCACATCGTCAAGATTCACCACCCGCCCCGCCGCAGGCCCGAGCCGTGCCACATCACGATCAGTGACAAGCGTGACCGTCGGACCCGCCACCTCGAGCATGTAACCGATCCGCTCATCGGGCAGCTCCGCATCAACCGGCACATACGCCGCACCCACCGCGAACACCGCGAACATCGCGATGACCATCCGCTCATCACGCGGCAGCAGCAGCGCAACCCTGTGCTCCTGGCGCACACCCCGCTCCAGCAACAGCCGCGCATACCGGTTCACCTCCGCGGACAACCCCGCAAACGTGAAACTCCGCGCACCCGCAACCAACGCGATCTCCCCCGGCGACCGCAACACCTGATCACCAAAAAGACCCGCAAC